>JACPRI010000466.1 GCA_016190065.1 Verrucomicrobiota bacterium
ACATCATTCAATTGATCATCAGCGTGTTTCTGATCGTGGGCGTTTACCAGTTCTATTTCTGGTGCCAACGCAATCACCTCACCGAACCGCGGGAGCTGCGCCTGCCCATCGACGAAACGATCCCCTACCGTCCGCGCTGGGTCTGGATTTACAGTTGTCTCTATTACCCGGCGATTCTGGGCATCAACTGGATCATCGAATCGCCGCGGCACTTTCTTTACGTCGCGATCAGCTACACGATGCTCCTGGGATTTCAGATGGCGTTCTTCACCCTGTTCCCCGTGGCCGTCCCGGTCGAGTGGCGCGCGTGCAATGCGCGACGCGGTCGATCCGAACGCTTCCTCGCCTTCGTGCAAAGTTTCGACGCCCGCTCCAACAGTTTTCCCAGCATGCACACGTCGGTGGCGACGTTGACGGCGATGCATCTCCTGCCGCAACTGGGCCCGCTGGTGTTTCTCTTTCCCGTCCTGATCGCGCTGAGCTGCCTGTTCACCAAGCAACACTACGTGGTCGATATTCCGGCTGGAGCGGCATTGGGCTGGTTCACGTTCCAGGCCTTCAGGTTGCTTTACTGAGAAGAAGCTTTTTCGCCACAGCGCCGACGCGAATCACGCCCGGCTGAACGACCTTGGCATTGATGCCGCGCAGTTGAAGCTGCTTTCCGGTCGGCGAATTGACGAACGCCATCGCCTCCTGGCCAAAGCGCGCCATGAACTTTTTGCAGCCCGTGTGGGGCGGAGGAGTCACCTCCAGCACCGCCGAACCGAAGGTCAGCCGTGTTCCAGGCGGCAAATTCTCCTTGCTCAAATCCAGGTCGATGAACAATTGATCTCCGGCGAGCGGCCAGCGCTCCTTCGCCTGAGCCAAAAGCGCGATCACACGGGAATTCATCACCGTGATCTGCGTTTCGCGATAGGCGGATCCGTCCGTCGTCCGGGAGCCGCGCGTTTTCCAATTGTCGCCCACAAGGCCGTCCGCAAGGTCAAGCTGGCCTTCCTCCAGGACTTCCCGCTCGCCTGCCCTCGGACGGCGCACAATCATTTCTAAAACGCCCCGGTCCTTCGGCGCCTGCCGGATCGCGTCCAATCCCGCTTCAAGCTCGATCAAGGTCGGAGAATTCACGAGAGGCTCAGGAAGTTCTTCAAGATTGTCCTCCCGTGCTCGGTCAGAATGCTTTCCGGATGGAATTGCACGCCCCAAATCGGATGCTCCTTGTGCCGGACGCCCATGACCTCGCCTTCATCCGTTTCCGCCGTGATCTCCAGACAATCCGGAATGGTGTCGCGCTTGATGACCAGGGAATGGTAGCGCGTGGCGACGAACGGATTGGGCATCGAGCAAAAGAGGTCCTTTCCGTGGTGTTTGATGGGTGACGTTTTGCCGTGCATCATCCGGTAATTGACGACGACATCAGCCCCGAAAACGTGGCCGATGCACTGATGCCCAAGACAAACGCCGAAGAGAGGAATGCGCGGCCCGAACGTGCGGATGATGTCGTTCGACAGGCCTGATTCGCGCGGCGAGCAGGGGCCGGGAGAAACGAGAATTCGCTCCGGATTGAGCTCGCGGATCTGGTCCAGGGTGATCTGGTCGTTGCGGTGAACCTGAAGGTCCACCTTCATCTCGCCGAGATACTGGACGAGGTTGTACGTGAACGAATCGTAATTATCGATGACCAGGACCATAGTCGGGGATCAACCGAGCGCAGCCATCTGCCGCTGGCCTTCGGTGAGGAAATCCAGGTAATAACAAAGTCGCTCCTTCATTTCCTTGCGGTGCACGATGGCGTCGATCAACCCGTGCTCCAGGAGAAACTCGGCCGTTTGAAATCCGGGAGGCAATTCAGATTGCGTGGTGTCTTTGATCACCCGCGGACCGGCAAAACCGATCATCGCGCCGGGTTCGGCGATAATCAGGTCGCCCACGCTGGCGAAACTGGCCATGACCCCGGCGGTCGTCGGGTGGGTCAGCACGCTGAGGTAGGGCAGCTTTTGTTTGGCGTGGTAGGCCAGGGCGCCGCAGGTTTTCGCCATTTGCATGAGGCTGAACATGCCTTCGTACATGCGCGCCCCGCCGCTGGTAGAAATGATGATGACCGGAAGGCCCCTGTCCGTCCCCGTCTCAATCATGCGCGTAAGTTTTTCTCCGACGACCGATCCCATGGAGCCACCGAGGAAATTGAAATCCATGACTCCCAGCGCCACTTTGTGCGAGTTGATTTTCCCGACGCCAGTGATCACGGCGTCTTTCAGCCCGGTGGATTTCTGGTAATCCTGCAGCTTGGTCGCGTAGGAAGCGACGCCGGTAAATTCCAGAACATCGACGCTGGTCATCTCAGCGTCCATCTCCTGGAAGGAACAGGTTTCGACCAGGGAATGGATTCGTTCGCGGGCGCCGATCGGGAAATGATGGTGGCAGCGCTGGCAGACTTTCAGGTTTTCATCCAGCTCCTTGTCATAAAGCATGACGGAGCATTTCGGGCACTTGGTCCATAAGCCTTCCGGGATGTCGCGTTTCCGGGCCTTGGTTTGTCCGATCTTTGGCTTCTTCGGGAAACTGGCCGGCGGACCAGGCGGCGGGGGCGGGGCGGCAGATTCCGGAGTTTCCAGCCCGAGACGCTTCTTGGTGAAGGTGGTGGTAGCCATGGTCGGTGCAGAGGTTAATCGGTTCACACGCCGCGAGCAACGGTCCAGACACAGACCTCCCCTGCGCCGTGTTTGCGCAGGATTTCGGCGCAAGCGCTGGTCGTTGCCCCGGTCGTGAGCACGTCGTCCACGAGCACGACACGCTCGCCGTGAAGCCGGCATCGCCGGGCTGGCGCAAAGGCTCGGCGCACGTTGGCGGCACGTTCGGTACGGGTCAAGAGAGTCTGCGTCCGGGTGGGTTGAACCCGCCGGAGCAGGGATTGAACACGGATTCGGGTGGCGGCGCTCAGGCGCCGGGCCAGCCGTTCGGCCTGATTAAACTCGCGTTCGCGTTGTTTCAAGGGATGAAGCGGGACGGGCACGATGAGGTCCCAATCCGCGCGCGCCAAACGCGGAACGGCCTGGGTGACGAGCAAATCGGCCAGGAACGGTTCGAACCAGAGGGCCCGATGGTACTTGTAGCGGTGGACAATGTCCAGGGCCACGCCGTTGGCTGACACGGCCGCTCGCGCCGAAGAGAAATGCAGTTCCATTTCACGGCAGTTGCCACACTCGAAGCGTGTGGTGATTTCGCCTTCAAAAGGCAACCCGCAACGTTCGCAGAACGGCGCCTGGATCGGGCGCACACCTTGCCGGCATCCGGCGCAGACGTACCCGTCCCCGGCTGTCGCCTGTTGGGAACGACAAATCTGACACACATTAGGATAGAAAAACCCCAGGCCGGCATCAAGCCAGCTTTTCACCAGGCTCGCGAAACGAACGGTTCTCATTTGCGCACCCCCTCCATCCTTCCGTCCGCCTTTGGCGGCGGTCGAGTTCTCATGAGCAGCAGCAAGCATAGCATGATCGACAAGACCACGAGAGCGAGAAACCCGTCGATTAGTCTGCCCGTGCCCCAGAACCAGGGACTCCCGGAGATTCCGTCCCTTGAAAAGAAACCGTAGGACTTCAGCCAGAAAATCCACCCGGCGTGCAGGCCGATGGAAGAGTAAAGCGCGCCGGTCCATTGATACGCCACGCCCAGGAGCGCTCCCGCAACCGCGAGATTCAGCAACCCGGGAAACATCATCCCCAACTCCCCAAAGCCACGCAGCATGGAACCCAAAACCACGAACCCGGACGTCCAGTCCACAGATCCCGCGAATTGGGTCCTCTGCAGGAAGTGCAACCCCGCGTAAACCAAGCTGCTCGCGACCAGCGCCAGGGGCCAACCCAGCGACTTTCTCAACCCTCCGAAAAGCAGGCCGCGAAAAAAGACCTCTTCAATAAGTGAAACAATGATCGCCGCTGAACCCGCGTTCGCCAGATGCCGCGCGATTTCCGTCGCCGTTCGTTCGGCCACCCAACCGCGTGCGCCGGAAACCAGCGCAGCCGCCGCGACGCACGCCAGCGACCCCAGCCCGAAAAGGAAGCCAATACCAACCTCTCGCCAGGCGGTGTCGCTCTTTCTCAACCCAATCTCCCGCCAAGAACGAAGGCCCAATCCGATGGCCAGCGGCCAGAGCGCAATGGCTCCCAGAAGCATGAGGGTCCGATTTAAGACTCTGGGAAAAGGTGCTTCAGCCAGGCTGCTCAATGAAGGAACAGCCACCGCCAACCCCTGAAGCAGCTTGAACAGCCAGGGCGCAACCAATGCGCTGCCCAGAAAGATGGCCAGGAAATAGAGCGCGACCGTTCTCACCTGCCGCATGACTGAAAGTAGAGTCCGCCATGGAGCAAGCCAAGCCAAGACTCGAACGCTCAGGCACGGACGGGGAAAGGAGTAGTGGAGTGTCGGAGTATTGGGGTGATGGAGTGGTGCATGATTCCATTACTCCATTACTCCAGCACTCCACTACTCCACCCCTCCGCTTGCCGCCCTGGCCTGAGGTCGTGAAAAGTCAGATTGAAGTGGCACGGGTTGTGCAAAATTGGTAAACACCCAACGGCCATCAGGCAATGCAATCGGATGCACCGAATAACATGGACGCCAAAGGCTGGGAGAAACCAACCCAGTTCGGGCCGTACTATCTCCAGGAATTGATCGCCAGCGGGGGCATGGCGGATATCTGGCTGGCCACAGACCAAAAGGGGCAAACTTATTCGCTCCGGCGCCTTCGGAATTCGTCGATCTTCAATTTCACGGAAAAGAAACGGTTCCTTCGCGGCTGCGAGGTCCTCTCCCAAATCCACCATCACGATTGCGTCATCGGCTACGTCGGACACGGGAAGATCAACGGCTCCTATTACCTTTCGATGGAGTACGTCGAGGCTTCAAACCTCAAGCAGCTTTTCGCGCGCGATGATCCGGTTCTGGCCGAGAACGTCGGAAACATTCTGATCGATTCGGCGCTGGCGTTGGAGCACGTGCAGGACTGCGGATTCATGCACCTGGATTTCAAACCGGAAAACGTGCTCGTCACGCGCAACGCCAGCGTGCGTCTGGTGGATTTCGATCTCGCTCAACCCAAACCGGATAAGCCGCGGAAGAGTTCCGACAATCCCGGCACGCCGGCTTACATGGCGCCCGAACAGCTCTTGCGGCAGCCATTCGACCATCGCGTGGATATCTTCGCTTACGGTGTGTCCGCTTACGAGCTGTTGACCGGACGAAAGCCGTTCATGGGCGAAACGCCGGACGAAATTCTTCGCAAACAGTTGGACCGGTCGCTTGACTTCATCCCGCCTCGGGAGCTGAACGCGGACATTCCCGCGGCGCTTGAAAAAACCATCCTCAAGTGCCTCGAACGTGAACCCGAAAAACGCTACCCTTTCATGAGCGTCCTGGTCCGCGACGTCCAGGCGGCGCTGTATGTCTAGATCCGTTCGGGTTCAACGTTTGCAATCCCCCAATCGAACTCGAACGTCCATCATGGCATCCAGGTGAACGGAAGTTCGTCCTGGGCTTCGATGAGGATCGGAAGGATGTGTTCCAACGGCTGGCGCATTGGATCGAAGGCAACCGGCTTGAATGCGCGACTTTCCATATCCTGACGCCATACCCCGGCACGCCCTTCTTTAGGCAAATGGAAAGCGAACGGCGGATTCTGCATCGGGACTGGGACAAATACGACACGGCGCACGTCGTGTTCGAGCCGAAGCACAGCACATGAGTGCTGAAGAACTGCAACTGGGTTATGACTGGCTGTATCGGCGCCTCTTTTCGCTGGCAAGCATCTGGCGTCGGCGGCCGAGCCAGCTCGCGGCGGTGCTTCCTTATCTCGCGATGTCATGTCTCTATAAACGCTCAAATCGTCTCTGGCGCCTGCTGATCAAGCATCGACTTGTCCACGCAGCGTGGTCGCCACTGGTGCGCTGGACGCGTCTTCGGCACGTGGCATTCCGCAAAGGCTTAGAACGGCTAGCGGCAAACGGAGAACCGTTCACCAAACCGGGAAACGTAGTGACGGCCGGTGTCTAGCGCGGGCGGCCTTCATTCGCATGGTCCCATGAATTCCCTCTCCCTTGAGGGAGAGGGACAGGGTGAGGGTGGGAAGCATCGGGCAAATCAGCGGCCTTGGATATCACCGGCGCTTCTCCCTTACCCCAACCCTCTCCCGCTGGGAGAGGGAGAACCGCCACTGAAACAGCGAGGAAGCGCAAAAGCTTGTGAATCCACATCAGAGAATTCGCGTTGATTCGCGTCTATTCGCGGTTTTTTGGTCCTCGAACTCCCTCACTCCCATTCCGGAAACCACAGCTTCTTCGCGGTCAAGCCGAGGATCTGCTGGCGCGCCGAATCGCGGAACGGGATGTCCTTCAGGAAAATCTGCAAGTGCTGGGAGTAGGTCACGCCGGGCGTCCAGAGTTCACAGGGAAAATCGCTGCCCCACACGCATCGCTCCGGGCCATAGGCTTCCACGATCTTCAGCACCGTCCCGTGCAGATCGGCGCAAGGATACTTCTGTTTGCTGCCCGTCGGCACGAACGTCAACTTGGCGTGCAGGTTCTTGAACCGCGACAAGCGCAGCACGTCGTTGAGTATCGCGTCGTGCTCCGGCCCGACCTCAGGATACATGCAATGGTCCAGCACCACCCGCAGACTCGCAAAATCGGCCAGGATACGGCTGAGATTTTCCGCGTTCTCGCGGCGGATGAGCGCATTGATCACCAGGCCTTCGTCTGCCGCCGTCTTCCACAAACGGCGCACGCCTTCGTCGTCGATTCGCCCGCTTTGGCCCGGGATGCTGCGCATGCCTTTGATGCCGAACTCGCGCTTGAATTGGGACAGGAGTCCGGGACTGTGCGGGTCGTCCGGATCGAGTGTGCAGACACCGGCGGCCCAGTCCGAACTGACTTTGGCGCTGTCGCAGATGTAACGGTTGTCGAAGCGGTAAAACGTGGAAGTCTGGATCAAGCACGCCGCGCGCACACCATGCGAGGCCGACTCGGCGCGAAGGTCGCCGAGCGTTCCCTTGCCTCCGGGGGGCCGCAACGGTTTCTCGATCGGCGGATAGCGTTTCTCGTCGTGCGCGTAAATGTGCGCGTGGGTGTCGAGGATGAGCATATAAGAATCGTAACGCCGACATTCCTGTCGGCAAGTTCCGAGGCATTCGTGCCTCGTGAACCGCGAGGTCGGGAGACCTCGCAACTTGCCGGCTCGAAAGCCGGCGTTACGCGCGTGCCTCCGGCAGGCGGTACTGGGCCCATCGGCCTTGTCCTTCGACCACGAGCCGTCCTTCGCGTTCCAGTTTGCGCAGGAGATAGGAAGCCCGGTGTCGGTCCACTTTCAGCAGCTCGCGGCAACTGGTGTTATTGATGCAACCTTCAGCCTGAACGAATTCCCGAATCCGTTCCTCGTCAGGGGCGGCGCTCCCGGTTTGGTGGGATTCATTTGGAGCCTGGAGTTCCTCGCTCAGGCTTCGGGTGCGGCGTTGCGCTTCCTCGGGGCTGAAAAAGAAATGGATATGCTCGGCCAGGATGGCGTGCCCGTCGCATTCGACCAGCGCTCGTTCGAGGACGTTTCTCAACTCCCGCGCGTTGCCGGGAAACGAATACGATCTTAAGGCTTTCAGCGCGCCGGCGGTCAACTCCGGCATGTGCAGATTCATCTCCTTGGAAAGCACTTTCAAAAAATGTCGGGCCAGGATGGGAATGTCGTCGGTCCGCTCACGAAGCGGCGGCACGTCGATGGTGAAGCGTGCCAAACGGAAAAAGAGATCGCGGCGAAAGCGGCCCGCCGCGATGGAGCTTTGAAAATCGACATTGCTCGCCGCCACGATCCGGGTCTGCACCTTCCTGGCGTTCGCCTCGCCAAGACGCTGGACCTGGCCGTCTTCCAAAGCTCGGAGCAACTTCGCCTGCAAAGCGGCGGGCATCTCCCCGACTTCATCCAGGAAAAGGGTTCCGTTGCTGGCCAGCTCGAAGAATCCTTTGCGATCCGAACTCGCGCCCGTGAACGCTCCCTTCACATGCCCGAAGAACATCGACTCCGCCAACTCGGCGGGAATGGCCGAGCAGTTCACGGGCATGAACGGCCCTTCGGCGTGAACGCCCCCGTAATGGATGGCGCGAGCGACCAGTTCCTTGCCTGTGCCGCTCTCCCCCGTAATTAAGACCGAGGCGTTCGAGAAGCGATGCAGCCGGCGGATGGTTTCGAGGATGCTTCTGAAAGTCGCGCTCTGGCCGACAAAGCCTGGCAGTCCCCAGCGTGCGTTCTCGCGGTCTGCCAGTATGCTGAGCCGGCCATCCGCGGTATCCCGTTCGTCTTCGGCCTGCCGGCGCCGGCTCATCTCTTCCTCCAGCGCCCGGTTCTTCGCGCGTAATTCGTTCGTCAGCCGACTCAGCTTGAGATGGTTCGCGATGCGGATCAACACCTCCTCCGCTTGAAACGGTTTGGTGATATAATCCACGCCGCCGACGCGGAACCCCTCGACCAGACTGCTCGTTTCGTTGTAGGCGGTGATAAAAATCACCGGAACCTCCTTCAGCCCCTCCTGCGCCTACAGCCGCCGGCAAACTTCGTAGCCGTCGATGCCCGGCATCATCACGTCCAGCAAGATCAGGTCAGGTGGATCGGCCAGCGCCACTTTGAGGCCGACCTCGCCGCTCGGCGCGGCGGAAATCGCGTAGCCTTCGGATTCCAAGGTGTCGCAAAGCAACTTTCGATTTGCGGCCACGTCGTCGATGACCAGGATTTGGGAACCGGCCAGATTGGCATTAGATGCGTCCATGTAATCCGTCCTAATCGGAGCAATTGATCTGCCGCGACGGAAC
Source organism: Verrucomicrobiota bacterium (assembly GCA_016190065.1). GTDB lineage: Bacteria > Verrucomicrobiota > Verrucomicrobiia > Limisphaerales > SIBE01 > VHCZ01. The sequence continues at coordinate 8,841 of JACPRI010000466.1, forward strand.
ACCGCGCGGCGGAGCCGCATCCAGTTGAATCAGCCGCAAAGGATCGCAAAAAAAGGAGATCGGAAATCTATGCGATCTGTCCGTTCTTTTGCGGTTACGTCTCATTTCAGGCTTAGATTGCGCTCAGCGCCCGAAGTTTCGA
>JACPRI010000054.1 GCA_016190065.1 Verrucomicrobiota bacterium
ACACATCAGCCCCCTGTATTTCCCCGATGAGCGGTCGTTCGCCGCGGATCACCTCGGCACGATGACCCTCCCATGCCCGGTCACCTGCAAGACCGCTCCATACGACAAACGCAGCATGTATTGGGTCCGAAACGAAAAAAAACTGGCGAGTTCAATGCGGTAAGAATGATCGCCTCATGATTCTGTCTGTGGTGAAGGGGAAAAGGAGTAAGAAAGAGTTTCGCCGCCAATTCCGGCGTTCGCTCCGGCGCTGCGTCCGGAAAGGTGTTTCCGTCGAGGAATGTTTCGGCATCGTCTGGGAGGAAATGGTGGAACAAACCGAACTCCCGGAATCGGAACACCCGAAGCTGTACGGGGAGCTGCTCGCCTGGGCTCGGAGCTTCAAAGGGAAAGATTGAACGCGGCGCGGCGCGGCGAAGCCATGAGTCATCGTCGGCGCAGTGTTGGAACGTTAGAGCGTTAAAAGCGTTGCAAGGTTAGGTTAGTCGTGAGCGTTCTCTGATCCGTTTTAACGCTGTAACGCTTTTAGCGTTGTAACGGCTCTACGCCGAGCGCGGAGATTCCCATTTGCCCTCTGCGCGGCGTTTGCTTAGATTAGCGGTGTTACGCCGCAACATCATGAGCCCGACGCGACTGCTTTCAACCGCCATTGCGCTTTTCTGCCCATGCATTTGGTTCCCGGAACAGGTTTCTGCCGCATCGCCGAAAGTTGATTTCAACCGCGACATTCGCGCCATCCTTTCCGATCATTGCTACGCCTGCCACGGTCCGGATGAAAAGGCGCGCAAGGGCGGGTTGCGGCTCGACATCAAACAATTTGCCTTCACTCCGGCCAAATCCGGCGAGATTGCTGTCGTACCGGGCGACTTGAGCAAGAGCGAATTGGTCCGCCGCATCACGACCGAAAACGAAGACGACTTGATGCCGCCGGCCAAGAAGGGCGGAAAGCCGCTTTCGGCAAAACAAATCGAACTGCTCAAACAATGGGTGGCGGAAGGCGCGGACTGGCAAGAGCACTGGGCTTACATGAAGCCGCGGCGGATGGACCCGCCCAAGACCAAAAACAAAACCTGGGCGAAGAACGAAATCGATCCCTTCATTCTAAATCGCCTGGAACAGGAGGGGTTGGAGCCGTCCAGCGAAGCTCCGAAAGAAAAGCTGATCCGCCGCGCGGCACTCGATCTGACCGGCCTTCCGCCAACCGTGGAGGAGATCGATGCATTCCTGGCCGACCAAACTTCCGAGGCTTACGAGAAAGTCGTGGACCGTCTTCTCAAATCCAAGGCCTATGGCGAACGCCAGGCCATGTTCTGGCTGGATCTGGCGCGGTACGGAGAGACTCAGGGTTATCACCACGACAACCATCGCGACATGTGGCACTGGAGGGATTGGGTGATCAAAGCCTTCAACGACAATATGCGCTTTGACCAGTTCACGATTGAACAGTTGGCGGGCGATCTCGTGCCCAAACCAACGCGCGATCAACTCATCGCCACGGGTTTTCACAGGAATGAAATGACCACCTCTGAAGGCGGTGCGCTGCCCGAAGAGTATTCGGTCAAATACGTCGTCGGCCGCGTCGATACGACGGCGCGCGTCTGGATGGGCACTTCGATGGCGTGCGCCGAGTGTCACGATCACAAGTACGATCCGATCACCCAAAAGGATTATTACCGGTTCTTCGCTTTCTTTAACACCGTTCCGGAGAACGGGCTGGATGCCCAGTTGAATCCCGTGCCGAGGTTGGAGTTGAAGACGTCGGAGCACGAGCAGCGTCTGGCGCAGTTCAACTCGGAGATCGCTGCGCTGGAACTGGCCCATCGCAAAATCGTCGAAGAGACCAATGCCACCTGGACTGCGGGCCAGGAACAATGGGCGAAGCGTCACCGCGAAAAGAGCATCGAGAACTGGGGTCCGCTGCTCGCGCTCGATCTCGGCTCCAAGAATGGCGCGAAGTTAAGCGCATCGGCTGACAACGCCATCGCGGTCTCGGGCGCCCATCCCGATCGGGACACTTACCAACTCCGCTTGTTCACTCCTGCCAAAGCAATCTCCGGCGTTCGACTCGAAGCCTTGCCGGATGCGTCGTTGGCGCACGGCAAAGCCGGCCGCAGCGACAACGGCGAGTTCATCCTGACTCGCGTTGAAATGACCGCTCGCAGCGCGAATCCGGAAAAGGCCAGAGCCAATCTTCAGAATCTGGAACTGAGTCAGTGGCGGCGTTTAGGACCCTTCACTGGCTCCTCGAAAAAGGAGGCCTTTGAAAAGGATTTTGGACCGGAACGCGGAGTGGACCTCAAGGCCGTTTACCAGGAAGGCCAGGTGAAATGGGAGGAGGCAAACGAGGCGAAAGATGGCGAAGTCGTGGCTCTGCCGGGAACGGATGTATCGTTCTATTTTTTCCGCACCATTCGCGCCCCGGTTGCGCAGCGTGTTGAACTGCGCCTGGGCAGTGGCGGCAGCCTCAAGGTTTGGGTGAACGGGAAGTTGGTTCACAACAAAGACGTCAACCGCTCCGCCGCCGCAGATCAGGACAAAGTTCAAGTGCGATTGGCGTCCGGAGAAAACAAGCTGCTCGTCAAGGTCACGAACGCGAGCGAGAAAGGCGGATTTTATTTCCGGCTCGGCCCCGAGCCCATCTTGGAGCATGCGGTGGCGATTGCGGCGGCGGCGGCCGACGCGAGCCGCGGAGGCTACCCGGTGAGCGGCACGCTGGACGAGCTCATCGAGACGGGTTGGTCCATTGACACGGGCAACAACGATGCCGCCAAGCAGCCGCATTACGCCTGGTTCCGTTTTGCGGACACGGTTGGCTTTGCCGAAGGCATGGAATTGGAAATTCGTTTGATTTTCGACGCGCCGGTGCCTCACAAGACGCTGGCGCGTTTTCGCCTCGCGATGACGTCCTCGGATGACTTGCCGGCGTTCTTCTCGCTTCCGGACCACATCCGATCCCTGTTGCTCGTGGACGGCCCTCGCAGAACTCCAGCGCAGAATCTGGAGTTGCAGCGTTACTACCGGGAACAGTTTGTCCCGGAGGCGAAAGACCTGGTCAAAGTCCTGAACGACAAACGCGCCGAGCGTCAGAAACATCAAGACTCAATCCCCATCGCCATGGTGATGCAAGAAATGGAGAAACCGCGCGCCACCCACTTGCTCGTCCGCGGCGAGTACAATCATCCCGGCGAAGTCGTGGCGCCGGGTGTCCCGGAAGCGATCCTCCGCTGGGCCGACGGGCTGCCCAAGAACCGCTTGGGCTTGGCGAAATGGCTGTTGCACGCGGATCACCCGCTGACCAGCCGCGTGGTTGTGAATCAACTCTGGCAGCAACACTTCGGCGCCGGTCTGGTGAAAACTTCCGAAGATTTCGGCGCGCAGGGCGAACGTCCAAGTCATCCTGATCTGCTGGACTGGCTCGCAACCGAATTGGTGCGGTCAGGTTGGGACATGAAGCATATTCATCGTCTCATTGTGACTTCGGCCGCGTATCGCCAGGAGGCGACGACTTCGCCGGCGCATCAGCAAAAAGATCCCGGCAACCGATGGCTCGCGCACTTCCCGCGCCAGCGGCTCGAAGACGAAGTGATTCGCGACCTGGCGATGGCGGTGAGCGGGCTGTTGAATCCTCAGACCGGCGGCCCCAGCATTTTTCCATATCAACCGCCGGGTCTCTGGGAGCAAGTGGCGTTTGAAGGCACGCGCACTTGGGAACAGAATCTGAGCAAGGGAGCCGACAACTATCGCCGCGGCCTGTACGTCTATTGGCGCCGCTCAATCCCGTACGCTTCCTTCGTCACTTTCGATGCGCCGAGCCGCGAGACGTGCACGGTCCGGCGCCCGCGCACGAACACGCCATTGCAAGCGTTGGTCGTGATGAACGATCCGGTTTATGTCGAAGCGGCGCGGAGTTTCGGCCAGCGTATTATGCAGCAAGGCGGCACGACCGTCGCGGACCGCGTGAAGTATGCCTTTCGAGTTTGCCTGGGCCGCAACCCGACGACCGCGGAGCTCGACCGCTTGACCAAAGCGTTCGAGACCGAATTCGAACACTTTCTCAAGCATCGCGCGGACGCAAACCAGCTCGTCCACGCTGGCGCCACGCCGCCACCGGCCAACGTCGATGTCATCGAACTTGCTGCGTGGACTCTGATCAGCCAGGTGCTTTTGAATTTGGATGAAACGATCACGAAAGGGTGATCTTTAACCGCGTGAATGGAGATTGAATTTATGTTCCTCGAAGCGGAATTCAGAAAAACGATGGCGCGCCGGGCGTTTCTCAAAACGACCGGCCTGAGCCTCGGCTCCGTGGCCCTGGCTTCGCTGCTCAACGACAAGTTGCTCGCGGCCGACCGCTCGCCTACGTCGCTCAAGTCCCTGGGCGCGCTCAACCCGCTGCATTTTGCCCCACGCGCCAAGCGCGTGATTTACCTTTTCATGTCCGGCGCCCCCTCGCAGATCGACCTTTACGATCCGAAGCCTAAGCTCCGCGAGATGACCGGCCAATTGCTGCCCGAATCGGTGCGCCTGGGTCAGCGCATCACGGGCATGACCAGCGGACAGAAATATCTCCTTTGCGTGGGCTCGCCGTTCGAGTTCAAGCGGCAGGGCAAATGCGGCATGGAGATCAGTGAACTGCTGCCGCATATCGGAAGCGTGGCGGATGAAATCGCGTTGCTCCGGGCGGTGCACACCGATCCCATCAATCACGATCCGGCTGTGACGTACCTCTTTTCAGGACATCAGCAGCCGGGACGTCCCGCGCTGGGCGCGTGGGTTTCTTACGGGTTGGGCAGCGAAAACAGCAGCTTGCCCGCATTCGTGGTTATGATCTCCGGACGCGGCGGCCAATCGCTCCAGACGCGTTACTGGGGCAATGGATTTCTCCCCAGCAACCACCAGGGTGTGCAATTCCGGGGACAAGGTGATCCTGTGTTGTTCATTTCCGATCCGCCCGGACTCAGCCACGAAACACGGCGCCGTATGCTGGACCACGTCCAGGCCCTGAACCGCTTCCAGCTTGAACAATTGAACGATCCGGAAATCGCCACCCGAATCGACGCCTACGAAATGGCGTTCCGAATGCAAACCAGCGTTCCGGAGTTGATGGACATCTCCAAGGAACCGAAGGAAGTGCTCGACTTGTACGGCGCGGAACCGGGCAAACCGTCCTTCGCCAACAATTGTCTGCTCGCCCGCCGGCTGTCGGAGCGCGGCGTGCGCTTCGTGAAGCTGTTGCACCGCGACTGGGATCACCATGGCGGCTTGCCGCAAGGCATCCGGCAACAGGCCTCGCAGACGGACAAAGCTTCCGCCGCGCTCATCAAGGACTTGAAGCAGCGGGGGCTTCTGGATGAGACGCTCGTGGTTTGGGGCGGCGAGTTTGGACGCACGGCGTACAGCCAGGGGAATATTTCCAAAGAAAGTTTTGGCCGCGACCATCATCCCCGGTGCTACAGCTTGTGGATGGCCGGAGGCGGGATCAAAGGGGGCACGGTGTTCGGCGAGACGGATGATTTCTCCTACAACATTGTCCGCGATGGAGTCCACATCAACGACCTCCATGCGACGATCCTCGATTGCCTCGGAATCGACCACGAGCGACTGACTTATCGGTTCCAGGGTCGCGACTTCCGGCTGACCGACGTGGCCGGAAAGGTCGTGAAAGATATCCTGGTCTGAACTGGGCCGCAAGACGGTGTGTAACCTTTTGAGGCCCCTTACCGTCGTGACTACTTTAGGCTGGCCCGACAATTTTTCCGGGCCAGGTTCACAGGCAAGTCAACAACCACTCGATCATTCAAAACATATGCAAAGACGGCTTAGTTATTTACTCACGGCGGCAGTCATTTCCCTCGCCACATTCGCTCTGACCTCGGCCGCTCAGGCCGCAGATGTGACCGGCACCTGGACATGGAGTCAGCAGGGCCGGCAAGGCAGCGATCCGGTCAAAATCACGCTGAAACTGAAGGCCGAAGGCGAAAAGGTCACCGGCACTCTGAGCCGGCCAGGCCGTGACGGCGCTTCCCGAGACACCGAGATCAAGGATGGAAAGCAGAAGGGCGATGAAATCTCCTTCGTCGTCACGCAGGAGCGCGGTGGCAATACGTTTACCACGAAATACAACGGCAAGCTCAGCGGCGACTCGATCAAGGGCAAGATCGAACTTCCGGGCCGCGACGGCAATACTCGCCAGGTTGATTGGGAAGCGAAACGAGAAACCGCCAAGAAGTAACCCCTGATTTACGCGCAAAGCGGGTAGATTAATACCTGCTGACGCCCAAAACACAACGGGCTTACCTTTGCATTGCTCCGATGTCTGAGACCGGACGCGGAGAAAGTGAAGGTGCCCGTTGATTTTTTTTCAGGGCTGATTTCGGAACTGATGCACTGGCGGAAGGGGGGGTATTAGCCGGCTCGGGTTTTTGGGGTTTGCTGGACGGGGACGGCGTCAAGACGATGTTCAACAAGCCGACGGCGATAACAATCGGGATCGATGGAACAGCTTATGTTTGGGATTCGGGAAACAGTCGAATCAGAAGGAGCACTTCGAAAGGAAACGTCTTCTCGTTACCTGCCGGTCAATTCTCCAGCGTCAGTGATTTGGCTACCCTTCCCACCGGCGAGATTGTTGTTGCTGGTTCGGGCCGCATTCGGGGAATTCGGTCAAGCGGTGAGATTTTCGATATTGCCGGAGGGTTTAGCGACAACCTGTCAATTGCCGTTGACTGGGCCGGGAATATCTTCGTGGCTGACTTCTTCAATCATCGAATCCGAAGAATTTCACCTGATCGCAATGTCTCGACGATTGCCGGGTCCGGTAATATTGGAAGCGTCGGCGGGGAGGGCATATTCTCATCTTTCGAGTTTCCCGATGGGATCGCCGTGAACTCCCTCGGCGGCATCGTAGTTCATCAGCAGGGCGGCAGTGTCACCCGGACAATTTCTCCAACGGGCGTCGTAAGTGGAAGCACTATTCCAAGTCCATCAGAACCGCGGATTCCACGTTTCTTGGCATTCGACGAATTTGACATTCTCTATCAGGGCACCGTGAGTGCTGCCCACCAGATCGTCGGGCGGAATTTCAAAGGTGAGGAAGTGATTGCGTTCGCCGTCGAAGAGAGGTCGGAGACATCGCCGCAGATAGGAACGGACATATCTTCGCAACCGATTCGGACGCTCACAAACTCTTTAGGATTTCGCTGAACTACCGGGCTATTCTGTTACCGTAGAAGACGTTTCGAGTGTGGACTGAGGCGGCAGCGGACTGAGGTTCGGGACCGTCGGCACGCGGCCCTTGCCAATCGTGATCCTGATCGGGAAACCCTTGGCCGCTCTCGCGTTCGAAGGAAGACGGGACGCGGCGGATCGGGAGATCCCCTCCGACACCTACCCAAAGATTCCCGGCGGGAGATTGAATCGACGGATGATTGCCCGGAGAAGCCCTTTTCCAACGTCTCTTCCTTTGTGATAGGTGATCGGCATGGACACCGCTCTGCCGTTGACTTCGGGATGGTAAATCATCCGATGCGACCCCTTGCCGCGATTGGCCAGGACTTCAAACCGGGAGTCATACTCCCGAAGGATTCTCAGAACTTCGTCTGCTCGATGCGGCTTAGGCACACACCGGCGAAGTCAATCGGCGGAACGGCTTGGCGGGAGCGTTTTGAATCCGCCGGATGCGTTCGCCCAGAGAGATGAATATCGCCTTGGCCGTCATCTGAACGGACTTGTCGGGAAAGACTTGGCGCTTGAGTCCCGCAGCATGCGCCTTCTCCCAGCGGGCGAAGAACTCCTTCGGGGCTGGGAAGTCGAGCAGGGTGTCATCATTCTTTTGCCGGGCGAACGTGATCTGCGCTTCGATCAAGCCTTTCAGATCACGAAGGGCTTCCGCTTCGGTTTTCCCGTAGCCCAGCAAATCCATTTCAAGGGCATGGGCGACAAGCTCGCCATCCTCGCGATAGAGCAGAACGCGGATTTGGAAATCGTAAACGTGAGCTTCCATCTTCATCACGCTGGCAGGCTACGCCTCAGAGTGCAAGAGGCAAGAGGGAAAAGGCGAAAAGGCTTTCTCAAACCACGTTTGCACTATGCTTCACCGTAGTTCGGTATCCTTCGCGATAGCCTTCGGACGCATCCGATTTACATACAATTCGAGAGGAATCTCGGCGTCTCAGAATGCACAGAATGGTTGATTTTATTGGGTGAAGAGCACTTTTGGCGGAAGGGGAGGGATTCGAACCCCCGGTAGGATTGCTCCTACGCCTGATTTCGAGTCAGGTGCCTTAAACCACTCAGCCACCCTTCCGTTGGTTGTGATTCTATTGGCCTGTTTCGCGTCCGTGCAATCTCAAAACTGCGTCCTCCATACGATGTGGATCATGATCCGCGGACGCTTTCGTGCCGCAACCCGCCTCGATGCCCTTGATCCCGGCTTTGAGGAGGCCGGCGAAGTTCCGCCAATTCTGGGGGAGCTTGCCGTCGGGCCAGAGCATGCCGGATGTGATTTCGTTGCCGGGCACCAGATCGTCGTGCGACTTTCCTTCCCAGGCCAGCGTGAGGGCGAGGGCCGTGAAGTATCCGGATGCGTTCATTGGCATCGATTCTCGCCGCTCACGGCATCGCATCGAGCACCAAGACCCAGTCATCCTTTTCGCCGTGGGATGGCGGGACAAATTCTTGTACGCCCTGGTTGGAATACTGGCCGATCGCCTTCCACGTGCCGTTGCGCGGATCGTGCCACTGAGCTTTCACGACCGAGCCGCGGAGTTTGTTCAGGCGAATGCTCAAGGACTGGCCACGAGCCGTGTAGGCGACGATGAAGCCTCCGTCTTCCCCCCGCGCTGCGACCAGGCGATACGGGCCGTCGCCCGGCTCCGAAGCGAGGACGGATTGGTCGGGAACCATTTTGTGCCAGGGCCGCTGCTCGAACAGCCGGCGCATCAGCCCAACCTGGCGAGTACCCTCGTAAGCCACCGCCGTTCGCCAGTGTTGGAAACCGTTCTTCGGAAATGGACCGTCGGCCTCTTTGTAAAACCAGAATAAGTCCAGCGAGCCGTAACCGTGCCCCGCCGCGCCGGCCAGCATCGCCGAATAGGCTTGGGTGCGCACTTTGTGAGCGTCAACGCGCGGCTGATTGGCGCCGGTGGGATGGTTTTCGTACGCCGGTTCCATGTCCACCGTGGGCTTGGCGGGCGTTAACGCATAGTCCTGGCTGACAAACGCGTAACTGTCCGATTTGAAATTGTGACCCGATTGGATCGAATTAAAGTCAAGCCAGTCCGCCCTGTGAAACCACAACGAAGACGATGTGCTGCCTTGCCCGTGATAACAAACAAGCTGCGTGCCGCCGCTCCCATCTTTAAGTCCCTTGGCCATCGCCACCCACACCGCCTCGTATTTTCCCGGAGCCGAGTCGCCGCCCGGAAACCAGAGGACGGCGTTGTTCCGGTAGCGTTCGCCCAGGAACTTGCCGAACGCGTAAGCGCTTTTCTCGTTGAAAACTTTTTCCGGATGATCCGTGACATGCCACGACTTGGCGGTCACAAGGCCCATTACCAGCCCCAGTTCGTTCGCCCGGTTGACCACGTAATCGACGTTCTTGAAAAACTCCTCATTGGGCCGAGCCGGGTCGCGGTCGATGAACGGCGTCGCACCCAGCAGCGACGAATTGCCGTCCGGATGTTTCTGACCCAGCCCGCGCAACACATACGCCTGAATGACGGTGAAGCCTTTGGCAGCGCGGTCTTTCAGATACTCGTCCAATTCCTCGCGATTCAGCCGCTGAAAGAGCAGCCAGCAAGTGTCGCCGAGGTAAAAAAACGGCTGGTTGTTTTGATCGACGAAGTACCGTCCGTTCGCGCTGACGCGAAGTTTGAGGTTCTTGACCGAACGCGCGGGCGCAACGTCCGGTGCGGCTGCGCGGCCGCAAACCGCGATCAGCAGTGCCATCATAAGCGGGCGGATTACTCGAAGATCAATGTGAAGTGTACGTGGATTCATAAGCATAGAGACCTTTCAGGTTGGCCAACTGTGGCAGGAAACGTGGATTGCGGCAATATAGCCCCGAATCGCTCGCTCGGCCAAGAGGACCTTTCTGACTCAATTGGGAAGCACGCCGTAGCAGCGGTGGGAGCTGACATTCGGCTGTGGCGTTCGACGGATGCCCTCTCGATTCCCGCTATTACCGAGGCCCACGCTTAGGATTTTACGTTGTTCAGTCCCTCAGAAGCGTGCCACCGAGTTGCGGCGGAAAGAAGTAGCCCATTGTTTGCATCGCGACATCTGTCCGATACAGACGATCCTGCATGAGACAAACCCGCCGGGTCGTGGAGGGCGTCGTCGTCGAGTAAATCCGCACTTCCCCCGGCAAGCTGGTGATGACCTCCTCGCGCCAATCGCCCAGGCAATCGGCGATCGCCACGATATTTCCTTCGATCCGGCCAATCTGCTGATTCGGATACTTGAAGATTTTCTTCCCGACAACGCAGAGTTTGGTCGAGCCATCCAGCCAATAAACTGCCTTCGGCGCCAATTCGCCGAGGCTCTCGTGGTTGATGAGTTTGCCGCTGGCCGTGTAGAGCCAGTAATTCGTGCCGCCCTTGGCTTCGCCGGCGTAACACTCCAGCCCCGGTTCTTCCGGGATGATATCGCCCACCAGGCCCTGGCTGTGGACGTGGACCGTCGGCTCGGGATTACCCCAGAGCGTCTTGCCGGTGCGCGCTTCGACCAGGCAGACGCCATGGCTGCGCTGCGGCGTTTCCATGCCGTAGAAAATTTCGAGCCCCGGGCGGTTCGGGTCGATGTCGCCCACATAGACAACGTCGGGATGCCCTTTGCCCGTGCTCCAGAGCGGCTGGCCATGGTCATCGAGCACGACCGATCCGATAACGACTTCATCGCGGCCATCTTCATCGACGTCCGCGGCGTGCATGCCGTGCATGCCCTGGCTGCGATATCTGGCGTACTCGCCGCTGGCTTCCCAACTCCACTTCAGCGTCAGGGTAGGATCATACGCCTGCACTTTGATGATCCTGTAAGTGCCGCGTTCCACGATCAGATGCGGGCGCGTGCCGTCGAGGTAAGCGATTC
>JACPRI010000046.1 GCA_016190065.1 Verrucomicrobiota bacterium
GGCCAAGGAACTCTTCGCCAATAAGTTGATATCGGAAGCCGACTACGAACGCGCGGAAGTAGATTTGCACCAGGCCCAGGCGGTTGTGAAGATGCGTCAGGCCAACGTCGAACGCGCGAAGGTCGATCTGGAACGCACCCGGATCTTCGCCCCCATCGACGGTATCGTCATCTCTCGCAACGTTGAGGAAGGCCAGACGGTGGCCGCGAGTTTCAATACCCCGACGCTCTTCCTGATCGCCAATGACCTTGCAAGAATGCAGATTGAAGCTGCCGTCTCTGAAGCTGATGTGGGTGGCGTCGAACCGGGCCAGCAAGTCAGCTTCAACGTCGATGCCTTCCCGACTCGTCCGTTCCTTGGGGTCGTTAAACAAGTGCGTTACCAGCCAATCACTAACCAAAATGTCGTCACTTACACTACGATCGTTGAGGTGGATAACTCCGATCTGAAACTGCGACCCGGCATGACGGCAAATGCTTCTGTCGTCGTGGCGCAAAAGAAAAACGCTTTGCGCATCCCGAATTCCGCTCTTCGCTTCCGCCCCCCTGAAGGCACGTCCGTCCGGAGTGTCACCAACGCAATCGCCAGCAGTGGCAACCTGGCCAACCAGTCCGGCAATTCGAGCGGCGGGCCGGTGGCTTCGGGCGAAATTCCTGTCCCTCCCTGGGCCGCTGAACGACGTCGTCCCACTCAGGAAGAGCGGGAAAAGTGGGAAGCCACGCTCACGCCCGAGCAACGAGACCAATATCGGCAACGGATGGAAAGAATGCGCGCGCGGTTTGCGGAAGGCGGCGGTGGCGGATTCGGCGGCGCAGGTTCGGGCGGGTTTGGCGGCTTCCCATCCGTCAGTCAGGAGGGACCTCGTACGCAATCGATTTACGTCCTGGAAAATGAAAGCACCGCCACCGGCAAACAAAAGACGGTCCTGAAAGCTGTCACCGTCAAAATCGGGATCACGGACGGTACCAATACAGAAGTCCTTGAGGGTTTGAACGAAGGTGATTTAGTCGTGACCGGTCTTGCTGCACCAGGATCCGCGTCTGTGGCGATGGGACCTCCCGGCGCTGCCCCGTTCGGCAGCCCGTTCGGCCGCGGGCGTGGGCCTCGATAGTGTGCGTCGGACACCGAACGGCGTGCTGCGCGTACCGTTACCTTTTTGAGTCATGCATCCCGTCGTAAAACTGGAAGACTTCCGCAAGACCTACCACACTGGCGAGATTGAAGTCCATGCCGTGCGCGGCGTTTCACTTGAGATTTCGCCGGGCGAGTTTGTGGCCATCATGGGAGCCAGCGGGTCCGGCAAATCGACGATGATGAACACTCTAGGCTGTCTGGACCGCCCCACCAGTGGCCGATACCTGCTCGATGGGGTCGATGTTGGGCAGCTTGACCGTGACGAACTTGCCGATTTGCGGAACCAAAAGATCGGATTCGTCTTCCAGGGATTCAATCTGCTCTCCCGCACTTCGGCCTTGGAGAATGTGGAATTACCGATGCTTTACAACCGGACGGGAATCCGCGGGTTCGAGCAACACGCCCGCGCGCTGGAAGCGCTGGAAATCGTCGGATTGAGCGACCGTGCGGATCACCATCCCAATCAGCTCTCGGGCGGCCAGCAGCAACGCGTCGCCATTGCTCGCGCTCTGGTCAACCAACCCACTTTGCTCCTGGCGGACGAGCCGACCGGAAATCTGGACAGCCGAACGAGCATTGAAATCATGGGCGTGTTCCAACGGCTCAATGAACGCGGCATCACCGTCGTCATGGTCACCCATGAGCTGGACATCGCCCGTTACAGCAAACGCAACGTCATCATGCGTGATGGCCGCATCGCGAACGACACGCCCGTGACCAACCGCCTCTTTGCCAGCGAAGAAATCCGGCGGCTCGAACAGGAACAAAAAGAAGTCCAGCTCGTGTCATGATCCTACTGGCCACCCTGAGAATTGCCCTGCGCGCTCTCCGCCGCAATACGCTGCGCACCTTGTTGACCATGCTTGGAATCATCATCGGGGTCGCCGCACTCATCTCAACCGTGAGCATTGGCGAAGGCGCCAAGGCCCAGATGGAAGCGCGGATCGCTTCGCTGGGCCAGAATGTGATTACGGTTATGTCTGGATCGTTCTCCCGGGGGGGCTTTCGAGGAGGCTTTGGAACGGCGGGAACGCTGACGCGCGAGGACTATGAAGCCGTCCGCAGAGAAATCGACGGAATCAATGCGGCCAGCCCGGAATTGAGCACCTCCGCGCAGATCGCCGCGGGCAACCAAAACCTCAACTCGCGGATCCGGGGGGTTGGCGCGGAATATCTCGAGGTGCGCTCCTGGGAATGCGCCAGCGGGCAGAATTTCACAGAATCAGACGTGCGCAATGCGATGAAGGTCGCCCTGATCGGCAAAACGACCGCTCAAACGCTTTTCGGTGACGACGATCCGGTGGGTGAAATCATCCGGATCAAGCACGCGCCTTTCCGCGTCGTTGGCGTGCTCGCCGCGAAGGGCGCCGACTTGATGGGATTTGATCAAGACGAGGTCGTGCTGGTTCCGTACACCAGCGCTATGAAACGACTGACAGGCGAACTGACCTTCCGCTCTTTCATGCTTCAAGCGGCTGGTCCGAACCTCATTCGGAACTTGACCAATCAAATCACCGGGCTGATGCGCCAGCGCCATAAGACGGGCGTCGGAGGCCGAGAGGACGATTTCATGGTGCGCACCCAGCAGGACACGGTCGAGTTCGCCGATGCGACCGCCAGGATCATGCGCCAGCTTTTGTCCGCTGTCGCGGCGATTTCGTTGCTCGTGGGCGGCATTGGCGTCATGAACATCATGCTGGTGAGTGTCACCGAGCGCACGCGCGAGATCGGGATTCGCATGTCAGTGGGGGCACGGGGCAAGGACATCCTGCTCCAGTTCTTAACCGAAGCGGTCACGCTCAGCGCCGTGGGCGGGTTGATCGGGATCAGCCTCGGATACGCGACGTCGCGTCTCCTCACCATACAAATGGGTTGGCCGACTTACGTTTCGGCGGATTCGGCCCTGGTCGCGTTCCTTTTCAGCGCCGTGATCGGAATCTTCTTCGGCTTTTATCCGGCGCGCAAAGCCTCCCAGCTTGATCCGATCGAATCGTTGCGTTACGAATAGGCGCCGGGAGCCACCCTGCCACTTTCCCGAAAACGAGATCTGCAGGTTTTCAAAACGGCCATTCCATTTTTTTCGCAGCGCTCTATCTTCCGCGGATATGCCAGGGCTTTTTGAAGGCAAGAAAGCGCTGATCACGGGCGGAACCGGCGGGATCGGCAGCGCCATCGCGCTCGCGTTCGCCGGAGAAGGATGCCACATCACCGCAACCGGCCACACCGTGGAACAAGTCAAGGGAGTCTCTCACTCCCATTCCAGGATCGAGGTTCGAATACTCGATGTGACCGACGGCGATTCGATCCAAAGTCTGGTCGAAGTATTCGATCAGCTCGATATCCTCGTCAACTGCGCAGGAACCATCCTCCGCGAAAATCGGGAGCACAATCCCCCCGATTTCGAGAAAGTGATTGACGTCAACCTCTCCGGGGCGATGCGCATGTCCACAGCCTGCCGGCCAATGCTCGCGCGAAGCCAGGGCTGTGTTCTGAACGTTGCGTCCATGCTCAGCTTTTTCGGAAGCGGCTTCGTGCCCGCTTATAGCGCCAGCAAAGGGGGACTCGTTCAACTCACCAAATCCCTGGCCATCGCATGGGCTGATGATCACATCCGCGTCAACGCCATCGCCCCAGGCTGGATTGAAACCGCGATGACGCAACCCTTACGCGAAGATTCGATTCGCCACCGCGCCATCCTTGATCGAACCCCCATGAAGCGTTGGGGAAAGCCGGAGGACGTGGCCGGCGCGGCAGTTTTCCTTTGCTCACCCCAGGCTTCGTTCATTACGGGCGCAATCCTGCCGGTGGACGGCGGCTACTCGTGCGTTTAGGCCTTCTTCTTAAAGAGGTCGCTCGTTCCGCTCAGATTCAGACGGATCGGGTCGATCAACTTGCTCGGGTTCCGCGCGCGGGCCTTTTTGAGTTGGTCGCCGATCGTCTGGATCACTGACGCGGCGTAGTACTTCACGGCCCCCACACTCAGCCGGGCTGGGAAGAGGACGACCAGCGAATGGTATGTGTCCACCGTGCTGACGAGCAAACTGAGTTTTTCCCCCTGCTGGTACATCGCGCTGAAGTTCGGTTCATCGATCTGATCGGCGATGGCTTGTGTCGCATAGCACGCGTTGGCGGCAAGCGTTCCCAGCGCCGTCACGTCGATATCTTTGGTGTTTCCAGCGTGAAAAATGACAAATCCGCCCTCGGCTGTGACCAAAGCAGCCTGCGCCTCGCTCTGGGAGAGAAAATCATTCAGCGCGGCGTTGATCCGCTCGACATCTTCCTCAATCAGCACGGGCAACGTGGCCATATCAAGCCGCGGCCCGCGAGGTCTCGGCGATGAATTTTTGGAGGAGCATGCGGGCGATCATGTTGAGCGTCTCGAAGACGCCTTGTCCCCGCTGGGCACAGGCTTCAAAGGCGGGCACTTGCACCTCTCGGTTGTTCAGCAGGAAGTCCAGATACTCGACCGGCGCGATGTTGGAGAGATCGCGTTTGTTGTATTGCAGCACGTAAGGAATCTCTGCCAGGCTCCGCTTGTGCGCCTTGAGGTTCTCTTCCAGGTTCGCAAAACTGTCCGCGTTCTCGGCCATTTTTTCGTATTGGGAGTCGGCGACAAACACGACGCCATCGACACCGCGCAAAACGAGCTGTCGCGTCGTGTTGTATATCACTTGTCCCGGCACGGTGAACAGTTGGAATTTGGTTTTGAATCCCTTGATTGCGACGGCCTCGATCGGCAAGAAATCGAAAAAGAGCGTCCGATCCGAGCTCGTCACCAGCGAAACGAGTTTGCCTTTCTCTTGCGCGGACGGCACGTGTTCGTGGATTTTGACCAAGTTGGTGGTTTTGCCGCAGAGACCCGGACCGTAATAGACGATCTTGACCTGCAGCTCTTTTGTGACCTGGTTGATGATAGCCATACTTTTCTAGGAAGAGCGGTCCGGCCGCGGCAGCGCGGCGGCAATGGTGCGGAGTTGAAGGCCAGGCAGATTTTCTCGCGCCCGGCCCAGCACGGCGAAATAAACGCAACCCGACTTGAAAATTAGCAGCGGCGTATCCTCAATGCTAAACGTCAGGTGCCTGGGTTCGCCCAGGCCGAGTTCTGTTGCATATTGCGTCACACGCGAGAACATCTGCGGAACAAAAGCGGCCACCGTTTCCGCCGCCAGGCCAGGCGGCAACTCGGCGGCGATAAGCAGACCATCCAGGGTCACCAACAGGGCGCCCGCCACTCCCTGAATCTGCGCCGTGTTCCGGACAATTTCAGATACGGTCCAGCTTCGCTTTCCGGGTTGGTCGAAGATCCTCCCCAACTCCAGACCCGGTGATGGGAGCGCAGCAGGCGCGGGCGGTGGCGGGCATCTCCCATTGGCGTTTGCGGCTCCCAAATCTGTCGCCATGGCGAGTGGAGAAGAATCTACATCCGGTTCTCCCGCCGACTGAGTCTGAACCTCGCGGGCAGGCTGTTCTGTCCGCAAAACGGCTTGATCGAGGACTGCGCTGGCCGGGTTGGAGGGGCGGGCCGCAGGCAGTCCAAAAAGATTCGGGATCGACTCCGCGACTTCGCAGTTCCGCTGGGGAGCCAGAGCCGGTTTGCGCCGCGCCAGAAATTCGGGCGCGACGATGCCGAGCGGCAACTCGATGGCAACTTCGAGTGCGGTTGGCTCCCTCGATGGAGGGAGCGGAGGTTGAATCCAGGCGCGAAGTTGTCTCCAGGAAAAGGCCGCTTTGCCTCGTCTCAGCGCTTTTTCCACCTCGGAGAGCGGCAAGCGAAGCTTCGATGATTCGAGAGAGATCTGCGTTAAGTCTCCTCGGACTGAATCGGGCAAGGACGGCGCCATTGCCGCCAAGGGCAGAGCCAACACTCCATTCGCCTCGGCGGGTAAGTCTGCTTCCGGCAAAATCCGAGTTGCCGCCGCCGCAGTGACCGCAGGCGCCCCAATTGGAACTCGAGTGAAGCTCTCGACTGCTCCGATCGAAGCCGGGGCTTTCAGTCTCAATGAACTTTCCGTTGAGGACGCCGCAAGAGCCTGTTTCGACGCACAGGGCCTTGCAGCCGCCGAGGGACACGCCGGTGGTGTAAGCTGAATCTTCGCGGACATCGACTCTGGAGTGGGTGAAGGCTCCGCTCCGTTCGGCAGAGGGGCGGACGGAGACGGTGTTTGTGGGCCTGGCCCAAAAAGCGGCAAAATCGATTCCGAAACTTCAACCTGCTTCTGGCCGGTTCGACGCGGGAATCGACGTTTGCCCAATGATGAGAAAACCTCGCGCAACGGGAGATCAATTGAGGTCTGGTCGTGCTCGGTGGAATTCGAGAACAGATCGGCCGACGCGGATCGTTTGAACTCACCAAATGTGATCTGAATCCGGCCGCGAGGAAGTTGAGCCAGGACAGTCCGCATTGGAATCAGGACATGATCTTCTCCAAAGAAAGGCCGTTTGATCTGGGCTTTCAGCGGCGCCGGAATCTGGTCGAGAACGGGCTTCAAGGGCAGTTTGATGAACTCTCCTCCTCCCGCGGGAGGGACTATCGACGGCGGAATCGGCGCCTCAGGCGGAGGTCGATTCTGAGAATCGGATGGAGGTAGATTCTCAACGCTGATTGCTCCTGTGCCTTGAACGCCGCCGTCAAGGAGTTCTTCCTCGGCTTTTTTGCCGAACAGTTTCTTTAGAATGCTAAACATGTTTTCTCGAAAACTAAAACGCCAGCACTGACGATCTGCCGATCCATCGATCGGAATTCAGATTTGCGGGCCCGTTATCGCAACGCTGCGAGGCCCTCCACTTGCAAATTCCAGGCCAAGCTTGTTAATTGGCAAGAAACGAGCTTTTGCTCTCGTTTATGTCGCGACAACCCAAACTGCTGCTCCTGGATGACGAACCGGAGGCTCTTGAACTGTACCGGAGATTCCTCTCCCGATTGCCGAGCCAGCCGGAAATTCATACGGCAACTTCCGGCGCGCGGGCCATCCGGCTTCTGGAATCCGAGCCGTTCAACCTGCTGATTTCCGACCTGAAAATGCCGAAGATGGATGGTTTGCAAGTGCTCACCATCGTCAAACGGCGCTTCCCACATTTGCGAACGGCCGTCATGACCGCCCTGGCCGATGAACAGTTTCGGGCGCGCGCTTATGCGATCGGGATCGACCTTTTCCTGGAAAAGCCAGGCACCAGCCATGAAATCACGTTTTTTCTCGATTGCATCGAAGGACTCCTCGGTCGCGAGCATGAGGCCGGGTTCCGTGGCGTTCAAAGCAAAACCTTGGTGGACCTCATCCAATTGGAGTGTCTCTCGCAAAGCTCATCGACTCTCAAGATCGTGCATGGCCCGGCGGAAGCGAGAATCTGGATTCAAAACGGAGAAATCATTGATGCGGCCGCCGGGGATCTGACCGGCGAGGCGGCGTTTCGGAAAATACTTTCCTGGAAGTTCGGCCACTTTGAGGTTCTCCCGGCGGAACCTGCGCGGCCCCGGACGATCCAGGGTTCCTATCAGGGATTGCTCCTGGAGACGGCGCACGCCCTTGACGAAGCCCACGCTCTGGAAGATCCGCACGCCAACCAGGCGGAGCTTCCACCGGAACCGCGAGTCGCGGGTTCCCCCCTGTCCGAGATCGCGCGAATGAATGGAGTCGAATTTGTCATTGCCGCGTCGTCCCGGGAAAAGCCGAAATGCAAAGTCTGGGGCGTGGAGAATCCGGACCAGATGGCGGAGTGGATGCGCGAGACGCTGCATCGATTTCGTTCGCTGGGGGAGAGTTTGGAGGTAGGCCAGCTCAACCGGATCGAAGGCGCGGGCACGCAATGCCAGGTCGTCCTGGCGGCGTTCGGGGAGGACGAACTTTGCGTCGGCTTTCAGAGAAACCTGGCGCGTGATGTCCTCCGCAAAACCATGAAAAACATTTTTGCCAAATGGGCCTCTTGAGTTTTTTCACGAAATCCATCCCTGCGGAACTGGTTCGATTGCCGCAGGGCAGCTTCACCATGGACCGCGACGGGCGGATTATCGTGTCCACTCTCCCGCAGAGTTTTCCCGCGGCGCGAGCGCGAGAGATCGGGCAAACCTTTCTGGCGTTGTTTCGGTCGTCCCAGGCGGCCAATCTGCCTCTGGCGGAATTGGTCGTCGATTTTCCTGCGCTCAGGCTGAAGGCGCGGGAGTTGGGAGGCGGCGCCATCGTTTTTCTGTCTCCGCAAGGTCTCGGCGGCAAGCCGCGCACTTAAACTCGTTATCTCTTTCGCCTATGCGCAACAAAAAGTTGGACCAATTGATCCTGCAACTGGAGAATCATCTGCAGTGCTGGAAGCAGTTCAATTATTACCTGAGCCTCGCGCGGTCGAAGCAATTCGATCCGGACGATGAAACCCATTTTCTGGAAGTGAAAAGCCTGATCACGCAAGAATTGGAATTGATCCTGGCCCTGATGGAATTTCCCTCGCCGACGAAGGACGAAATCCACGCGTTGATCCGGGGCGCGCCTTCCGTGCGCTACTTGAGCGATCTGGATGAGGGGCCGCTGCGGAGCCTGGAGAATCAATGGCACAAGATTTACATCGCGTGGCACTCGATCCTGGGGCAGCTCAAAGTCGAGCAGCGCAAAGTGGAATCCCGGACCAAGTGGTCGTTGTTTGGGCAGAAACAGAGCTGAAATCATGAACAGGACAACGGATACGATCTCGAGCGCAGTCGCGGATGCCGTCGCTACGGCTCTGCCAACCGACGAGCGGCTCTGGGTGCCTCAAGCTCCAAATGTTTGGTTTCGTCCCCTGCTCTTCAACACCGTCAACGGGGAATGGGTCAACGTGTTGCGGGTGCGGAAGTCCGGCATGCTCAACCGCCATCGCCATCCCGCGCCCGTTCATGGCTACGTGCTGAAAGGCTCGTGGCGGTACCTGGAGCATGATTGGGTTGCGCGCGAAGGGATGTATGTTTTCGAGCCGCCGGGCGAGGTTCACACCCTCGTGGTCGATGAAGGAGAAATGATGACGCTCTTCCATGTCAGTGGCGCTCTGATTTACGTGGACGAAAAGGGCGCGGCCACGCATTACGACGACGTGCACACGAAGATCGAGATGTGCCGGCGGCATTTCGCGGACGTCGGGTTGGGGGCGGATTACCTCGAGCAATTCGTTCGCTGATGCACGTGCTCATCCTGGCGGCGGGCTACGCCACTCGCCTTTACCCGCTCACCCTCACTCAGCCCAAGCCACTTCTTCCGGTCGCGGGCAAACCGATGATCAACTACGTGCTCGACAACCTCGCCTCAATCGAGGGACTCGACCGCGTGTACGTCGTCACGAACGCAAAATTTGCCGGACATTTCGAGAGCTGGGCAAGGAATTATCAGCCGTCCGGCCGTGAATCGCCCCACCCCTCCGCCCTTTCCGCGACGGGGACCGACAGACTTGTCGTGGGAAAAAGCTCCCCTCCTGGGAGGGGTAAGGGGGTGGGTCCATTGGAGCGTCGCACGCAAGAAGATCAACAAAACCTTCCCCCGAAACTGCCGATCACCATCGTCAATGATGGCTCTACCGACGACTCGAATAAACTGGGCGCGATCGGCGACATCCACTTTGTCCTGGAGCAGGAGCAGCTTGCCGACGACTTGATCGTCGTCGCCGGGGACAACCTGTTCAGCCACGACCTGAAAGATTTCGGCGCCTACTGCCGCGAGAAGAACACACCGGTTCTCGCCGCGCACGACGTGAAGGACCTGGACCTCGTCCGGAAATACAGTGTCGTGAACATGGATCAAAACTCACGGATCACGCTCTTCGAGGAAAAGCCGAAGCAGCCGACGAGCACGCTGATCGGCATCGCTCTCTATTTCTATCCAAAGGAGACATTGCCTCTGATTCGCCAATACGTCCGCGAGGGAAACAATCCCGATCAGCCCGGCCGTCTCATCCAGTGGATGTATCAGCGGGTCCCGGTTCACGCCTGGACCGTGCCCAGCCTCTGGTATGACATCGGCTCCAAAGAAACGCTTGAAGAGGCGAATCGAGTTTTTGCGAAGAAGTAACTGCCCGGAGCGAACGTTGCGAGCTTGCTCAGTTGGCGAGGAACTAATCACGCTGAGCGGCCATTCCGATTGGGTTCAGTCTGCCGCCTTCGCGCCCGATGGAAAAC
>JACPRI010000047.1 GCA_016190065.1 Verrucomicrobiota bacterium
ACCCGGTCACGCAGGATTGGCAAGCAAAAACGAAAATGCCTGTTTTCCCGAAAATGCTTTAACTCCTTGTTGAGCTCGGATTTGGATTCAGAATTTCACCCAGCTTGCGAAACTGCCGTGTCAAGGCCTATTTCCACCTCGCATGAGGTCGGCAGGGCTGCATCAAGCTCTCCATCCTCGCCCCGCGAGGAACGAGTGGGGAGAGGACCGGGGAGGGGAACCAATAAAGATGCGCCTCCTCTCCCCGGCCCTCTCCTCCATCCGATGGAGGAGAGGGAGAAATCCAGGAGATCCCAACGGGCAAATGGCTTGGTCTCCGTTGCACGAGGTCATTGACAGGTTCTTCTCTCTCCTTAGTATGCGCGTGGCAAATTCCGGAAATGTTGTGCGACCACAATTCATCTTGCGCATCGTGACCTCGCGGATTCTGCCTGTTCTGATCTCGCCGGCGCTTTTCACCGCTCATCTCCTCATCAGCGCGCACGCCGCAGAGTATCTTGAGGCTCAGCATCTCGCGCGGCAACTCGAGTCACTCAAGGCGGCTCATGGCGCCCTCGTCCACATCAACCAACCCGCCGAGTCGCTGAAGAAGAACCCTATCTGGGTGGTCGAACTGGGCAATGGAACTGAGGAAGAGCGTCGGCGCCGGCCAGCGATGCTGTTGGTCGCCGGGATCGAAGGCAACGATCTGGCCGGCACAAGCAGCGCCGTGCATTGGATGCGGCAACTGGCGGATGGTTACGCGAATGACAACGCCACAAAGAGATTGTTGGATTCGACCACGCTCTACATTTTCCCGCGCTTGAACCCGGACGCCGCCGCGTCGTTCTTCGCGGTTCCCAAACAAGAGTCGCCCGTGAACGGCAAACCGGTTGATGAAGATCACGACGGGCTGATCGATGAGGACGGTCCGGAGGATTTGAACGGCGACGGCTTGATCACCTGGATGCGAATCGAGGATCCCGAAGGCGAGTATATTCTGGACGCGGCGGATCCAAGGCTCGTCATGAAAGCGGACAAATCCAAAGGCGAGCGAGGCCGGTGGCGTTACCTGGTCGAGGGCCGCGACAACGATCGCGACGAAGCCTGGAATGAAGACGGCCCAGGCGGGGTGAACCTGAACCGCAACTTTCCTTACAATTACCAGTTCTTTGCCGGCACCGGCGGTTTGCACCAGATGAGCGAGATCGAGACGCGCGCCCTGGCCGATTTCATCGTGGACCACGCGAACATCGGAATTGTTTTCACGTTCGGTTCGGTCGATAACCTCGTGCAAACTCCCAAGGCCGAACCGGGCGGCAAGCGGCCTCCCACCGCGATCCAAGAACGCGACCTTCCCTTTTACCGCGAATTAGGAAAGGCCTATCGCGACCCCATCGGCCTGAAGAAGGAACTCCAAGGCAACAGTGAGCCAGGGAC
Source organism: Verrucomicrobiota bacterium (assembly GCA_016190065.1). Lineage (GTDB taxonomy): Bacteria > Verrucomicrobiota > Verrucomicrobiia > Limisphaerales > SIBE01 > VHCZ01. The sequence goes on from JACPRI010000047.1 coordinate 1,420, forward strand.
ATTTTCCGACTGGATGTACTACCATCGCGGCCGGCTGTCGCTCGCCGCGAAGCCGTGGAGTCCGGCGTTGCAGATCGAATTGGCAAAAACCAAAACAGAAAAAGGGACCGACAAGCCGAAGGATGACACCACCGCCGCCAAGCCCGAACCGAAGAAAGACGATAAGAAGGAGCCGGAAAAACCGGCGAGCGACCCGAAACCGGACGCCAAAGCTCCTGCGGACGTGGACAAACGGAACGAGGAAGAACGCGCGTTTCTCAAATGGATCGACGCGAACGCGCCGGCGTTGTTCGTTCCCTGGAAGGTTTTTGAGCACCCTGATTTTCCAAACCGGAAAGTCGAGATCGGCGGGTTCGCGCCGTTCGCCAGAACCAATCCCCCGCAGAAACAGCTCGATGAATTTGCTGAAAAGCACGCGAAGTTCCTGACCAGCCTGGCCGATAAACTCCCTCGCGTGGGCTTCCAGCGCGCCGAGGCCAAACATCTGGGCGAATCTGTTTACGAGATCGTGGTGAAAGTGGAAAACACCGGCTACCTCCCTACGGCTCTGGCGCAAGGCGTGACGACCCGCGAAGTGCTGCCGACGCGCCTAGTATTCGACGTGGACAAAAACGACATTCTCGCCGGACTGAAATCGTCCGCGCTTGGACCTATCGAGGGGAGCGGAGGAGTGATGGAGATCCGTTGCACGCTTCGAGCAAAAGGCCGGACCCGGCTCGGCGTGGAAGTGATTTCTGCGCTCGGAGGCACGGTCCGAACCACCATCGAACTGCCGAAGGCCGCGCCCTGACGCGCCGCAATTTCAAATTTGAAATTTGAAATCCCATACTCGAATCCGTCCTCTGACGGCACTGCCATGAAATTTCCCTCACGGAAACCTCCTTCCTGTGCGCGGTCTGTTGGGCTGCGCGCAGTTCTCTTCTCCGTCGCATTCTGCGTCTTCGAGCCTTTGCTCACTCTCGCGGCCGTTTCGGATCGCCAGCCAAAACCGGGAAATCCGGCGGATCACGCCTTCCCCGCTCTGGGCAGTTCGGCGCAAAGAAAGGTGGTCGTCGAGTGGAATCGTTTTTACGACCACGCCGGGTTGGGCGCGATCCTGGCCAACCTTCACCAGGCTTTTCCCGATCTGACGAAGTTGTATTCCATCGGCAAATCTTTCGAAGGGCGCGATCTCTGGTGCCTGGAAGTGACCGCGCGAAAAGTCGGCAACGCGGAACGGAAGCCCGGCATGTACATCGACGGCAATATCCACGGCAACGAAGTCCAGGGCGGCGAGGTCGTCGCTTACACCGCGTGGTATCTCTGCCATCAGTACGGCCGCCTGGACAAAGTGACCGATTTGCTCGACCACAACGTTTTCTACCTGATTCCAACGATCAACCCGGACGGACGCGACCGCTGGTTTCATCACGCACAGAACATGCATTCGTCACGAAGCGGACTTCGCCCCCACGACAATGATCGCGACGGCCTCGTGGACGAAGACGACGTGGATGATCTCGATGGCGACAGTTCGATCACGCAAATGCGGGTCAAAGATCCCACCGGCCGCTGGAAGCCCCATCCGCAATATTCGGAATTTCTGATGGTGCAAGTGCCAGCCGATGAAAAAGGCGAATACACCCTGCTGGGATTCGAAGGCCTGGACAACGATGGCGATGGCCAGGTCAACGAAGACCCGGCGGGGGGCTACGACACGAACCGAAATTGGGCTTGGGATTGGCAGCCGAATTACATTCAGTTCGGCGCGCAGGAATATCCTTTCTCGCTTCCGGAGTCCCGGGCGATTTCCGAATTCGTCACCAGCCATCCGAACATCGCGGCCTTTCAGTCGTACCACAACAACGGCGGAATGATCCTTCGCAATCCAGGGCGCGAAGGCGGCGTCAGCCAGCCGGAGGACGAGCGAACGCTCCAATTCATCGCCCAGCGCGGCGAGAAGATGCTGCCGTTTTACCGGTCCATGATCATCTGGAAAGATCTCTACACGGTTTGGGGCGGGGAGGTGGATTGGTTTTACGGCGCGCGCGGGATTCTTGGATTTACGACGGAATTGTGGACGACGCGCAACCTGGACAAATCCGCCGGGGCCTCGCGCGAAGACGAAGCCGCGTTCCTGAAATACGTGCTCCTCAACGAAGGCGTGGTGAAGTGGCGCGAGTTTAGCCATCCCACTTACGGCAAGATCGAGATCGGCGGCACCAAGAAAGAATGGGGCCGCACACCGACTTCGTTCCTGCTCGAAGAAGAATGCCATCGCAACATGGCGTTCACGCTCTATCACGCGGACCAGATGCCCCGGCCGCAAATCAGCGACGTGGAAATCACCCAGCTCGACGAGGGCCTGTTCAAGGTCTGGGTAACGATCGAGAATGCGCGGTTGATCCCCACGCGCACGGGCCAGGACGCGAGGCATCACATCAGTCCGCCGGACATCGTTTCGTTGAGCGGAAGAAACGTCAAAGTTCTTTCCTCAGGCCGGATCACCGATCGGTTTTTCAAACGTGTCGATAGTGTGAAACGCCGGCCGGAACGCGTGGAGCTCTCTTCCGTAGGCGGAATGGACGCGGTCCGGATCCAATTCATCGTCAGCGGAAGCGGCAACTTCACGATCCGGGTTGATTCAGCAAAAGGCGGACTCCTTTCGACCGAGCGCGCGCTGCCGTGAGGCAAGTCGGACTGGGGTCTTCACCCCAGTTCTTCGTAGGATGAATGACTAGTGTCTGTCATCCATTCTTGTACGCGAAATTCGGCGGAGGCCGGATTGTTCTGGATCGGGCTTGCCCCTACACTGGCCTCATGACAACGGTGGCCAGGACAACGAAAAGGTGTGAATCAAGCGGCGGCGCAGCTCCTTCCAGCCTCAGATTCTTCATTGCCTACGAAAGTATCGAGATGGGCCTTCAGGCTCTGCAGCTTTACCAGCGCGTGGCTAAGCGGTTCGGACCGGAACATCGCTTCCAATTGGACCTGTGGAAATTCGAAGCCTTGGGCGTGCCTTCACTCGGCCGGCACGCCGCCGACGAAGCCGCCGCCGCCGACCTGTTGATCATTGCCGCCAATCGCGACGACCGCGTGCCGCTCGACCTGCGCATCTGGATCGAGCAGTGGACAGATAGAAAAATCGGCAAGGAGTGCGTTCTGGTGTTTTTGTCCGAGCGCTCCAGCGCCACGACTGATGGCGTTGCTCCCATGCACGCGTTTCTGCGCGATGTCGCCCGCCAAAACCTGATGACCTTCCTCTCGGACTCCCTCGGGACGATTGGCCGCGTCCGGAACGCTTTTATGGAGCAGATTCAAGAACGTGCCCGCCAAAGTTGCTTTGTCCGGGAAAAGGCGCCGCTGATGAATCGGTCAATCCTCGCTTTTCATTAGCTCCACCGTGAGTCGTACGTCCGCGCCCGCCGACGGGACTGCTTTCTCGCTCACAAACCAGCTTTCATCATTCTCGCGGCCTTTCCTCGGATTGTTCACCAGCGCGTCCGGGTCGTCGATGATGGCGATGATGGATTCGTCGCGTTGCGCCAGGAAAGTGCCATCCACCACCCGCGAGCCATTGTAGATCCAAATCCCAGGAGTCAGGGGCTGGCTTTGCCGTTCCTTGCAGAGGAGTTCCTCCAGCTTCGCCCGTTTTTCTTTTTCGCCGTCTTTCCAACTCACCCAGATTTGAACTGGATGGCCCGTGAGTAGCCGGCCGCTTTCGGCTTTCGCGGTTTGATTGGTTGCGCCCAACAAGAGCATCGCCAGGTGAATGTGATACGGCTCGGCTTGGGTCACGAGCACGCTCTCGTGCAATTTGCCGCGGCGGCCGACCACGGCGTATTCCACAACGCCGTTGGTCATGTTCACGGAACCGGCAAACGAGACCGACTTTGTGTTCTTGTCGAGACGCACCTCGCCAATCTGAAAAAGGCCTGCGCCGATTTCCTGAATTGGCGGTTTCGTGAGGGTGATCTGGTTCGTGCGCGAGGGCGAAAAAGGGCCTGCGCCCATTGCGTCGGTGCAAAACTCGGCGAAGCAAAGCGAGAGAATCGCCAGAAACCAGACGTGGGTAAGGCGGCGCTGCTGCGCCGCCGCAACCCCAGAAAGTCGGCTGCGCCGCAACGGAGCCGCACCGGGTTCATGGAGAGTTTCGTGTTCCTTTCGGACCTGCTCACGGCCCATGAACTGGTAAGGACGCGTTCCACCGCGTCCCTGATCTTGTTCTTCCCATTGCTGACTAAAGTCAGGGACGGAGTGGAATCCGTCCCTACCAGGTCCATGGGAAGGAGGAACGCTCGGCTCGAACGGAACTGAGCGCGCTTCACCTTCCAGCTTAGTCGGCGGCATCTCTCGAATCATCGGCGTGTGGTGAACGGGGTCATGGTTCGGGTCGGTCGGTTTGAAAAAGAGTGTTCAAACACGGTGCCGAAGTCCACGCGATTCTTTGGGCCGCGGCGCGGTGCATTTCATCCGCTGTCGGCTGTCTCCTTCCTCCTCCTGCTCGTAGTCCAATCCTAATCTCCCCATACGTCGCTCGCGAGGCCACGGCGGCGCCAGTTGTCTCCGCCGTGATTCATGCTAATTTGCGCTTGGCGGCGAGAAGCGCCGCAGAACTATGGCGGTTGAATTTAGAGATTATTACCAAATCCTGGGCGTCCCGCGCGGCGCCAGCGACGACGAAATTCGCAAGGCGTTCCGCAAACTCGCGCGCCAATACCACCCCGACGTGTCCAAGAACAAGGCCGCGGCGGAGGAAAAATTCAAAGAGATCAACGAAGCTTACGAAGTGCTCGGCGATCGGGAGAAGCGCAAGAAGTACGACCAACTCGGGGCGAATTGGAACCGGACCGGCGGTTTCAGCCCGCCGCCCGGCTGGCAAAACGCTGGCGGCGTCCGAGGAGGAAAAACCGGTGAGCCGTTTGAATTCCGTTTCGGCGGCACCGGTTTCAGCGATTTTTTTGAACAGTTCTTTGGCCGAAGCGCCGGCGGGTTTGGCTCGTTTTCTTCCTCCGGCCTGAACCGCGATGCCCAGCGGCCCTTTCAGGATCAAGAGGCCTCTGGACAGCGGGGCCAAGATGTGGAAGGCGATATTCTGGTCACGCTCAACGAGGTGCTGCGCGGCTCAGTCCGCACCGTTTCTCTACAGCGGCAGGATTCGGGCAAGGCCGCCGCAGAGACGCATTCATTCCGGGTGAAAATTCCGCCCAGTGTCCGAGAGGGACAACTGATCCGTGTCGCGGGCAAAGGCGAACCGGGAACGGGCGGCGGCCGGGCGGGCGATCTGTATCTGCGGGTCAAGTTCGCCAGACACCCGGAGTTCGAAGTCCGCGATTCGGATCTCTACTGCGATCTCGAACTCGCGCCATGGGAAGCTGTACTGGGAACCACCGTCCATGCGCCGACTCTGGACGGGTCCGTGTCGTTGAAGGTCCCGCCCGGAATGACGAGCGGTCAGCGACTGCGGATTCGCGGCCGCGGTCTTCCGGGAGAAAATGGAACGCGAGGTGATCTTTATGCGGTCACTTCGATTCAAGTGCCCTCGCGGCTAACGCCTGAAGAAAAGGCGCTCTGGGAAAAGCTGGCTAGGGAATCCACTTTCAATCCGCGGGCGTAAGCCGGGTAAACGTTCAACCGGTGGATAAACCATAGAACCTCTGCACCAGGCCTGGACCTGGGAACCTTGAACCACACCGGTTTCGCTTGCGTGGAGCGCTGGCGCGCTTTCGACCACACCTGGTCACAGATTGCCACAAATTAGAAGGAGAAATTCATTCTTGACGCATGACAGATGCATTGTCATCTGTTCCTTGTTCTCTGAATAGCGCCTGTAACAATTCTACTCCACAGCAACTCTATGAATCTACATCTCAGTCTTCTCGGCTCAGTTGGTCGTCGGAGCCTCTATTGGCTTCTGTGTCTATCGCTTCTCAGCGTCGCTGCTGGTCGGGCTTTGGCTGCGTCCAAAGGCGAAATCCTTTTTGTCACCAGCAACGGAGACGCGCCCATCAATGCCGACCCGGCATTGATCGAGCTCTTGACCGCCAATGGCTACGTCGTGACTCCCTTTGGCACCGGCGGCACTACTCCAGAGGATTTACGCGCCGCCGCGGCTGGCAAGAAGGTCGTTCTGATCTCGGAAACCATCGGCTCGACTTCAGTGCTGGATCCCGCCGGCGACGCCACGGGCGTCTTCAGTCTCAAGAACACGGATGTTCCCATCATTTCGTTCGAGGCCTACATGTACGACAACGCCGATTGGGTCAAGCGCACGGCGGACGGCGCCAATGACTTCACGCAGTGGGGCAACACGAGTCGCTCGGAAGTGGCGGACACGCCGATCAAGGACGGACTCGATTCGCTCTACATCCGCAAGGCGGATCATCCCATCGCAAAGGGATTGACCGGCAAAGTGAAGGTTTACACTGAGCTCTACAGCTTGAGCTACGGCTTGCCTTCGCCCGACGCCGATGTGGTGGCCAGCGTGCTGGAGAACGGTTCCTTCCCCACGATCTTCGTGTATGAGAAGGGTGACAAACTCGTCGATGGCAGCGTGGCGCCCAACCGGCGCATCGGATTCTTTCTGGGCCAGAATGCGGCGCCGGATTTCAACACCGTGCTCGACTTCGCCAATTTGACCGCGGCGGGCAAACAGTTGCTCCTTCAGACCGTAGATTACGCCGCGGGTGTGACCGGCGGCACCACTCCGCCGCCCGTGACGCCTCCCGCCACATCGAACATCATCTATACGGAAGACTTCAACACCGAGGGCGAAGGAACTCGATATACGGCCGAGGGCCGGGGCTTCGTGGCGAGGAATGGGCAAGTCGTCCCGGTGCCCGCGGGGACATCCTATTGGACTCGCAATACCGATGTCGTCGCCAAAGGCGAAGTCGTCGGCGTGCCATTCCCCGCGCCAGCCAGGCGGGCCACCATGCTTTTCAACCACGGTCTCGATCCCGCAACTCTCACCGCCGATGGCAAGAAACTGGTCGAGGCCACGATCAAGTGGCTGACCGACGGCAAACAGAAGATGGTCGTGATGTTCAGCGCACCGGCCGGTGCCGACAGTCTGGGCGATCAGTACTTGATCTCGACGCTGACGGCGCAAGGCCACACCGTGATTGATGATGACGTGGCCGGCTTCCCTGTGCTGGCGAATATCATCACCAGCAAGAAGGTGGACTTCATCATCAATTCAAGCACGGGTGGCGACCCAATCCGATTGGCCAACGCCACGGTGCCCTTGTTGTGCTTCGCGAGCGATCTCGCCGGCGATATGCTTCTGGCCACACGGGGATTGAATGACACGAACTTCGACCCCGGCGATGTCAAGATCGCGGCCGCCGCCCATCCCATTGCCGCCGGACTCCCGGCCACGTTCAAGTTTGTGACCGAAGCACAACCGTTCGACACCGTCGGGCTGGGGTTGCCACCGGGATCAATCACGGTTGCCTCGTATCAATTTGCGGACGCTGCGGGGGTCGTCTCGACGCGTCCTTTCCTCGTGGCCACCGAGAAAGGGGTTCAGCTCCTCGGAGGTCTCATCAGCGGGATGGAAGGAAGCGGATATTGGGCTGGCGCAGATCTCAATGAACCCAACATCTCCACCCCGCCCGACGACCCCGCGAGGGCAGGCCAACTTGCGGGTCGAAGCCTCACTCTCAAGGCGGTGGATGTGACGGGCAAATCGAACGTCAAGTTGAGCCTCGCCTTGGCC
>JACPRI010000049.1 GCA_016190065.1 Verrucomicrobiota bacterium
ACGCCGGTGACGGTGACGGTGGGTCCGCCCGCGCCCATAATTCTGGCGCCCATCGCATTCAGGAAATTCGCCAGGTCCACAACTTCCGGTTCGCACGCGGCGCTCTCGATAATGGTGACGCCTTCAGCGAGGACGGCCGCCATCATCACGTTGGCCGTGCCCAGCACGGTCGGCCCCGATCGTCCCCCCAAAAACAAATCGCCGCCCAGAAGCTTCGGGGCGGAAGCCACGACGTAGCCATTCGCGATCGTGATTTTCGCGCCCAGCGCTTGCAGTCCCTTCAAGTGAAGATCAATGGGGCGGGAGCCAATCACGCAGCCGCCTGGCAGCGAGACCTTGGCTTTGTGCAAACGCGCCAGCAAAGGCCCGAGAATGCAGATCGATCCGCGCATCTTCCGGATCAAATCGTAATCGCCCACGCCTTTAACCTTCTCGGCGCAGATCGCCAGGGTGCCCTTCTCGAATTTCACTTCGGCGCCCAGCGACGTCAGTATTTCCCCCATGAATTTCACGTCGCTGAGATCAGGCACGCGGCGGATGGTGCAGAGCTCCGGCGTGAGCAAGGTGGCCGCCATGATGGGGAGCACCGCGTTCTTGGCGCCGCTGACGGTGACTTCCCCGCGCAGCGGCACGCCGCCTTTGATTAGCAAACTGTCCATAGTGTCATGTTCGACCGAAAGCCATTCCGGAGTTCAAACCACAGATGAACACGGATGGACGCGGATTCTAGAGACATGAATGGCACGAATTCTCACGCATTCGTTTGCGTTCCTGCTCATTCGTGAAAATCGGTGAAATTCGTGTCTGCATGTATTCCGGTATCCGTGTTTATCCGTGTCATCCGTGGTAAAACTCGCGAAAACGCCTTCAAGACCCGCCCGGTTGCGCCACGAGAATTCTCGGACGGCCGCTGTAGTCGCGTCCGACGGCTTCAACCAGCCAGGCGTTTTCAACCAACAATTTTTGAAGCTTCGCTTCCTGACCGTCCCCAAATTCGAGCATGAGTTTGCCGGCGGGCCGCAGGAAGTTTTTCGCCTTCGCGGCAAATCCGCGAAAGAACTCCAAACCATCCGCGCCGCCATCCAGCGCTAGGCGTGGATCGAAGTCGCGCACTTCCGGCTGGAGCGCTTCGATTTCGCGCGAAGGAACATAAGGCGGGTTCGACACGATCAAATCGAATTGAGGCTGGACGCACAAACCGTCGAACCCATCTCCGCGCACGAATTGAATGCGATCGGAGACGTGATGGAACGCCGCATTCTGGAGGGCCACTTCGAGCGCGGCTTCGGATATGTCCAAGGCCCAGATGCGAACCGCCGAAGCGTGCACCGCCATGGCCACGGCGAGGCAACCGCTGCCCGTGCCGAAGTCGAGCGCCGACGGCGGCTCTGCTCCGGCGGGCGCCCGATCGTTCAGAAACTTCCAGGCGCGCTCGGCGAGAAGTTCGGTTTCCGGGCGCGGCACAAGGACATCCGGAGTTACCTTGATTTCCAGACCGCAAAAGGAGGTGGAGCCGGTGATGTGCTGGAGCGGCTCCCGATGGCCGCGGCGTTTGACCATTTGGCGCACCACTTCGATGTCCGTTTCCGCCAACTGCCGCTCAAAATCCAAATACAAGTTCAAGCGCGGGATTTTCAAGGCGTGAGCCAGGAGGAGCTCGATCTGCAACCGGGGCGAATCCACGCCTTTCTTGGCCAGAAAATCCGTGCTTCGCTGAATGATTTCCAAAACCGTCACGCTTTCACCAATACCTGAAAATCGAGAGGGTGCCATCCTAATTCCGTCGCAATTGCCGCAATTCCCCCCGGGTCATGGCGACCGAGCCGGCAAGTTCTGAAAAGAGCGATTCATTCCTTTCAATTTCCCCGTGGGCAGGTATATCTCGCTTAGATCGCACTCAGTATGAAACCCAGAGCACCGCATCGCACCAGCGGATTCACCTTGATTGAACTTTTGGTCGTGATCGCGATCATCGCCATTCTAGCCAGCCTGCTGTTGCCGACACTGACCCGCGCGCAAGAGCAAGGGCGCCGCGTCAAATGCACGAGCAACCAAAAACAACTGGCGTTGTCCTGGGTGATGTACGCCGGAGACAATAACGATAATCTGGCGCACAACGGTTACATCGGCGGCGGGGGAAGCGCTTCGACTCCACTCTGGATTCAAGGTTGGTACAACCACAATGCCTATCCGCAGGATTCCACAAACCGCCTTCTATTGACCGACGAGCGATTCGCTCTGTTCGCTCCGTATCTGAAGGACATTGGCGTTTACAAATGCCCGACCGACCGCAAGACCATTCGTGTCGGGCAATTAACTCTGCCGAAGGTGCGGAGTTACAGCATGAACTGGTTTCTGGGCTGGAGTCGCGGCCCGGCCGCGATGCGCGGCGAACCTCCCTCCAACTACAAGCGGTTTTACAAGCTTTCCGAAATCACCGCCCCTTCGCCGGCCGAGACGTTCGTGTTTATCGACGTTCATCCCGAAAGCATTTGCTGGCCGTTTTTTGGAGTGCTGGTGTCGCCGGGCTTTTTCATGTACCCCGCCAGCTATCACAATCGCGCCAGCGTGATGGGCTTCGCCGACGGCCACGTGGATGCGAAGCAATGGAAGGACCCGCGCACGTTCCTGCCGTCCCGGAACACCGATTGGCACGGGCACAACTCCAGCTCGCCCAACAACCGGGACCTGGTCTGGCTGCAACAGCATTCCAGCGCGCCAAAATGAGTGTCCGACGCCTTCCCGTGAACCTGGGAGGGACGGATTCCACTCCGTCCCTGACTTTACTCAGCGATCGAAAGAACCGTATCGGGGACGCGGTGGAACGCGTCCTGACCCGTTTTCGGAACAGCTATGCCCGACTGGCTCATTAGTTCCTTCCAAACCACTTCGACGCCGACCGTGGGAGAGCTTTTCTGGCGGCTGGGAGGGGCATTTATCGTCGGCCTAGCGGTCGCAGGCATCTATCGCGCCACGCGCGGACACGAAGCCGTACCGACGTTCCCTCCCACGCTGGTGTTGCTCTCGATCCTCATTGCCATGGTGACGCAAGTCATCGGCGACAACGTGGCGCGGGCCTTCAGTCTGGTGGGCGCGCTATCCATCGTCCGCTTCCGAACGGTCGTGCGCGACACACAAGACACGGCGTTCGTGATTTTTGCCGTCGTGGTCGGCATGGCCGTCGGCGCGAATTATTTCGTGCTGGCGTTGATCGGCCTCAGCGTGGTCGGAATTGCGGCGGCGCTCACGCGCCCGAAAAGCTCGCCGAAGGATTGGTCCAATGTCGATTGCGTGGTGGAAATCCGCATGGAAGCGCACGAAGGGCCGGGGGAGATTCTGCAAGAGGTGTTCGACGAGGCGCTGGAGTTTTACGAAATGCTGTCGGTTGGCACGGCCCAGAAAGGAGAGGCCGTGGATATCAGCTACCGCGTGCGGCTGAAGAAAGGCGTGCTCCCGGCGGCGTTCGTGGCGCAATTGAACGCGCTCGAACCGGTGCAGCGCGTGGATTTCCGGCGCAGTTCGGACACGAATTAGCTCGAAGTCGGTTAAATCAGTTAAATCGTTAAACCGTTACAAACGCTACAGAAGTCTGGGATGAACCGCTGCCAAGAGCACAGATCGCGACTGGGTGCCCTTGGGGTGGAGACGTGATTTGCTTCGACCGCGATGATTACAACCTTTCTGAGAACGACTCGAACCGCATGGGTCGCCGGATTTGTGCTCCTGGCCGCGGGCTGCCGGCACGCGCCGAAGGAGACGCCCTTCACGAATCTGTTTCCACAAGACGGCGTGCCGAAAGGATGGTTGGTGCGCAACTGGGCGGACGTCAAAGATCCGCATCCGGGCGGAGGCGTTTGGAAGGTCGAGCAGGGAATTCTTCACGGGAGCAACCCGCGCGGGAGTTGGCTCATCAGCGAGAAGGAATACGCCGACTTTATTCTCGAATTCGAATTCAAGCTCGGCGAGCAAGGCAACAGCGGCTGCGGTTTGCGCTTCCCGCTGGCTGGCGATCCCGCGTTTGATGGCCTTGAATTGCAGATGGTCGATCCGCGTTATTACGGCAGCGAACCTGCGCTGCCTGAGGAGTTGACCGGCGGGTTGTATCGAGCCGTCGCACCGCGGAAGCAGTTGTTCAGGCCGCTGGAGTGGAACAAATACGAAATCGCCTGCCAGGGGCCATGGGTGAAAGTGGCTCTCAATGGCGAGGTCATTTTGGAGGTCGATCTGGATCACGAAACCAAGAAACCCAAGCGACACGATGGGTCCGACTCGACGCCCGTAAAGGACCGCCCGCGGCAAGGGCACATTGGATTTCAGGAGTTGAGCCGGGGCGGGAGCCAGGTCGAGATTCGCAACGTGCGGATCAAGGAACTGGAATAGTCCGCATCTCAAAGAAAGACTGAAGCTCAAGCAGCATGAACACGGACACACCCGATGGGTTCCGCCTCTGAAAGTCACTTTTTGCTGGCTGTGTTCGTGGCCGGGGCGTTGGTCGAAGGCGGGGTGATCGGAGGGCGGTTCGTGGACGTAGCCGACGGCGCGGCCGCCGGGAGGCCAAGTTTGGTCCGGAGCTGATTGGCGATTTGGGGTTCAAGACCGCTCTCCGGATCGAGCATTCGATCCAGGACTTGCTTCTTAAGTTGCGCCAGAGGCGGCAAGCCCACTCGCTCCTTTGAAATAGTTCCAATTTCCTGCATAAACCGGTTCCAAATCCGTTGCGCGAAGCGGTCGTAACCCACGGCGAGATCGTCCTCATCAATCGCCAGATTCAGGAACACGCTCTCCAGCATCCCTTCAAGAATGCCTTTGACGCGGTCGTGGCTCGTTTCGTTGATGTCTTCGGCCACGCGGGCGAGGGCATAGTCGTCCAGGTTTTGGCTGGCCGGGATCGCCGCCGGATACTTCTGGCGAAGGTATTTGAACCATTCTTCCGCCTGCGTGAGCCGGTTGTAGTCGTAGAGAAAGTACACCGCCGTCTTCAAGAAATTCTTGTGCGCGGTCTCGATGTTCTGCCGCATGTTCGGCTCCAGCTCGATCATTTCTTCGTAAGTGCGGTTGGCGCGGGCCACGATTTCAAGGTTCGGCGCGGTGGTGAATTCGCTGCTGCCCTTGGTGAAGAAGACGAGCCGCCCGCGATGGAAAGCCAGTTGCATCGATTGGAAGATCACCCGCCGCAGGTTGATCAAGTCCTGGTCTTTGAGGATGCCGTCCTTGACGTTCTCTGTGCCGACGACCGCCCAGTAGATGGCATGGGTTTCCGGAAGACGCCATTCCAGCGGGCCGTAACGGTCATCGACTTCCTTCATCCAACGGGGATCCATCTTGTAGCGCTCGCGAAGCGACTGAACGCGCGCCTTGGCTTCGTCGGTTTGCGGATTGAGCAACTCGTCATAGTTCGGGCGTCCCGAACCGAGCAGACGGTTCATTTCTTCCACCCAGACGCCTTTGTAGTAATTGTGAGCGTCATCGAGGTTCGCCCCCATCTTGTGCTGGAAATGCCAGGCCAGTTCGCGATAGAGGAGCGCTTCTTTCGGGTTGTAGCGCAGGCCTTCGTCGCGCAACAACTCGATCCCCCGCTTCACCCAAAGCCAGCGGTCCTTCGGATCATTGAATTTCACCGAAATGTTGTAGGACATGTTCCAGGCCAGATGGACCCAGACAGTGGCGAAGTGCGGCTGAAGCTTGGTAATCCAGTCCGAGAGCTGGACCATCTCAAAGAATTTGTCCTGCTCCTGCAAATCCGCGACGCGAATCCAGAGCATGTTCGCGATCAACCCGCGGAAGCCGCCCAAGGCGACCGTCGTGAAAGCGAGCACCGGCGGGGCGTTTTCAAGGAGATCGGCGCGCGTCAACCCCATCGTCTCGCGGTTCTCATTCAATTCTTCCTGGATGAATGAGTTTGCGAGCAGCAACACGGCAGCCAGAAGGCCGAGCAGCGGCTTGAAAAACCTGGTCCGAAAGGAGGTCATCGCGCGTCAATGATTTCCCTGTGCGGAAGCCAGCTCGCGCCGGTTGAAGATCATCATGCCGGACGCGCAAAGGATGCCCCCCATGCACAAGCAGATTTGAGCGAAGGCCTGCCCCAGTTGCCCCCAGGAAATGCTCCGGCCCGTGCTCAGCGAATCAATGGGCGAAAACCCTTTGACCATATTGATCAAGTGCAGCAACACGCGAAAGATCGGCAGCGCGAATTGGTCGATCAACGTGGTTTTGTCCGCGACGCCGGTATCGTGATTCACCTCGAAAACCGTCCCCTGTTCCAAAACCAGCGAGATGGTGCCGCTGCACATGCCGATGATCAGCACGCCCAGCGAGAGAAAAGCCGCGACCGGGAACGACAGGAAACTGGACGCCGCCAATCCCAATGCGCCCAGAAAGGCCAGCCAAAAGAAAATGATCGAGACGCCGCGAAAATAGTTCAGGCCGAATCCGCCCTCCCGATAGAGCACTTCCATCCCCTCCTCCAAAGGGAAGAGGACGGCGGTCTCGTTGCGATTGATGAAATTGACAATCAACTGGCCTTTGTCATTGACCAGGTTGGGCGGCACAATGATTTCGTGAAACGTATCGGCGGCCAGGCTCATGTTCGTTTGATAGAGCCGGGCGGAATCGAGTTCGCCGATGGCCCAGAGTCCCAGATAAGTTTTGGAAGGGCTGGTCTGGGCGACATTGAATTTGACGCGCAGGTACAGGGGTTGATCGCGCGAGAAGCGACTGGCCGTCCCCACTTCGAGGGCCCATCGGCGGAGATGTTCGGGCGGCACCACTTGTTCCTGAGCCTTGAACTGCTCCCGGATCTGGTTGCGCATGTACGCCAGGTCCGACAACGGCACGGCACTGGATTGGATCTTTTTCTTGAGCTCCTCCTCGACGGCCGGATCGAAATCGGGCACCGGCTCTCTGACCGACCCGCGCGCGACCATGACTTCGTTCCGGAGAATCGCCTGCTGTTCGGGAGGCAGTTTCTGCGCACGCCATTGCATGAGCAGATAAACCGCGCCGGAAGAAAGCGCGAGCAAGGCCGCGTTCAGCACCAGAATGCCGAGCCACTTTCCCAGCCAGATTTGCCAGCGCGCCACGGGTTTGACGACGACGACCTGAATCTGCGCTTCCTCAATGTCCCGGGCCAGCGTGCCGCACGCCATCCAGAGCGTGGCGAATCCGAGCAACGCCGTGATGGTCGCCAGCGTGTACGTCAGCAGAATCTGCGTGAACCCGCGCGCGGTCCCGTCGTCCTTGATCACGAGCGGGAGAATGACCACAGCACCGATTAAAACGGTGGCAAGCACGAGCACCAGCCGAAGACGCACCGCCGCCTTTAATGTGAGCCAGGCGACCGCGACCAGACGTTGGAAGGGACGGGGAATGGGAATGGAGGACCACCAGCGCGCGGCGAGATAAGGGCGCGCCTCGGCTTGACCTCCGCGCGCCACAATGGACAGCGCAGCGGTCGAGGACCTTGCTGACACAACGCCGGCGGAATGGTATCCCGTGCGCTCGAGCTTGTTGCTGCGCCACCCGTTGCCTTTGAATCCGGCTACGAGTGCGATGAGCCAACCGAGGACCGTAAAAAAGACGCGTAGCCAGGGATCGGTACTCAAGATGGGCGCCGCGAAGGCGACGAAGACGAAACCCACGCTACAGGCCAAAAGCACGCTGCCCTGCAACCAGAGCCCGCGGGCCAAGGCCCAGAAGCACCCGAAGAAAAAACCCGGCCAGCAGAAACCGCGCTTGACCGCAATCGAAGGGGCGGAGGGTTTCGAAAAAATCTCAAATTCGCGCAACATGACTGCCACACCTTTGGGTCATCTCGGTTTGTTCAAAAACGCCGACAACTTCTCGTCCGCTTTCGACAGATCCGCGAGCTTCGTTTCCGGGGACGGAGAGGTTTTCGGCTCGAGGGCCAGTCCGTCGGTTTTGGTCAATTGTTCGAGGGTCTCTTCAGCCTTTGTCGGTCCGGTCTGCGGTGCCGGTTCGGCCGCAGCGGGCTCGGCCTTCGGCAGCGTGAGTCGTTCGAGGATTTTGTCAGGCTGCGCGGCCGGAGTGTCGGCCTCGCCGCGCAAGTAGGCTGCGACTCGATGGCCCGACGTGGCGCCGGACGTTTCGGCCTCGGTCTGCTTGGCCTTTTGCACCACACCCAGGAAATAGTTCTCCAGATTCTGAGTCGGCGTGTCGATGCGGACCTTGTCGGCGGCGACGTCTTTGCGGATGGTTTCGAGCATTCGCTCGACCGTGGCGCGCGGCAGCAACGGCGTGGTGATCTGCATCGTGTCCGGTTGGGCCAGGAGTTCCTTGAGCGTGCCTTGCGCCTGGATCTTGCCGCCGTAATAAATCACGACACGGTCGCAGACATCCTCCACGTCCGCGAGCAGATGGCTGCTGAGAATCACAGTCTTGCCGCGCCGGGCCAGCGCCAGAATCAGGTCTTTGACTTCGCGGCAACCGATAGGGTCGAGGCCGGCGGTCGGCTCGTCCAGAATGACGAGGTCCGGGTCGTTGATCAGCGCCTGGGCCAGGCCAATGCGCCGCTGCATGCCTTTGGAGAATTCGCCCACCAGCCGGCGCCGCGCCTTGTCCAGTCCCACCATTTCGAGAAGCTGCTCGGCCCGCTGGCGCCGGTCCTTGGGCGGCAAAGAAAAAAGATTCCCAAAGAAATCCAGGGTCTCGTCCGAATCCAGATACCGGTAAAGGTAAGATTCCTCCGGGAGATAGCCGATGCGCGATTTGGTTGCGACGTGGCGGGGCGAATGATGAAATACTTCAATGTGGCCTCGGGTCGGATACAGCAAACCCAGCAGCAATTTGACGGTCGTGGACTTGCCCGATCCGTTGGGGCCGAGCAATCCGAACACTTCGCCGCGCCGGACTTCAAAATCGACGTTATCCACCGCCCTGGCCTTGGGGCGGCCCCAAAAGTCTTTGAACACTTTCGTGAGGCCGCGGACGGCGACGACGACATCGTTCGACGCGGAGGTTTGGCGAACCGCCGATTGTAGGGCTTGCAGCTCTGTTACAGCCATAATCTCAGCCGTGAATTGACGACAAAAGTTGTGACGAAGGTATCCGGCGGCGTGGCTTTTCGGACGGCCTGTAAGGGACAAGAATTCTGTTCATCCGCTTAATTTCTGCCTGATTAGGCCAGTTTGGGTCGCAGTTGCGGGGTGGAGTCTGCCGGTCGGCCTGGGCCCGGTTTCCCGGCGTCGGCAGCCGCATTTTGGAACGGTTCCAATTCCTCGCCGTACCGCACGAGCCGGAAGCTATTGAACACCACGATCAACGAACCGGCGTTGTGGAGAATCGCCGCCACGATCGGGTGCACGTAGCCAAATGCCGCCGCTACCAATCCGCCGATGATGAAAATGACACCGACCAAAAAATTCTGGTTGATCACGAGGCGAGTGCCGCGCGAAAGGCGGACCAGGAACGGCAGCCGGCGAAGATCGTTGTTCATCAGTGCTATGGTCGCGCTGTGGATCGCGACCTCGCTTCCCGCCGCTCCCATGGCGATGCCGATATCGCCCGCCGCCAAGGCGGGCGCGTCGTTCACACCGTCTCCGACGACCGCGACGCGATAACCGCGCGATTTGATCTGCCGCACGAATTCCACCTTGTTCTGCGGGAGGCATTCCGCGACCACTTCTTCGCAACCGATTTCTTTGGCCACGCGCGCCGCGACGGGCTGGCGATCGCCGGTCACCATCGCGATGCGGCGCACATTGCACTGGTGCAGCGCGGCCAGGGATTCACGCGCTTCAGCTCGTGTTTCGTCTTGGAGTCCGACCCAGCCGATACACCGGCCATTGCGCGCCACGAAAATCAGGCTGAACCCTTCCGTTTCATCCAGGTCCACGGACTTGGTGAAATCGTCGGCGATGCCGTTGTCGCGGAGCCATTGCGCGCGGCCCACGAGGACTTGCGCGCCATCGACCTGGGCTTTGACGCCTCGGCCGGCCGCTTCGGAAAAGTTTTGGGGATCCGCCAGTGGCACCCCGACTTGTTCGGCCAGCGCCGCCAGGGCTTTCGCAGTGGGATGGTTGCTGAATTTCTCGGCCGCCGCCGCGATGCGCAGCAGTTCGGCCGGCTTGGTTTCTCCCAGCGGCGCCAGGCGGCTCACGGTCAATTTGCCCGTCGTGAGCGTCCCGGTTTTGTCGAAGATGAAGGCGTTGATCCGCGCGGCGGCTTCGATGTCGCCCACGTTCTTGATCAGAATGCCCAGCCGCGCGGCCGTGGAGAGGGCCGCGACCATGGCGGAGGGAGTGGCCAGAATGAACGCGCAAGGGCACGCGACGATGAGGACCGAAATGACCCGGGAAAGGTCCTGGGTGAACGCCCACACCAGCGCGCCGATCACCAGCACGAACGGCGTGTAATAAACCATGTACTGATCCACCAGGCGCATGATGGGCAACTTGGTCTTCTCGGCGGCCAGGATCAATTCGCGCACCCGGCCCAAGGTCGTGTCCTCTCCCGCGCGCGTGACGCGGATTTCCAGCACACCGGTGAGATTCTGCGTGCCGGCAAAGACATCGTCGCCCGGCTTCTTGTCCACGGGCAAGGATTCACCGGTGATGTTCGCCTGGTTGAAAGATCCCAGGCCGCTGACGATCACGCCGTCGGCCGCGACATTGTCTCCCGGGCGGACGCGGATCACGTCGCCGACCGCGAGGTCTTGAGCGGAAACTTCTTCCTCTTTGCCATCCTTCGTGAGCCGGCGCGCTTTCGTCGGCGTTAGTTTGATGAGGGATTCAATGGAGGCGCGGGCGCCCGCGGCCGTGCGCGTCTCAATGATTTCGCCCATGAGCATGAAAAAAGCGACGAGGCCGGCGATTTCGTATTGTCCGGAGGAAAACGCCGCCAGGACCGCGATGCTGACCAATTCGTTGATGCTTAGGACACCTCGGCGCAGATCCTTGTAGGAAGTCCAGATGATCGGGTAACCGAGGATGATGGCGCCGATCATCGCGCTGAAATTCGCGATCATGGATTCCGTGCTCGCGCCTTTGTCGAAAAGCTGGTCGATGAGGAACGCGTTGAGAATGAAGATCAGGCCAACCAGCGTCTGCTTCAGGCGGATGGGCGTGTGCTCGTGATCGCACGTCTCGCAACTGGCGTCGTGTTCGTGGTCGTGCTCAGGCTCTTGCCGGCTTAACATCGATGTGACTTGCATAAATCTCAGTCTCGTTCAAACCCCGGGCTTCGGTCTCGCGTAGCGCAGGTTTGCAACCTGCCGTATCGCCGATTTCTAATCGGCTACGCGCTCGAATTGTCCAGCGCTTGGCGCCTTTTCGGCGCCTGGCAGGCTGCAAGCCTGCGATACAGCAGATACAAATCTGCGCTACGGCGTCGGTTGTTGCGCCGGTTTTTGCGGCTCAGGACTTAACTGTATCCTCAATTCAACCGGCTTTCCACCGAGCAACTCCGGGATGGGCCACTTCCTCACGGTCTCGTTCGTGAAAACGCGATGTAGCGTCTCGGTCTGCAGTCGCGCCATGAACAGTTCCGGGTTGCTCCGATAATACGGCAATTGATTGGTGAAGTATTTTGCCTCAGCCGCGATCCCTTGCACCATGCGGTTGCGGTCCGTCTCGCCCGCGTTAACGAGTGCGCTGGCCTCGCCGTGCGCCTTGTTGACGGTGCTGCTGGCGTAGGCCTGGGCAAGCTGGTTCGTCTGGCCGCGCTCCTGTTGCGCCTTCAACACATTTTCAAAGGCGTCGTTGACGTAGCGCGGCGGTTTCGTCTTGAGCTCGATCTGTTCGATGGTGATGCCGACGCCTTGTTGATCCACCAACTGCTGCGTGCGCGCCGTGATGCGCTCCCTCAGGCCCTGGAGATTTAACTGCAGCGCGTCATCCACGGTGAACCGCGCCGAGGCGTAAAACAGCGCGTTATTCAAAGCGTTCTGGATGACGTTCGAGGCGCTGGTGAAGTTGAGTACATAATTCACCGGCTGGTTGATTCGGTAACTCAACGTGGCGCGCACGTGGATGATGTTTGTGTCGCCCGTGAGCGTGTAGCCATCGGCCGCGGGATTGAGCGTCGAGCCTGGAGGAGGCTCACTGTTAGTCGCTTCAGCTTCCGGCGTGGTGGCGTACCAGCCCGTTGTGGAAGTCACCTGCTGAATCTCACGGAACGGAATTTTGATGACTTCATCGATCGGATAAGGAAACGCCCAATGAGCGCCCGGGAGAAGCAATTGCTGGTTCCCGACGCCGACCGGACGGCCAAACCGAAGGATGATCGCTCGCTCCTGCGGGGAAACGGTGAAGAACCCGGATCCGAAAAACACGAGCACCAGGATCACCATGATGATCTTGACGATGACAAAGCTGCTCCGCAGCGCTTCGGCCAGGGCCTGCGTGCTCGCATCGTCGATGGCTTCCGGAGGCGAAACTGGCCTCGGGGTTCTGGGATCGGCTGCGTTTGGGTTCGAGGGGTCGCTCATATCCAGCTTGCGTCAAATCACCGACTGCTGGAAGGGTCACTTCCAAGGGTTGAGGCCCCAGTCCGCGGTGCCGTGGGCTTGGGAAGCGGGCCGAACAAATCAAAGGGCGGCGTCCGAAAGTCAAAAATCAAAGTCGTTTTGTCTTTGAGCGCTTCGGGAAGCGCTTTGATTTTTGAGAGGTACACCGCCAGTTCCGGGTTTTGGGAAAAGACAGACAGCCACTTCGAGGACTCGGCATCCGCCTCGCCCCGCAACGCGGTCGCCTTCGACTCGGCGTCTGCCCGGATCTTCGCGGCATCGCGGTCCGCATTACTCCGGATGACCGTCGCGCCCCTTTCGCCTTCCGATTTCAGCGTCTGCACAGCTTTGTCGCGCTCTGCTTGCATCCGCGCGAACACTTTTTCGGTGACGCTTTCGGGCAGGCCCAGCTTTTTGATGCCGATGAATTTGACCTCGATGCCGTACTTCGCTTCCGCGTCTGGGCGGACTTTTTCGAGGATTTCCCTCTCAATCTCGTCAAACTTAAGCTCTTTCTCGTCGGTCGAGACAAAGTGCGAGAACGGGTGATTGCCGACGACCTGGTTTTTTACGCTCTCGACCAATCCGCCGAGCTTGGCTTGCGCCTCGGCCGCAGTGCCGCCGCGGGAACTGGCGAAAAAGGTTTCCGGGTCCTTAATTTGCCAGCCCACATAGAGCATGACGTTCAGGGGATCGCCGCCCTTGGTCAGGACCTGCTCCAAACGCGTGTCAAAGCTGTGGATGCGGTTGTCGAGTTCATGGACTTTTTGAATGGGCCGGGGCCATTTGAAGTACAAACCCGGTTCGCGGATGGGCGCGCCCGGCCGGCCGAAAGTCGTGACGACCGCCACTTCGGTCTGCCGCACCTGGAAGGTGAACAGCAGCACGAAGAAGATGAGAATCAACAGTCCGCCAATAACAAGAGTGACCGTATTGCGTTTCATAAAAACTATTTCCTGCTCGTGGGCATCGGAACGTCCAACAAGTCTGGACGCAGTTTCTCCTCCAGGTTCAAGAGGATCACGTCCTGGGTGTTGGTCGTGGCCAGAATGTACTTTCGGGAATTCGTGGCGCCATGTTCCAGGGCGGCCAGATACTCGCGGTGGATGAAGACTTCCGGCGCGGCCCGAAATGCCGCGAGCTGATTGGTGAACCGCGCGGAACGGGCCTGGGCTTCCACCACTTTGCTATAGGCATAGGCCTCGGCTTCGCGCACTTTCTTTTCCGCTTCGCCTTTGGCCAGGGCGATGGTTTTCGCGGCATACCCTTCGGCCGTGCGCAACGCCGCCTCGTTTTCCTGCCGGGCCGCGTTGACCTCCTCGAATTTCTTCGCCACTTTGACCGGAGGATGGATGTCTTGCAGCCCGACCAGCACGATGTCCACGCCCAGGTTGCGCTGGTCGGCCAGGGTTTGAATGTTCTTTTTCAACTCTTCCGACGCTTTGGCGCGTCCGCTCGACATGACCTCGAAAAGGTCCACGCTGACGAAGTAGCGGACAATTTCGCGCGTCGCAAGATTCTCCAGGAGATTGCTCGAAGTGGCGTGGGTGTACGTCCAGGCCCCGAGATCCTTAATCTGGTACTGGATCGGAACGCTGACGGTGAGGAGATCGACGGGCGCGACCTTTTCCGACGGCTCATCGCCGGTGGTGGCTGATGCCGGCTGGCTCCGCGTCGCGACCAGGAGATTGAACTCCGTTTTGTAGTGCGGGACGGTCCAGAGCACCGCCGTTTCGTGCGACTTCTCCTCATCCACCTCAAACCCGATGTTGAACGTCTGGATCTCCCGCGTGCGTGCCCGATACACCTGGTCGATCGGCCAGGGCAGCTTGAAGTGGAGTCCGGGGTCCAGTGTGCCGCGTTCGGTGACGGGGCGGCCGAAGCGCTCCAGAAGCCCCTGTTCGCCGGGGCTGACGAAGATCACGCAAGTGGAGATCCACAGGAGCCCGACTTGCAGGAGGATGATCCAGGAGATCGCCCGCTCCAGGAAACGATAGAACCAGGTCTCCGAGACTTTGAACCCGAACTGATAATCGAGTGCCTGGGCGGCGGTCGTGACCAACCCTTCCGGTTGGGCCAGCAAACCAACGAGCCGGCTGTCGTAGAGCAAACGCGCCGCCTGTCCCTTCAGCCTTGGCCGATAGACTTCCAGGACCAGATTCACAATCGTCTCAATCGCGGACAAGGCCACGATGGCGGCCAGCGCGCGCGCGACGTACAAATCGATTCGGGGATGCTCGAATTGCACCGCGGCGAGGGAAGCGGTCACGACAAAACAGACGTACGAGCCCAAGAGCAAATAGCTCGCGCCCGGCCGCAGAATTCTGGCCCCTTCCAGGCGCGCGCGATTGGCGGAGTATTTTCCAATCAGAAACAGAACCAGCGCGAAGATCCCGTACAACGCCAGAGCCATGGTGGTTTGGTGCGGCGGGGCGGGTGCGACTTGGGCGAGCCAACTCCAAATCCCGTAAGCCGCGCCCGCCTGCAGCAGGAACAGGAGAATCGTAAAGGCGGGGACAAAAAAGCGCTCGAACTGCTCGCGTGCGCGTTGCGCCGGAAACAACTCGGCATCGGCGACGTTGAAGAGGCTGGAGCTTCCTTTGGATTTGTTGAGTTCCTCGAACTCCATCTTCTCCAGCCGCTCGCTTTCCTCCAGGCGCATCTGGAAATAGCTCACGGCCGCCACCAGGAAACCCAGCCCCAGGAATACGAGGCCGGTTTGTCCCGCGAGAGTTTTGGTATGGAAAGCCAGGAAGGCGGCCGCTCCGCCCACCCCTAGCAGAACTACCAGGTTGACCAGGCCGATTTTGTTAATGTTTCGTTCCATCGCAATTTCAGCTTAATTCACGGTCCTCAAAAAGAATCAAAGCCAACGCGAGCGAGGCGCCCAGGTAAGCCACGACGTATCCGAGCGCCTGGCCCACGTAGCGCCACGGAATGGTTTTCTTGTTCTCCAGCGCGTCGGCGAGCCAGAAAAGCTGCCAGTTCGGAACCATGGTGTAAAGGACGGAGGCCCAGGCGGCCCCTCCGAGGCCGGCACTTTTCAAGCGCTGTTTTTCCTGGGCAGTGATTCGGTTCCGCTCGTCCACGTCGAGTTTGCCATTTCTGTTCGCGTCGTGTTTCTCGACCGTTTCTCTCAGCAGCCGGAGCTGGGTGTCGGTCAGGCGCGTATTCTTCAGCTCCTGTTTGAGATTGAACGTCACCCAGGCCGGTTCCGCGTGCCGGCCAATGAGCCAGTCGGACATCAGGCCGAGCAGAAAAAACATGGAACAAATGGAGAGCGTCGGGATCATTTCCCACCGCGTCGAGCAGGCGAGCGCCAGCGCCGCGAGAATCCAGAGGGCGAACAAAATCAGGATCGCCGCCGGGATCAAGCGCCAATCCACGCCCTTGGCGAACTCCTGCCATTGGCCTTCCTTGTCCAAAAAGTTAATCAGCACAAACGCCAGCGTGACCAGAAGCCCGAAAAAGAAAACCGCGTCCGCCACAAAAGGGCGCTGGAGAAAATAGTTCGTCAATCCGCCCAGCGCGTACGCGATCACTGCCGCCGCCGCAAAAATGAGGAACGCGAGTCTATCCGTGTTGCCGTACGCGTCGTAGGCCATCCGGCTCGCGAGCAAGGCGCTCAGAAGATTCACGTAGGTCAGCACGGTCAGCGCGCCGATCAATCCCGTGTACTTGGCCAGGAGGAATTGCGCGCGGCCCACGGGCTTCGCCAGCACCGCCAGAGCGGTCCCGGTGCGGATTTCGCGGCTGAGCGAAGCCGACGCGCTGAGCACCGCGCCGAACAACCCTGAAATCAGCATCACGGCCAGGACACTGTCCTTCACGAGCTTCGGATCATCTCCAAATCCGAAATAGGGCACACAGGCCAGGAACACACCGAACGACGAGGAGCACGTCATCAGCAGCAGAAACACCGGCTGCCGGATCAGTTCCACGAACGCGTTCGTGGCTATGGTAATGAATTGCCGCATTGCATTTCGTAAGCCCTGTCAGCATACGAACCCGTGACTGAAAGCCAACGCCTAATCCTGTTGGATCGTGGACTGCCGGGTTCAGAGTGGCGGGAAAATACCTGGAATCAAATATTTTGCAAAGTGTGCGTTTTGCTGCACACGGTGACACCGCGCTGAGCGTCCGGCAGCACAGGCTTGGGGCCATCAGTTTCCCCAACCGAGCATTCATGAAAACTTCTGTAGAAACCCAAACTGGCGGGACGCGTCCGATTCAAAGCCCGCGTTGGATCATCTCCAGGGAAATGATGGCGTAGGCGGTGACGAGCGGAGCTTCTTTTTCCCACCAGCGGCCATTGTCATTGACCCACGAACCGTCGCCTTTCTGCAGGTTGATGAGCCGCAAAGCGAGGTCCTTCCGCCAATTGACCTTCTGGCCACTTGCGGTCTCAAGCTGATCCACGTCCGCGAGCGTCAGGGCTTTGGCCATGGTGTGGTAATAAAAGAAAAGGCCTTGCGGTCCCATGCCTGGATTTTCGTCCAGAGTGTAATTGCGGCGCAACCAGTCGGAGACCGCTTTCACGCGCGGATCTTCAGGTTTCAGGCCGGCA
>JACPRI010000075.1 GCA_016190065.1 Verrucomicrobiota bacterium
AGCCACCGTTTAGTGACGGAGTTTCTAGGCGATTCTGACCGGCGGGGCGCCGGTCAGGACACGCGAGGGGCGCGTGTGCTCCCCATTTCTGACTGCATAGTAACGCTAAGGCTTGTGGATCCCGCGGACCCGAAAGAACCGGGTCTCATCGACTGGCGTCGGAAGGACAAACTCGGTAATGGGGAATCGTCCTTTCACAGTGCTCAGGTCCGAAAAGGGTTGACCGAAGTCAGTGGCCGTTTCCAGGGTGTACTCCTCGCCTTCCCGCCCGGGCCAACTGAGGCGCCAAAAACTGGCGTTCAACGCGTCGAATTCCAATTTGAACTCCGCATTCGCCTGGCTCGGATGAGTTCCCATGACTTGTTCACGGGCGTTATGGTAGCCGTCCTCGTCCGGATCGTCCTTCGGGCCGTCGTTGAGATGCCCGAACCGGTCCATTTCCCAGCCGTCGTCCAGTCCGTCCCGATCGCGATCGGTGATGGGCACGCCTCGAACAATCAGTTGAGCATAAGTGACCGCGCCCGCAGCGGGTGTCGTGGCGGAAGAGGAAACCCGGATGGTCGTGTTCCGTTCGTCGCTGACTTCCAGCCGCCATTCCCCGGCGCTGCTCTCATAAAAGTGCTGCACGCTCCAGTAAGTCCAATCTCTCGGACCGGCCGAATTGTCGCCGTTGATGGCCTGGAGCACGGAGCGCGTCCCCATCGGCGAAACCAGCGTTACGCGCAGATCGGAGCGTCGAGGATGCGTGGTCTTCAACCGCACGCCCACGTGCTCGGAGACCAGCGCGTCCGAAACGTTGAAGCGATACACCGCCGGTGTGACTTGCAGCTTCGCCGTTGTGTCCGCGTGGGTCGCGATAAAGTCGCGCAAAGCCTGGCCGTCATTCCGGCCAATGCTGATAGCGGGAATCGGCACGAAGGTAGTTCCACCCATGGGCTGAATTTCCGTCGTGCCGGTGTTGTTGAAAATGATCGCGAATGCCGCCCCCGCCCGCGCCGCCCGGGCAATCTTGTCGGCGAAGAAACTGCCTCCGCGTTGGATCAAGGCACCTTTCCCGTGCAGATCCTGAGACAATTCTTCGTTCGCCAAGCCGACATAAACGATCGGCAGGGTCACCGTCGGCTCGTCCGGATGCACGCCCAGCGATGGCAAACAGCGGATGGCGGTCAGGGCACCGGGGATATTTGGCGCTGCGCAAACGAGCCGGAGCGCGTCGTCGGGAATATCCTGCCGCTCGGTGTTCGTCTGTGAGACGCTCTTTGCCGGCGGTCGATTCGGCCAACTCCTGGCCAGCCGCACGGCGAAGCCGGCGTCCGGCACGCCGAAGCCCACGTTGTGACTCACGCGAAAACCGGCGCCATTCAAACGCACGCCCGGATCGTCGAAATCAAAATGCCGCGAGCTGTGAATCAGGATTTGTTGCACGTCCCGGTAAGTCAGGTTCGGGTTGGCCCCAAGAATCAACGCGGCCACGCCTGCGATCTGCGGCGAACTGGCCGATGTGCCGTTGAAGCCCGCGTAATCTCCCGTAACGCTCGAAGCGTTCTGCCCGGCCGTGCCGGTGCGGTCCGTGGTCAACACATCCGGCGCGTTCGGGTCTTCGGCGTCGGGCACTCCGTCGGCATCCGTATCCGCCACGTCACCGCTGGGCGCGGCCACGAGCACACAGGCGCCGGGACTGCTGTAAGTGCACGCGCGCCCGTCTTTGCGCACCGCCGCGACGGCGATGACCCGAGGGTCGTTTGCGAAGCCGTCGTCATTGGCGTTGGTCAAGTCTTCACGTTCGTTGCCGCCGGCGCGAACTAACACCACGCCTTTGCCGTTGCGACCCCTGATTATGGCGCTGCTCACACCGGCATCCGAGAGTGCATCGAGGCCTAACTGGACCTTGCTCGTGCTGCCCCAACTGTGATTCTGCACCGCAACGCGGTCCGTAGCGTATTGGAACATGTCCATCAGCTCTTCATCCGACGCGATGGCGTCGCCGCCGAAGAACGACGTGCCGAAAATGACCCAGCTCGCCAGTTGCGACCGAGGCGCGACTCCGGTGACGCCGCGAAGATTGTCTGACTCGGCGGCGATCAAGCCAGCCACAGCCGTGGCGTGGCTGGCGCTTGACGAAGCGGGCCCGCCGTTGAAAATGTTCCGGTAAAAATTGTAATGTGGCGCGCCGCGAGCGCGGTTGGCCAGCTCAGGGTGATCCAGTTGAAATCCGTCGTCCGCCACCGCCACCAGCACGCCTTCCCCACGGGTGATTGGCCAGGCCGCGCGAACGTTCAAGTCCGGACCCGCCAGGCGGTAGCCGCTGGCTCGATTCTCCAGATGCCATTGCTGGCCGAAAAGCGTATCGGAGGGCGCTTTGGCGTAGGGATCGTGCCGACGCCACGGGCGGCGCATGATCGGGTAACTTGCGAGGACACCCGGTTGCTTCGCGAGCGCCCCGGCCGCCTCAATCGCGGACGGACTGTCGGCGGCCTGCAAGATGAAGAGGTTGGAACTGATCGTCCTGGCCAGAGAAAGACTGCTGTCGGCGAGAAAAGGATCGAGGCTTTTGCCGGGTTCCAGTTTGAGCACGACACGGCTGCTGAGTTCGACCAGATTAGTGGAACTTTCCAATTGCGCCTGGGTCCACTCCGGACCGTTGACGCCGGTGGCCACGCGAATCGTGGGTTTGGCGTTTCCGCTCAACGGGATCAGATACGAACCGCCGCCCGATCCGAGGAACTCAACCCGACGGGAGGAATTCGTCTCCGACTCAGCCAGGGCAAGAGTGTCGGCCAGACCGAGGCACACCAGGAAAAGGATTCGCCATGTCGTTTTCAACTTCTGGAATGTGATGGCAGATTCCGTGCCATGAAGACGCGCGAGAAGTAAGTCCTAAAACTGCTGTTGAAATGGTTGAGGATCGGGGAACCACTAGATGATTCGTTTTCTCACGCTTTCGTAGGGCGCTTTCTTTTCCAAAGCCGGCGGCATCGGTCCCAGTCGGCCGGAGTATTCACGTTCAGGAGCAACGCCGCCTCTTGACGCCTCGGGCGAACAGTCCCTGCATTCAACTCCGCGGCCAGTTCTTGCAGGGCAAACTGTCCGCTCTGCAACAGTTTCTCCACGGCGCCCAAAGCCTCGAATTTCAAGAGGAAAGGAAAGCCAAACACCCGATCGTGCCGTGTAAACACCGACAGAACTTTGGACCTGGACTTTGAAAGCAGCCGTCGCAGCAAGCTGGACGGCACCAGCGGCATGTCGCAACAAAGAAAGACGATTCTCCGCGCACGCGTCGTCTTCAAGGCGGTGTAGATGCCGCCCAGGGGACCACGCCGTGGCACGAGGTCGTGCCGGATAATCCGAGTTGGGCAATGCAACAAAGCGGCCGCAGATTTGACGTGCCTGAGAAGCGTTCCGCCGCCTAAGCGCAGTTTGGATTTGTCCCGTCCCATGCGGGAACTCCGCCCGCCCGCCAGAATGCAGACTTCCATCGAGTTTGTGTGGTGTCGTGCTGATCCCATGACTTCGCGGCGCCGGTTGCTTAGTTAGCGTAGCGCAGATTTGTAATCTGCCGTATCGCGGAATTGCATTCCGCAGGCTGCAGATCGACTCGAACACCCTGGAACTTGTCAGCGCACTGCCGATTGCAAATCGGCGATACGGCAGATTACAAATCTGCGCGACGAGGGCCACGCCGTCGGCTTTTGTGAAACATATCCCTTGGCCGTCAGAGCCTGGTCTGCGACTGCCTCAACCGGCTTCTGTTCGGTGTTCGTTTCCTGATGCTCTTCGCCTTCGCCTGCGCTGCGCGGCCAGATGTGAAATCCGCCATGGCAATCCGCATGGATTTCCCACGTGCCCCAAATGCCTTTGCCCTCGCGGAAGCCGCGGTAGAACACGTCGTGCGAGCCCGGATAAGTTTTGGTCCAATGACATTCCAGCGCCGCCGTGTCGTAGCGGCCCTGAATGAGGAATCGGCCCACGTCATCGTTCCCATCGCCGGTCATTCGACCGCCGGCAAACGCGAGGTGCAGGTTCATGCGGTGCCTGTCCTCCGGACCGGAATAATTGTAGAAGCCAACCCACGGCCCGGACGGGAAAAGTTGCTCGCTCACGAAAAACTGTTAGACCACGCGGCGAGCCTTGTCAAAGGCGACGTTCCCGGATTCCCGGATCAGATACGGAAGGCCTCGCGAAGCAGATCGAGACTCTTCGGGACGGCGACGTCGGCCTCTTCCTTGCCTTCGAATTCGAGCGAGACGTAGCCGCGGTAATTCACTTCCGACAGAATCTGGGCGATTCGTTGATAGTCCAGATCGAGCGTGTACCATTCGCCGCCGCCGAAGTAAGTCTTCGCCTGGACGAAGATCGTCTTGGGCGCAATCTGTTTCAGCTTCTCATACGGAGCCTCCAGGAAATTGCCCGTGTCCATCAGAACACCCAGCCAGGGCGAGTTGATGGCATTGACGATTCGCAGCAAGCCTTCCGGCGTCCGGGCGAGACCCCAGTGATTCTCCAGAGCCAACAGCACGCCGCACTCCTCCGCCTTCGGCAGGCAACGTTGCAGGCCGTCGATGCACCACTTGAATCCCTCCTCCTCCGTGTGGCCCGGCAGGATCGGCTCGATGCCTCGGTTGGCCATCAGAGTGTCGAAGTTCACGGTATTCCACCGGCCCGTGTTGATGCGGATGCTCGGCGCACCCAGTTGATAGGCGATCTCGATGCATTTCTTGGTGTGCTCGACGTTCTGTTGAATTTCCTCGGGCTTCGGACTGACGAAAGTTTGGTGCGTGGAAACGCAAATCAGATCGACGCCATTGACAAACGCCAGTCGTTTGAGCCGGCTGCAATACGCGCGATACGCGGCGTCCAGCGGCCCTTTTTCATCGCCGTCCATCTGCCGGTGCAAGATGTCCACACCTTCGACGCCAAGCCGGCCGGCTTTTTCGATGACGGTCTCGATGGACACTTTCGGGCGCCGGAAATGCCAATAGGAATACGTGGAGACGCCGAGTTTGATTTTTTTGTTCGCTGGCGAGGGCGCCGAGTTTACGCGATCGGCCGCGAAGGCAGCGGACGCGGTTCCCACGGCGGCGGCGGTTAAGAAGGATCGTCGTGTCATATTCATTGGTTTTCTAATAGCGATTTCCAAAAGTCACCCCTGAATTGGTGGATGATGCCCTGCCGGGCATTGAGCCAGCCATTTCGATGACTTTTGGAAGAAGCTCTAGTGTTTTGACTTGAAGAACGACTGGATTTTCGGAGGCAAGAGTTGAGAGAGAGCTTCCTTTGCGGCCGACGCCGCCCAGGCGGAAAGCGGTTTCCATTCTCCGCTGCCTTCGGGTTTGGCCAGAGTTTGCCAATCGATGCGACCGTCCGCGATCCATTCCATGATCTTGCCGCCAGTCACCGGGCCGTAAATCTTCCGGTCGCTTCCTACGATCCGGTATTTCTGAGCCGCCTCAAGCCGCAACGCCTTGTGAACGGTGCTCATCGCGGATTTCGCCTTTTCCACCAACTCGACCGCCGGTCCAGCCGGCCCGGGCGGCGATTGCACATTCTCCAGAGCCGTCGGCGTGGCCGCAGCCTGGGTCGTTATTTGCGCCTCTCCGATTTTGAACTCAGGAAATTTCATTTCGCCGACCGCCAGCGAACGCAGCTCGGCCAGCGGTGTGGAAGCCGGAATGCTCCGCTCAGGGGCCGCCGGAGTCCCCGTGGTGACGGCGCTCAAAGTTTGATAGCCATTGACCAGCCATTCGAGCTTGCCATTTGTGATGTCCAGGAGCAGCCCATGCACGGGAACCTTCGCGCCGATCAGCGGGCTGTGCCGCACCAGATCGACCGCTTTGATCACGTTTTGCCGTTCGCTCGCGAAGAGGCCGAAGAATTCGTTGAGGTTTTCCGGAAGCCCCGAACGCTCCACGCCCAGCGCGCGAAATCGATCCGTGAGTTGAAGTATGGTCGTCTTGCAGACCAGGCAATCCGTGTGGCCGACGATGGCGATTTCCTTGCCACCTTTGATGGCGCAAGCCAGCGCCAGCGAACGCATCGTGCTGCTGATGGGGCCGGTAATGATGTTGCCCGCGTTGCGCAGCCAGATGAAATGTTCTTCGCGGACGCCGAAAACTTCCGGAATGAGCGGATTCAGCCGCGGATCGATGCAGCTCAACGCCACGACCGGCAGCGCGTCGGCGAACTCGTCCGGACGCAGCCCCGCCGTCTTGTCACCGGACAGTGCCCGGTGATTCGCATCGACGATGGCTTCAAAGAGACGCATGGATCAGTGCGGATTGCGCCGCCATTGATGATACGCCTCTGCCGTGGCGTGGATGAATTCATGGGGCGTGAACGGCAGATTGTTCTCCACCAGAAACCGCTTCACTTGGGAAAGGAAATTCCTGTGCAACTCCGCTTTCACATCGGCGTCGGTTTCCATATCGCGCTCTTCTCGCAAACGGAACAGCCGCTCCAGTCGTGAATCCATTTCAATCCAGGAATTTAGCGATCATGGCTCGGTGGGCCGGATTGACCTCACGATGCCAACTGGTGCATCGGTCGTCCAGTTCGGCGAGGAAAACATCCACGTGGGAAAGTGACTTTTTCCGCAACTCCTCGTTGAGCCCCTGCAGTTCCCACAGCTTCAGCGCGAGCATCTCACCGACGCTCATCAGGCGGTGCAGCAGCCACCGGTGCCAGCGGAGATTCTGCTCCGTCGGCTCCTCCACCCGGAGCAGCCGCTCGTCCTCAAATTCACGGCAATCCACGATGGCCTTGACCCAATTGTCGAACTCGGCTTTCCAGGCCGCCAGCGGGTCATCGGGATGCGCGAGCCGCGCGGTGAGCAAGCGAAGGTCATCGCGCCACAGCTCTCCGGCCGCAAGCGGGATGTCGGTTTTCATGAGCTTAGATTAACGGATGAGCAACGCATTGGCCAGCGCTTTGGTGGCTGCAACCTAATACGGTGAATCACTGTGGGGCGAAGCTACTGACGAGCCGGACGCGGAGATTGCGCGACAGCTTTCGCGCGGCGCTGGATCACCTTTTCACAACAAAAAAGTAAACGATCGACCCGACCGGAATAAGAATGAAAAAGGAAATCACAATGAGTCCGGCCCAGATCAATTTATCAAACTCACCGGTCCGGGTGAAAGTATTCCGAAATGCTGAATGGTCGCGTTTGAGGCAGTCAATCAGCATCACGAGTGAAAAAATGAGTCCGGCTCCATAGATGAGGATTGAAACGAGTCCTAACGAGAGGATCGAAAATGGAAATAATAAATTCATATCGGTGAACTCGGTTGCCGTGATCGCCGTCAAGTTTCTCAAGGCCTAAGAGCAACGCTGGCTTGAACTCGCCGGATAAACTAAACCAATACTGTCCGGTCATCCATTCGATTCATGTTTCCCCATCGCCTTCTTCAGCGCGGGCACTTGCTCCAGCAACTTTTGGAAATTCACTCCTGTCAAGCTCTCGAGCACCGGCGGCAACTGGCTGATGATTTGCGTGACGTCGCCGGTGACCTTGCTCGCGCCGCCGCCCGGGCCGCTGCCCGAATTGATAATCACGATCTTCTCCGTCTTGGCGAGCGGTTCGCTGACCTTGCCCGCGACGTCCGGCAGCACGCGCACGATCATCTCGATTACCGCCGCCTGGTTGTATTGCTTGAACGATTCCGCCTTCAGCCGCATCGCCTCGGCGCTCGCCTTGCCC
>JACPRI010000052.1 GCA_016190065.1 Verrucomicrobiota bacterium
GGCCTGTTTCGTAAAACCGAAACCGAGCGCGTGCGACCTCGCCTTAAGGCCATGGATTGACATCGAGAGCGTGGGGATCTGTGCCGAGGAGTGTTATCTCCGAATTCAACACAGTTGCCGGTATGCGCCGCGGTTGGAGCAGGCCAGATCAAGCCAAAGCCCCGGAGGGGCGACTCAGAGCACCCTGATCTGGGTTCTTTCGCCGCTCCGCGGCTCCACACCAGTAACCCATTGACCCACGGCTTGCGCCGTGGGCTACGTTCTAACGCTGCTCCGCAACTCATGCCGCCCCCTGGAAGACAGATCCGCAATCGGATTGCTGGGCGCCGGACCTGAATCCTCGACATCGCGCCAGGCCGGTGGCATTTTTGCGGTGTGACGCTGGCTAAACTCGAAGATTTGAAATCGCTGCTGCGGTCGTTCGGTTCCTGCCTGGTCGCGTATTCCGGAGGGGTCGATTCGGTGTTTCTGGCGTTTGTGGCGCGGCAAGTTTTGGGAGATCGATCGCTCGCGGTGATCGCGGACTCGGCGAGCCTTCCTCGTCAGGAATTGGAGGAAGCTCTGGAAATCGCGCGGCAATTTGAATTTCCCGCGCGCGTCGTTCGCACGAAAGAATTCGAGAACCCAAACTACCTCGCGAATCCCGCCGACCGGTGCTATTTCTGCAAGCACGAGCTGTTCACGGAGTTGGTGCCTCTGGCGCAAAAGGAAGGATTCTCGGTGGTCGCGTACGGCGAGAACGCGAGCGACGTCGGCGACATTCGGCCCGGCGCCAAAGCGGCCGGCGAGTTTCAAATCCGGGCGCCGCTGAGGGAGGTTGGCTTGACCAAACCGGAAATCCGGGAATTGTCAGCGCACCTGGGATTGCCAACGGCTGACAAGCCACAGATGGCCTGCCTAAGCTCCCGCATCCCGTTTGGCGAGCCGGTGACGCCGGAAAAACTGCGAATGATCGAGGAATCGGAGCGCGTTCTCCGTGACCTAGGCTTTTATGATGTGCGGGTCCGCCACCACGAGTTGAAAGCGGGATGCCTCGCCCGCATCGAGGTGGGGCCGGATGAATTGCCGAAGTTTCTCAGGGACGGCGCGCGGCCCAAAGTCGCAAGCGCATTGAAGAAGATCGGATACGCCCGTGTCACTCTGGATTTGGAAGGATACCGCCGCGGCAGCTTGAACACCGCTACTTCTTAAACAAATCCTTCATCCCCTTGGTGGCCTTCTCGACTTGGTCCACGGCTCCTTTCCCCAATTGTTCGATCCCTTTGCCGATCTCTTTGACCCCTTTGGTCAGATTTGGAAGGGCTTCCGACACGACCTTGGTCACGCTGGCCAGCAGCGGCTTCATGATCTGGCGGGCCAGCTCTGCCGCCGACACCGCCTTGTCTGCCGTTCCGACATTCTGGAGACGCAACTCAGGCAAAGGCACGGAGAGCGCTTTGCCCGCAAGAACCTTCAGGCTCAGCTTGATTTTGCCGCCGGTGATCACCACTTCCTTCACTTGAAACTTTTTTTCAGTCGATGTCCGAGATTTTGCCGGATCGGGAGACTTGCCCCCGCCTGTAGCCGCTTCCAGGTGGTCGAGGATTTTGCTCAGATTGCTCCCGGTGAGGCTTCCTTCGAACGTGATTTCCGGCGCCTCGACTCGAAGCGACTCGATCACCACCGTGTCGGACAGCACCGAGCCAACGTTCAAATGGATCTGCACGTCGCCCATCGTGATGGCGGAGGGTGTCTGGAACCCGGTGGGATTTCCGACAAAGAATCCGCTCAAATGTCCGCGTCCCGACAAGGGCGAGAGATTCACGGAGGCAAGGCGGACCTCGACCTGGGTCAATTCGGGTCCGATTGTCTCCACCCCTTTCTTCACGATCGAATCAATGGAGAACCAGACCACTGCCAGAGCGACGGCGGCCAGAATCCCCAGCACAATGACAATTCGGATGAAGCGCTTTTTCATTTTCACAACCTCACTGGATTGGGCCCGGGGTTGACTTTAGCAGGTCCCGAGCGAGCACTGGAGTCTAGCACACAACGTGCCGTGGATCGAATGAACCTGGGTTGGTGGTTTTGGGGTGGACGCCGGTGTTGTGATGGGGGGGATCGAATCGCTTTCTGCTGATCGTCAGGTTTCTTTGCAATCCTTCTCTGTTTTCTCTGTTTCCTCCTGTGCAACTTCTGCATACTTACACCTGACATGACGGACCCATCACCGACTTCACTCCTCAACGTGGACGTGCAACCCGGAAAGCCGCCGATGCTGCGGGTGGACACAACCGACGACGCGCGGCGCTGGGCGTCCGAGCACCGCGACGTGCTGCGTGCCGCCGTCACGGAGCACGGTTCGCTTCTCGTTCGCGATCTCGGATTGCGCGACGCGACCGAGACCGAGGCGGTGTTCCGGCACCTGGGCAGTCTCATGATCGAGAAGGAGGCGTTCGCGCCCCGGCGAAGCTATTCTCCGGGGGTGTACTCCTCATCGAAGTGGCCGCCCAACCAGCCGATGTGCATGCACCACGAACTCAGCTACGCGCTCGAGCTGCCCAGCCTCATGCTGTTCGCATGCCTCCAGGCGCCGACCGACGCGGGCGCGACCCCGGTGGCCGACTCGCCAACCATACTTCGCGCGCTGCCCGCCGAGCTGGTCGAGCGCTTCGAGCGGGTGGGCTGGCTCCTCGTTCGCAACTACAACGACGAGATCGGGGCGTCGTTCGCTGAAGCCTTCGGCACCGACGACCGCCGCGCCGTCGAGAGTTACTGCCGTGCCAACGCGATTACGTTCGCCTGGCAACCCGACGGCGGACTGCGCACCTGGCAGCGCCGCAGCGCTCTCGTGCGTCACCCGCGCACCGGCCAGCGGTGCTGGTTCAACCAGGTCGCATTTCTCAACGAGTGGACGATAGACCCGGAGGTGCGCGAGTACCTCGTGGACCTCTACGGCGAGGACGGGCTGCCGTTCAATACCCGCTTCGGCAACGGCGACCCGATCAGCGCGGAGGTCGTAAAGTTGATCAACGACGTGTACGAAGCCAACAGCGCACGCGAGCGGTGGCAGGCTGGCGACCTGATGCTTGTGGACAACCTCCGCACCGCGCACGGCAGGGAGCCCTTCGAAGGATCGCGCGAAGTGCTCGTGGCGATGGCGGACGCGGTGCCCCTGGCGGACTGCTCGCCGACGATCGAGGTGACCGGCGGCTGACGACGACCGCCCCCGAAGCAACGGAATCCGCAACGGGCGAACGTTTGGACAGACTATCCCTTCTTCAGCGGACAGCAGCAGTTGTCATTTTGGCAACGTAGCGCAGCCGTCCGGCTGCGACTGAAGTTTGGACATCCTGCGTCACCGAACTGAGCCGGTCGTTGACGCCTTGGTGAGCTTCGTGTTCTCTTCCGA
Source organism: Verrucomicrobiota bacterium (assembly GCA_016190065.1). Taxonomy (GTDB): domain Bacteria; phylum Verrucomicrobiota; class Verrucomicrobiia; order Limisphaerales; family SIBE01; genus VHCZ01. Next base: position 3,392 of record JACPRI010000052.1, read on the forward strand.
CTCCTTGACGATGACACGATTCTTGCCGAGCGCTGCGAGTGAATTTCTCCTGCACTATGCCCGCGATGCGCAAAAGCGCTGGTCACCTGAAGACCTGACCGAGCAAGAGCAATTCGGACGCAGCCAGACGGCAAATCTTGACTGGCTCGATTGGTCCACGGAAAGCGCGGCGTTGCAACTGCTCCAGGCGAGCCTGGTCGCGACTGCTGACGGCCTGGGTGGATCGCATGATGCCATTCTGGTCGCGGGACCCATTGTCGAGTTACTCGATCCAGAAGAATTGTTCGCTCGCGCAGCCAGGAGCCTCCGGCCAGAAGGGCGCCTCGTCGGCATCATCCCGTGCTTGCGGGATAACTCGCCGGAGAGCCTGCTCTTCGGGCAGATCGCGGCTTCCACGTTCTGGCCGTACTACACTGCGGAAGAATTGACGGAGATGCTGGGCGAAGCGAGTTTCAGTGTTGCGCCGGAAGTCAGCCGGTTCGTCACGGTCGCCCGGTTTAACCAGACGGTGTTGAAAGACGAGCTTGGATTCAAAGGCTTCCGAGAGATTTTCCAACGGCTTGAGACCGAAGGCTACGATCCGATGGAGGTTGGGTGGGGTGAACTCCGTTTTGTGGCGAGCGCGCATCTCAGTTTTTGAGTGCCACTGCAAGTCCGTGCCACTTTGCCCTCACCCCGGCCCTCTCTCTTGGAGAGAGGGAGCCTTCTGCGCCACGCTGGGAGTGGCCCACACGCCACGTTCCACCTGTGCTGGCGACTACGGAGACCCTCTTCTGGGGGAGAGGGCAGCGTGAGGGGAAAGGAACCGCAGTCAAACCCGCCGTTCAGAAATTGGGATGCGCGGTGTGGCAA
>JACPRI010000060.1 GCA_016190065.1 Verrucomicrobiota bacterium
CATGATCTCCACCAGGGTGAAGCCGGAGCGCCGAGTGGTGTTAATTTGCATACTTGCCTTTCTTGCGCGGTGTGAACGCGGCAAAAGGCGGATTATTTATAAGTACGACTTTGGGGTTCACAGATTGCCTCTGGCCAACCGCGATTGGTTTCTCAGAGCAGACCCGATACCAGTATCAGCTCTGAAAGTAATGAGAGAATGCAGAAACAAAAAAGGCCTGAGGAAATCATCCTCAAGCCTTTCGAGATTCGCTCAACAAATCGTTAGAGCGTGTGGCTGTTCGACGCGCCTAAGCTGCAGGACGGCGATGTTCCGACAGCATTGTAAGTGTAGCTGCCACCGCCAGGACACGATGGAGCGCTCTTCATGAAGGCGTTGATGGCGCTCTCCGAACCGGCGGTCGAAGTGCCTTCCGTCTTTTTATTTTCCAGCGCCCACTGTTCCTTCGCGCTGTCAACCTGCTTCAAGTTCTGAATACAAGCGTTCTTCTGGGCTGTCGTGCGGGCTTTCACGAAGTTGGGAATCGCGATGGCCGCCAACAGGCCGATAATGGCCACGACGATCATGATTTCCACCAGGGTGAAGCCCCCTCTACGATGATTCTTGATTTGCATAGCTAGCCTTTCATTCGCGGCGTGAACATCGCAAAGGGCGGGTTAATATTATTACGACTTTTCTGTTCACGAATTGCCCTTTGCTGACCGCTGTCACCCACTTTAGCAAAGGGGGTGCCAGAGTCAAATCTGAGAACACTCCTTGGCGCCTTGGCAAACTTTGATGGTCCTCTGTGAGCAATGGCGAATCGCCCCTCGCCAAGTTGCAGCCACGACGACGACGCACCGAGACTTGCCTGAAGAATCCCGGTACAATTAGAGTCCACCACATGAAGTTGAACCGTGACGCCCGGATTTACGTGGCCGGCCATCTTGGATTGGCTGGAAGCGCGATCTGGCGAGAACTTGCGCGCGAGGGGTTTACGCACCTGATTGGACGCAGCCATGCCGAACTTGACCTCCTGGATTCGGGCCACGTTCGCAGCTTTTTCCAGGCCGAGCGCCCGGAATACGTTTTCATCGCGGCGGCGAAAGTCGGAGGCATTCATGCCAACAACAGCCAGCCCGCCTCATTCCTTTACGAGAATCTGCAGATTCAGAATAACCTGATTCACATGGCATATTTGTCCGGGGTGAAAAAACTCCTTTTTCTGGGAAGCTCCTGCATTTATCCCAGGCTGGCGCCGCAGCCGATGAAGGAGGAATATCTCCTGACCGGTCCGCTGGAGCCCACCAATCAATGGTACGCCGTAGCCAAAATCGCGGGAATCAAGCTCTGCCAGGCCTACCGGAGGCAGTTCGGTTGCAACTTCATCAGCGTCATGCCGACCAACCTTTACGGACCGAGGGACAATTACAATCTGGAGACTTCGCACGTCTTGCCAGCCCTGATCCGGAAGTTCCATGAGGCGAAGGTGACCGGTCAGAAATCAGTCCCGTGCTGGGGCACGGGCGCTCCGTTGCGCGAGTTTTTATATGCCGAAGACTTGGGGCGTGCCTGTCTCTTTCTGATGGAATCCTACGACGAGGAGCAGTTCATCAATGTCGGCTCCGGAAGTGAAATCTCCGTCAAGGAGCTGGCGGCCACGGTCCAGCGCGTCGTTGGTTTCGAAGGCAAGATTCTTTGGGACACCTCCAAGCCCGACGGCGCGCCGAGGAAACTGATGGATAGTTCACGCCTCTTCGCGCTGGGCTGGAAGCCGCAGACCGTTCTGGAAACCGGCATCCGCTTGGCCTATGAGGATTTTCTGTCCTCGTTCAGCACGCGATCCTCTTCATCTCCGGCCCGCGTGCAACCGCAGCCTCTCGACTCCTGACGTGGTGGAATCATCCTGGCCCCGATCCCGAGGTCCATAGGTTCATTTCCCCAAGCAACGCATCGACGTCCGCTCTTCTTCCTCTCGCCACGAGGAACGAGTGGGGGGATCGAGGAGAGGGGAAAACCAATAAAGACGGCCTTCCTCTCCCCGGCCCTCTCCTCCCTTCGCAGGGCAGAGAGGGAGAAAGCCAGCGTCATCCTCAAGTTCGTGCCCTGATTCGGCCGCCGGATCAATGGGTCCCTCCACAATTCAACTCATTTAACCCTGTAACGAATTGGTTGCGGCCTCAGCCATCGAGTGGCTTTCTCGCGAGCAGTTCCAGGTCCGTCTCTGTCATCTCGGCGATCAACTGGGCGAACGTTGTTTTTGGCACCCAGCTCAAGAGGCGTTTGGCCTTTGCGGCATTCCCGATCAGGCGGTGCGGTTCGGCTGGCCGCATGAATCGCTGGTCTTGTTTCACGAATTGCCGCCAATCCAGCCCTACAGTCTGGAAAGACAATTCCACGACGTCCTGCACCGAGTGCGACTCGCCTGTGGCGAAAACAAAGTCCTCCGGCTTCGCGTGTTGAAGCGCCAGCCACATGCCCCGGATGTAGTCCCGGGCGTCCCCCCAATCCCGCCGCGCCGTCGTGTCTCCCAGCGCCAGCTCTTTCTGGAGTCCAAGTTTGATCGCGGCGGCGGCTCGGCAGATTTTTCGAGTGACGAAATTCTCTCCCCGGCGCGGCGACTCATGATTGAACATGATGCCATTGCAAGCGAACAATCCGAAGGTTCGGCGATAGATGACGAGCATGTGGCTGGCGAAGGCCTTCGCGCAACCGTAGGGATTGATCGGAGCGAACGGAGTATTCTCATCCTGCGGAACGATCGACGGTTCGCCAAATACTTCGCTGGAAGAAGCGTGGAACAGCCGCACCGGGTTCTTCAGGTCTCGAATCATTTCCAGCAAGCGCAGCGTGCCCATCGCTGTCATCTCGCACGTGGATTCGGGGATTTCAAAACTCAGGCCCACGTGGCTCTGCCCCGCCAGGTGATAAATCTCGTCTGGCGCGACTTTGACCAGAACGCGACGGAGCGTGGTGGGATCGTCCAATTCTGCGTAGTGGAGAAAAAGACGGCGTCCGTAAACGGCCGGATCATTGTAGAGGTGATCCAGGCGTGAACGGCCCAGACTGCTCGTGCGCCGAACCACGCCGTGCACGTCGTATCCCTGCTCCAGCAGCAGCTCGGTCAGATAAGAGCCGTCCTGGCCCGTAATGCCCGTGATCAATGCGCGCGGCATTTTTTTGCCCTCAGCTTGTCACCTTGATCTTCCCCTCGCGATGGTCCTTGAGCAACTTGACGTCGGCATCGACCATCAGTTTCACCAGATCGGCGAACTTGGTCTTGGGTTCCCACCCAAGCTGTTGCTTGGCCTTGCTGGAGTCGCCGATCAAAACATCCACTTCCGCCGGGCGGTAGTATCGCGAATCGATCTCGACGTGCTTTTTCCAGTTGAGTCCGACGTGGCCGAAAGCCACCTCAAGAAACTCCCGGACCGAGTGCATCTCGTTCGTGGCAATGACGTAGTCGTCGGGCTTCTCCTGCTGAAGCATCAGCCACATCGCTTCCACGTATTCCTTGGCGTAACCCCAATCGCGCTTCGCGTCGAGATTCCCCAGGTAAAGTTTCTGTTGCAAGCCTGCCAGGGTGTGCGCGACGGCCCGAGTGATTTTGCGCGTCACAAACGTCTCGCCTCGTCGCGGCGACTCGTGATTGAAGAGAATGCCGTTGCTCGCGTGCAAACCATACGCTTCCCGATAATTGATCGTGATCCAAAAGGCCAGGACTTTGGCGCAACCATAGGGACTCCGCGGGTAGAACGGGGTGGTTTCTTTCTGCGGAACTTCCCGCACTTTCCCATACATCTCGCTGGAAGACGCCTGGTAAAAACGTGGTCGGATGCCCGTCTCGCGGATGGCTTCCAGCAAACGGACCGCGCCCGTGGCCGTAATGTCTGTCGTGTATTCCGGGCTGTCAAAACTGACGCGCACATGGCTTTGGGCGGCGAGATTATAGACCTCTTCCGGTTGGATTTGTCCGATCAGCCGAGCCAGCGCGCTGGCGTCGCTCAAGTCGCCGTAATGCAGAAATAGTCGGGTCCGTCCGGCGTGCGGGTCCGAGTAAATCGGCTCCAAGCGTCCCGTGTTGAAGGTGCTGGCACGGCGGATGATCCCGTGAACTTCATAGCCCTTGCCGAGCAGAAGTTCGGCGAGGTAGGAGCCATCCTGCCCGGTGATTCCCGTGATGAGTGCTTTCTTCGGCATACGTGAAACGGGGAAAGTGTGGGAAAGTTCATTTCAATAGCAAGCCGAGAAGTGGATGCGTTCAGAAGGCCGTGAATGAGGATGACTACGGAGAAAGGACGCTTCCGCTCGTTCCTCCTGGCCTCGGTAAACAATTTCCTGAGCAATCAATGGGACCGTGCCACGGCCCAAAAGCGTGGCGGACAATACACCTTTAGTTCACTCGACGATGGCTCGGCGGAAACACGGTATCTCTGCGAGTCAGTTTCGGTTTTCTCCGCGGAGAGAATGTTCGAGCGCCGGTGGCCATAGCCTTGCTGGATCATGCGTTGGGACGCTTGCGGGAGGAATGCGTGGCTGCTAACAAGAGATCTCTATTCGAAAAGCTCAAGCCGTTCATTCCCGCAGAACCTGACGCGGGAGAATATGCCGTTGTGGCCCTCGAATTGGGATGGACCCTGTCAGCCCTGGGGGTCGCAGTCCATCGATTGCGTCAGCGCTACCGCGAGTTGGTGCGCGAAGAGGTGGCGCACACCGTGGCCAAACCCGAGGAAGTGGACGGGGAGTTGCGGGAATTACTGGCCGCGTTGAGGTGAGATGGGGAGCGCACGCGCCCTCGCGTGCTGTGGTCGGCGCCCTCGCCGACCACACGGGCGCACTCGAACGGGTCGCCGTTTAGTGATTGAATGGTGTGCCCGTTCCGACCGGCGAGGCGTCGGTCGGGACACGCGAGGGCGCGTGTGCTCCCCATATTCGACTGCATATTTACGGCTTAGGGGACAGTACCGATATAAACTGCGCAATTCTCGTAATTCGGGTCCATGATTTTCTTTTGTACCCAGTGGATGTCTCGTATGGACAGTCGCCGATTCAACAGGAGCAAACCGAGCCAACAGAGAAACGCTCCCCATTTTCTCGGTTCTCGATCCGTAGCGCAGACTTATAGTCTGCTGTTTCGCAGGTTTGTAACCTGCGGAGCATCCCCTGATCCCACGTGTCCATCTCGATCTGGCGCTCACCGGACTGCAAATCTGCGATACGGCGTAACGCGGCGCAGCCTGGCGCAGCCGCAACAAAACGGCGCGCGGCCTTCCAGGCGCAGCGACCACCCAGGGTGCCCGACATTTCGCCAGCCCGGCTCCCGTGGGTGCGCGCTGTCCGGGGCTTTGCGAACGCCTGCTTTGGCCCCACAGCTCGCGCTGTGGGCTACGTCTGGCGCCACTCCGTGGCTGACTGCGGATCTCTTAGCCATAAGCTCAGTTCGGTGACGCAGAATGTCCAAACTCCAGCCCCACGGCTCGCGCCGTGGGCTACTTTCTCATCGCTCCTCCGGGGCGCCGTATCGACGAAAAGGCCCTTCACCGCCGATAGAGGATGGAGTCGTGATCCGTGGCGGAACGCCCGTCCGTAGATCGACCGACCGGCTTCGCGCGATATAATGGATCATCTTCCAGGTCGCCGGGGGAATTGGCTGTGGCATCTACCGGAACTACTTGGAAGGCCGGCCGGCTTCGGTAAAGAACGGTGAACCGTGCGCCGCGTCGGACTTTCTCCACCACTTCCGGCAAGGACGCCCGCAGCTCTTTTGCATTGATGACAGTATTCATGCGCGAGACCACCTTAAGTTGACCTTTGAAGAGTTATCAATTGGCGAACTTCCGCATCTGTTGGTCCGAGTTTCAGAATTCTTCACTCCGCGTGTAATTCCGCAGGGGTGAATCCTTCTGTACACGATAGGAACCACTCGTTCGGTTCTTGGTTCGAGAAGAGGGACTCGACCCTGGCCGGCCGATCAAACTTGAAAGGGCCAACTATATGAAAACTCGAAAACTGATCATGCTCCTCAGCACCGCCGTTCTCGGCGTGCTTTTCACAATCGCTCATCACACGGTGGTCGGCCAAACGACTGCCCCCGCCATTCAGAATGTCATCGGTGCGTGGCGTGGCTTTTACCAAGCCCTTGGCGGCCCAGACACCATTGGCGATCCAGACATCGTGCCCGGAAATTTCGTTATCGGCAGCCAGTTCAACCGCCGCTTCGACGCGGCGCTGAGTGTGGGAATTGACGCGTGCATCTTTCCGGGCGAAGGCACCATCGCGGCCAGCGACCACGCCATTTTCAGCGGCAAAAGTTCTGAAGGCATGGCCATCGCTGACGTGGCGTTGCAGGACTTCGGCGGCGGCGCGGCGATCTTCGACGGAAGCGTCAAGATTCATCCGTCGGACGGAACGCGCAGCGAGGGCAGCTTGATCGTGCTGCGCAATTTCATCGGCAACCCGGACGAGATACCCTCCGATGTCACCGGCGATTGGCGCGGCTTTGCGGTCAGTGCAGAGACCGGAGTGCGGCGCGAGGTGACCGCGCATTTCGAAGCGGAGCGGAACGCCATCGGCTTGTCCACTACCAGCTTCGGCGGCGAGGTGGGGATCTTCCCGTGCATTTTCCCCTCGGGCCTGGGGACGATCAATGCCCAGGGGGATCTGGTTTTAATCGCCCAAGGCGACGGCGAGAGGCTGAGCGTGACCGGCAAATTGGACGCGGCATTGGGTCCCGAGCCGCACATCAAGGGCGCCTACCTGATGAAGCACAACGACGGCTTCGAAGAAGGCGGCACGTTCGAAATCGTGCGGGTGATCATCCACGAGTAGTCATCAAAGGACCAAAAGAATATCTGCTCAACGCAGTCCGGTCCGGTGTAGCGCAGGTTTTGAACCTGCCGTATCGCGGGCTTTCCAACCCGCTGAACGTCGGCAGGTCCAGAGCGCGGGAAGAATTTGGGGGCAGTCGCAGTGCGGACGCTCTGCCGACTGGAAAGTCGGCGATACGGCAGGCTGGAAAGCCTGCGCTACGACTGGGCAGGCTGCGTTGCGAATGAAAAGGACAAATAAAAATGAAAACGAAAAAATCCAAAACACTGAATCCTTCCATTGGCGACGGCTGGAGCCGTCGTGAGATTACTTTTACCAACTCGAAGGGCGCGGCCAGTGGGCCGTTCCTCTCTGTTCCCTCCGTTGCCTCCTGTTCAACTGCATTGTTATTGAGCCTAATCACGCTCGCCCTTCTGGCTTTGCCGTCGCGTGCGGCAGTGCCCGATCGCACGATCACAGTCAGCCTGGCCGCGCCGTCGGCCACCTGGGCGCCAGTCCTGCCGGCTGTTGGCGCCAATGTCCTTTACAATCCGAAAACAGGCGAACCGTGCGGGAAAACGCCGGCCGACTATTGCGACATCACATTGCTGCATGTCGATGCGGCGCCGAGCTATTGGCAAAACAAGATCGGCGGCGTCCTGTTGAGCTTGTTCAACTCGGACGGCGCAAATTTCGATGTTTACGTTTACCAGAGCGACGCAAACGCGAACCGCGGACCATTAGTTGGTTCCGCCAACCATCGGCGGCTCGGACAGCCGCAAGTGAATTGGCTGCAGGAATCGACCGGCATCTTGCGGGCGTCCGGTTACTACTTGATCCAGGTGGTCTATACCGACGCGCCGGGTTCCACGTTTGTCGCCCACGCAGAGTTTATCTCGCCCTCGCAGTGGACCCCGTACATCGGCGCGCTCGCTCTCGGCATGTACGATCAACTCCTCGACGAACCGCCCGGTGATTTGTTCCCTTCGCGTCTGCAGTACAAAGATTACACCGGGCTCATCGACAGTTTTGACGGCCTCACCTTGAGCACGCGGATACGAATCCCATTTAACGCTACGAAGCCGCTGCCGACGGTATTGGTGATGGGTGGCTTCCCCAGATCTCGCGGCGGGCCCGATGCAGATATCCTTGGGCCTGTCGGCACGCTCGTCGAGAAGGGTTACGTCGCCGTCAGTTACGCAATGCGTGGTTATGCAGGCTCCTGTGCGGCGTTTGAACTTCCACCACCTGTGGGAACCTCCGGCTTTGAGACCCCGCGTGGACCAGGTGATGATCCATTGACGCAAGTGAGCTGCGTCCGGGGCTGGATGCATATTTATGAACGTGACTTCGAGACCCGCGATTCACAACGCGTTCTCGGCGTGTTGGTGGACTATGGAATCGCCGATCCGGACCGGCTGGCCGCGGCCGGCACATCCGGAGGCGGCGGAGAGTCCTGGCTGCTCGCGACCTCGCAGCCATGGGATTCCACGACCTTGAGCCCGTGGGGCAGCTCAACGCCGGCCGGGACAAAACTTCAACTCGCCGCGGCGATTCCGATTATTGGCTGGACCGATATGCTCAATAGTCTCGCCCCGAACGGGCGGGCGAACGACGACCTTGGGCAAGGCCGATCTCACGAAACTCCTCATGGAATTCTCAAGCAGAGTTACGCGGCGAACCTGGTGTCAGGCGCGTTGGCCTTCGGGGCTCGCTTCAACACCGTCGAGCCAACGGAGCTGCACTCCTTCGGCTTCGGCTGGCTGGCTTTCTGGGACGCTGGTGAGCCTTACGAAACGAGCAGTGTCGGCGGGATTACCGCCAACAACCTCGCTGCCGCCTTGCGAGGCAAGTCGGCTTACTACGCTCAAGAATACTTTGATGCCATAAAGGCGGGCGCGATTCGGCCCGTGCCAATCTTCGCGATCCAAGGATGGACCGACACGTTGTTTCCCGCAGTCGAACTTCTGCAGATGTATCGCCAGTTGAAAGCAGCGGATGCGAATTATCCAATCTGGATGGTCCTGGCTGATTATGGACACCCAAACGCGCAGCACCCAAATACGGCCAATTTTGAAGGAGTGGATCGGGTGCAGCAATACATACTCGGCCAGGCCAACGATTTTCTCGACGCCCATCTGCTGGGAACTCGCGCCCTTCCCGCCGACCGCGTTGTTTCGATCGCAACCGAACCCATCCCTCTGGAATTGAAACTTCAGGGACAAGTGCCGCCACTTCCGCAAGTGGCCGCCGGACGTGACTGGGACGAGCTGCACCCGGGAATGCTCGGGTTAGCCGGTGATGATCGGCCGCGTACAACAGCGTCAGGACCCCCGAACGCCGCGGAAGAAACAATTACCGACCCGTTGCTGGCGCAGCAAAACAGCATCACACAACTGCTCAGCACTTATGACGATGCGGACGATTGGAAGTGGCAGGTTCCCGAAGGCGGCTTCACGTTGCTTGCGCTTCCAACTCTGCGGATCAATCACGTCATCGAAGGAAGCGACGCAACCGTCATCGCGAAGC
>JACPRI010000068.1 GCA_016190065.1 Verrucomicrobiota bacterium
CAATCGTGTCCCCGCGTCGCGCGAGAAGGGCCTTCACCGAGCCACCTGGGATCTCCGTTTCCCCAGCGCTGAACCGGTGAATCTTCGGACGCGAAGACCAGATGAAGAAGCCTCCTACGAGGACCCGCGCATCTCAGGCCCGCTCGCCTTGCCCGGCAAATATACCGTCACGCTCATCAAAGAGATTGACGGCAAGCCGTCGGATCTCACCTCGCCCGTCGCGTTCAATGTGGTTCCGCTTGAGATGGCGGCGTTTGCCGCCAAAGACAAAGCGGCGACGCTGGCGTTCAATCAGAAAGTCAGCCGTCTCCAGCGCGCGGTCGAAGGCACACTGCGGGCCGCAGGAGAAATCCAAACTCGCCTCGATCACCTGCGCAAAGCCATCACTCAAACGCCGGGCGCAAGCCCTGATTTGCTCGCGGAAGTTCGCTCGTTGGATCAGCGCCTGCACGCGTTGCAGACTCAACTCCGAGGGGATCCTTCCTTGGCCAAACGCGAAGAGCCTATGCCGCCATCGATCGCGCAGCGTGTGCAAAGCATCGTCGGCACCCAATGGCGCGTGACGTCCGCTCCGACGCAAACGCACCGCGACGCTTACCGCTACGCCGGCGAAGCCTTCGAGAAAACGCTGGCTGACTTCCGCACCCTCGCGGACAGGGACTTGCCTGCCTTCGAATCCAAACTCGAAGCCGCCGGCGCGCCCTGGACCCCTGGTCGCATTCCGCAGTGGAAGATGGAGAGGGAGTAGCCGCAAAAAGAGCGCCGAGATCACAAAGCAAGGTTGTTCCAGGCCACTCGCTTCATTCAGCCAGACGAGGGGTGTAGAAATCGCCGGCCTTTCTTCTCTTTGAGTTCTTTCGCGGCTACCCAACTCCTCCTCTTAAATTCAAGCATCAAGAAGCTGCTGTTCCCGTTGTCCCCTGTTCAAAACAGTTCAGTGCTGCACGGCGGCCTGTTCTTCTTTCTGCCACGCCCTACTGACGAGCCTTTCCCCTCTTTCCCACGGCTCGCGAGGGCGCTCACCCCACCGTCGCCGCGCTAGGCGTGATACGTGCCGGCGATTCTCGCGATCCGTTCGCGTGGGCGTTCACGAATTCAACCGATTGCACGAACATGCCGCCCGAACCGCAGCACGGGTCGAAGACGCGGACGAGGATGTCCTTGGAACGATGGTCGCCCTCACCCCCAGCCCCTCTCCCATCCGATGGGAGAGGGTGGCGCGAAGCGACGGGTGAGGGTTTGAAGTCAATCGTTGAAATCAAATCAATGATGCCGCCGAGACTTTGTTTGTCGAGGTGCGGGCGGGCGTATTCCTTGGGCAGCGTGTTCTTGAGCCAGGGATTATCGCGCTCAATGGCGATCATGGCGCTGCCGAGCAGCTTGCCGATGACGGGGTCTTTAGCGCGGCCTTGCAGATAGGACCAGCGGGCCTTGGTCGGTACCCAGAAGATGTTGTCGGCGGTGTATTGGGCTTCCCAGGCCCGCCACGAGAATGTTGCCCGACAGTTGACGTTCGCTTCGCGAATCGTGGTGTCGCGGTCTTCGGGTCAGCGCCTTTTTCCTTCTGCAACTCGGCGTGTTTCTCCTCGAAGGCGTCGGAGATGTATTTGAGGAAGATGAGGCCGAGGACGACGTGCTTGTATTTCGCAGCGTCCAGATTGCCGCGGAGTTTGTCCGCCGTGGCCCAAAGGGTGGCTTCAAAGCCGAGGGCAGGCGCGCCTTTGCCAGATTGCTGAGAGGTATTTCCTCGTGCCATGCACGGAGGATGGCAAACTCAAGCAGGTCTCGCAAGTGGATCGACAGGAATTTGGTCGGATACGGAGGATCAAATTCTTACGAGCATGGAATTGCCGCGGTTTACTTCCTTCGCGTGGATGGATCCCGAAGCAATTGGTCCAGGAAGAACTCGCAAGCCTCGGATTCTGAGTCGAAGAATCGAAGGCCATTTTTTTCGCCTCGCTCGCAGTAGTAAATCGCCCACCGACCATTTGGCTCCGGGGACAGAACATAACGCTCTGACGGACGGCCACCGTCGAGACAATATGCTGCCGGGTAAACACCAGCTTCCTCAAGTCGGGACTTTAGTTCTTGTTTATTCATGGTGTTACAAGTTCCAAGAAACCGCGTTTGACAAGCACATTAATCGAGACGGGCAGTTCGTATTGTGTGCCGAGACCGGGTTGACTAAACCTAGGCATTTAAGGAAGTTTTTCCGACAGGCTGCTCAGAGCTACTTCCACCACCAACTGAAAATCCATTCAAGAGCCGCTACCGCCTTAGCATCAAGTTCAGGATGCCTGTCGCTTAGCTCTGTCCCCGCCCACCGGGAAGCGCTCACCAGCGTATGGGCGCTCCAATCGGGCTTCAGTTGATCCAGTTCACCGAGCACTTGTTTCACCTTAAGCTCAAGTTGACGACCAACTTCTGGTCCAAATTCGCGCACCAAACGCTCCCCGTCCTCCTTCGGGAATGGTGTGATGCCATATCCCACGTACAAAGGGACAGCAGCGCTAATCAAATCTTGTGTATTCCTCATATTGTTCATCGGCTGAAGATTAACGTCTCGGCCCCTGTTGCCGGATCAACTCGGATGATACGCGTAACATTTTCATTGGCCTTCAGAGCCGGAAGTTCGATGCGTTCCCAGATATTACCAGGCCTAAGCTTGGTGCCAAGGAGGACTCTAACCTCGCCACTTGCACCTCGCGCAAAAGCCGCAGAAACGGTTTCCCAAGCAGCAACTGATATGGGACTCGCAGCATCCCAAACCGGCAGCTTGATGCCGCGCGCCGCAAGCAACAATTCGAGCGTAGTTCCTCCTCGACCGAATGCACTTTCTGCTGCTTTCGCAGATCCACCGTGTCCAAGGCCCGACCAAAAATAGGCTTGGCCAGATCCAGTCGACAAACTGTTGGGCACTGATTTCGTAGGGGTTGTCGTGGCAGCTCTGCTGCCTGCGGTTCCAAACGTGAAACATCTTGTTCCGGCAACGGTTGGCGTAACTGAAGTTGTGAAAGTCAGGTAAAGGTTCGCCGACCCGCTGGCTATGTTGGCGGTTGCATTCACGGCATCGACATCGCCGCTCGTGATGGTCCCTCCATATCGAGGGTAATCCAATTGATATTCCTTTATACTGTCGTAACCGCGTGCTCTCACCATGGCCCGCATCACTGATTGCCCCTGAATTTTTCTTAAGCCGGTTCCAATGCCCCAGATATAATCAGTGTAATCGCGCCAATCCAGCCCAAGAGGGTCAACGACGTTTACCGGGTCGTTACCCACAAACTGATAGAGATTGATCCCACCCGCTTCCCCAAGCGGATCCCTGGTCAGCCACCGTTGGAAATTCGGATCATAAAAGCGTTCGCCGTAGTAGTAGATTCCGGCTTTCGGATCGTACTCCTTGCTGGAGAAGCGATAGGTGTTGACGTCGGCCAGCGGGCCAATGGACCCGATCAGACTTCCGAATGGATCGTACACGTATTTGGCCACGGCTTGCTGGCTGGCGTTGATCAGCATCGTGACGTTGCCGGTGCCATCGGCGTGGTAATACGCGGTCGATCCGGAGGAATCGGTTCGGGCCAGCAACCCGCCAATTCCTCCCGCCCCTTCCAGACTGCCGCTCAAGTCCAGGCCCCGAGTGTAGGTGGCCACGAGTTGATCGTTATAGTCGCGCTCTTGAACCACCAGATTCCCATCGTACAGGTAGCGGGTGAATTTCAGCAGATTGCCCGAGCCGTCATACTCTTTGCGATACCGGCGCCGCCCCAAGCCGTCGTAGATGTATTCCACCCTCCAGGACCCGCTTACCAGCACCTGGATCAGCCGGTTCTCGTCGTCGTAAGCAAAACTCCGTTGCCCGTCGCTGGTCAGGTTGCCAGCGTAGTCGTAGCCAAAGTTGATCGTTCCTCCCCAATTGCCGCCCGTGGTGTCGGAGGCGGTGTTGCCGGCCGTTCCATTGACGGTGGCGGTGTAGTTGCCAACCAGACCCAGGCCTTGCGCCACAAACGCGCCGTCTGAGTAAAGCCCCATTGGGACCCCATTAACATTGATCGAACTGACCGAACCGCTGGTCATTCCGGCTACCGTGAGCGTTCCCGTGGAACTCGCGGTGCTGAGCCGATTGCGGGTGCCTAAGGTAAAATCCTGCCGCAAGGCGTCGTTCCATCGCAAGTTCAAGTTGCCCGCCGCGTCGAATCCCCAGTTCATCTGCTCGTGCCAGCGCTCGGCTCCGTTGCTCTCATAACCGCGGGAAGAGTAGAGCTGGCCTAGGTCATCGTAGCCGTAATTCACATAGTTACCCATGCGCGTTTGCCTCGTGCGCCTGTGGGCGTTGTCGTAAAGGTAGGCGTGCCGGTTCAGAGCGCTGCCGCCGCCGTTCCGTAGTTCGGTGGAACTCAACCGCCCCAACGCGTCGTAGCCATTCACAATCGAACCGCCGGTCGGCAAAGCAATATTGCTCACCCGTCCACTGGCTCCGGCGTAGCTGTAGGTAAATGTTCCCGCCGGCGACACGACGGAGCGCAAACGCGCCGCCGAATCATAAGTGTAATCCTGGGTCCAAAATGAACCGTCCGGTTTGCTCGCGCTCAAGCGGCTTCGGTGCCGATTCAGGTCGTAGCTGAAAGCGAAAGTGTCGTAACCCAGAGGCGGGTTTTCTTCCGCCAACGCACCGAAAGCCGTGTAGCCAAACGTGGTTGTGCCTGTGGCGTCCGACATGCTCACCATCCGGTCCAGCGCGTCGTAGCTGAAGCTGACATCGGGACTGGTGGGATAGTCGATGGAGGTCAGGTTCCCCACTGCGTCATAGCTGTAAAACGTAGCCCCTATGATGGGGTAGCTCCGGCTTCTCAAACGATCGTTGGCGTCGTAGTTAAAATAGGCCACATCGCCGCCAGAATCCAACTTTCTGGTCAAGCGTCCTCCCGCATCGTAGATCCATCCCGTGCCTTGCCCTTTCGCATCGACCAGTCCCGTCAAGTCGCCGGCGCCATTGAAATAATAGAGCGTGGTCTGGTTCTTGGCGTTCGTGACTGTGACCTTAATGTTGGTCCAGTCGTAACTGTATGTGGTCACTTTCCCCAGCGCGTCGGTGTGGCGAGTCAACCCGTCCGCCGAATACTCGAAATATTCCGTGCCACCGCCGGACTCGCTGCGCGCAATCATCCGCCCCAACCGATCATAGCTCATGCTGATCGTCGGCCCGCCGTTGCTTGTGATGGTGACCGGGCGGTCTTCGGAATCGTACGTGACGCTGGCGACCTGGCCAGCGGGGTTGCTGACCGACGTGATTACGCCCTGATTATTGTAGCTGTAAGTAGCCACGACGCTGCCCGAGTTATCGAGCAAATCGGTGGCCTGGCCCAAAAGATTGTATCGGTAATTTCGCGCGGTTCCGCCCGGATAAACCACGCTCGTTTGGTGGCCAGCATTGTCGTATATGAAAGTCGTCACCTGGCTCAGAGCATCCGTGATCGTTTCCAGAGCGCCGCACGCACAGTACCCAAAGCTGGTGGTGTAATTGCGCGCGTTCCTGACCGAAGTGCGCTGGCGGAGGCCGTTGTAAGTGAACGATGTCGTGTAGCCAAGCCGGTCGGTGACGCTGGTTGGATCCAATATGTTCAACCCCATTCCCGGCTGCAGTTCGCTGCTCAAGGCGTAGCTAATCGACTCGAAGCCTCCTGTGGAGTAATCAATCCGAGTAACGCGTTGCAGATTGTCCCAGGTAAAGGTCCGAACCAGCCCGAGTTCGTCCGTGTGGGTATTGACAAGGCCGTTGGGGTAATAAGTGAAAGTCTCTCGGCTGATTTCAATGTTCCAAGACACGGTCCGATGCTTGCGGATGTTGAGCCGGTTGTCGGTGTTGTAGGTGAATTCGGTAACGGTGCTGTTTGGATGATTGATCGCGGTGAGCAACCGAGTCGTGGCGTTGTAAGAGAGCGTCGTGACGTAGGTTGTGGTGGCGTTGACCTGCCGCGTGATGCGACTGACCTGGCGATAAGGATTGTCGTACTCGTAGGTGGCGATCAAACCGCCGGGACCTTGTTCCTGGGTCAGATTGCCGCTTGAGTCGTAAGTGTAAGTGAAGGTCCGAGCGGTGGAACCGTTCCCATAGGTGCTGGTGACGCTCAAGGGGCGGCCCCAACTGTCGCGCTGATAATATTCATACCAGGTGGAGCCATCGGGGAGTTTGCGCGCGGTCACGGAAGCCAGGATTTGGTCGCCCTTCCAATCCGTGCCGTTGGGGTTTTTGTTGGCGTGATCAAACCAGGTCTTTTGTCCTTCGATGACACCGTCCGGACTGGGATCGCGCTCGAGGGCCAGTGTGTCGATTGCTGTGGACGTCTCTCCGTGAATAGCGCCGCCTAGCCAATGCCGCATGCGGCCTTTGATTTGGTCACTCGTTGTCAAGTCAGCGATAGCGCCGGAGGATTGGAAATTGGCGGACAGACTCAAAAACTGCTTTGGGTTCCAATAAAAGCTATTTCGGACGCCGACCGCAATGTTGTCGAATGTATTCAGTGGCGTGCCCGCCGGAACTTCAGCAGATGGGAACGATCCCCCCGGCGGCCAGTTGGATTGAAACAGATAGCGCTGTTTGCCGCCGCCGGGTTGGGTGACCGTTATGACGCGCTCATACGGCTCATTTCCTCCGTAGGGATCGCGATGTTGAAAGACGGTGGCGCCGTAAGGTGTTGTCAGTTGGATCGGCCAGCCATTGCTGTCATACGTGATCGAACTCGATAGTCCTCCGACATCTGTGACGCCAGTGAGTTGCTCATAGATGTTGTAACGAAACGAGGCAGTCCGACCAAATGGGTCCACGACACTACTGACGAGGTTCGGGTTGCTCCCGCCAGTGTCGTAATTGATGGTCGTGGCCCGGTTATTGGCATCGACGATGTATTTCAGCCGCACGACCTGCACCTCGGGATCGTAGATGTCGTATTCGAAATAGATGGCGCGGCCTTGCGGGTCGCGCCTTTGAGAAAGGAAAAACTTCGTGGCATATCCGTAAAGGTCCGCCTTCAGGAACCCATAAATATCTTTACTGCCGTCCGGGAACGAGAGTTCAAAGCTCGTCACGTATCCGGTGGATGGATTAACAGTTTTTTTGAGGCGGGAGTAGTTGTAATAGTTTGGGGCGATGGCCTCGTTGCCGCCGTTGAACAGGAAGGTGGACTTTCCACCGCCCGGCAACTGCAAAACGGCGGAGTACCCGAAGTTCTCCAAGTAGGCCAACCAGTTGCAGTTCCAGCCTTTCCCAAATGAAGTTTGATCCGTGTTGAGGCCGGCATACTCATCGCGTTGTTTGTACGCCAGTTCGAGAGCGACGACAGGGCCGTAGGCGGGCTCATAAGCCAAAGGAGCATCCTCCAGCCAAAGATTGATGTAGGGCTCGGACACGCGCCAGACCGGCATTCCACCCGGTTTGCTGGAAGCTTGGCAACCGTCACAACCTCCATGGCCCGCAGCCACGGAGCACCTTTGGTCGTCCGAATCGCCCATGAAGTTTGGATTGCCTCGGCCCACGACTTGTCGGGCTTCCGTGTCGGGAACGGCGCGCCAGCCCGTCGGTACTTTGCTGGCCGGGACCATGAAGTAACCACTGGCTTCCGCATTGATCGCCTCCGCACTCAAATGAGTGGGATGACCGAAAGTGGGATCGACTACTTGGTAGAGGTCTCCAATCTTTGCCGTAATCGCGGCGTAATGATTCTGCTTCCAATGCACCACACTCGGGACGACGAGTTCGTCCCCCGCCGGACGATGCACGCCGGTGATGCCCAGTTTGAGTCGATCAGCGATTTCCGAAAGTGCTTTGAGCGTGAACCCGGCGGCAGGTGAGCCCTCGCGATCCAGCGCTTTGGCGTCGTAGTTCCGGCCATACAATTGGAAGGCGACTTGGGCTAACGCATAGGTGCCGCAACGATAGGAGACCTCCGGTACGCGTTGCATTTCAATAAAGGCTTCGTACGTCCGGAGGTACATTTGAGAAAGCGGGCCGCGGTCGAGCACGCGCCCTTGGGTCTCCTGGAAGATTTCTTTGAGTTTTTCCAATCGTCCTAAACTCGCCAGCAGGCGTGTCCAATGGGCCAAGGTTGAATCAGCCACGGCTTTCCCGTCGCCGTCTTTGTAGGGCTTGGTTGCTTGCCAAGCTGCTTCCCAATGGTCCAAGGCCAGGGTTTGCCGACCCTCTTTTCGATAGTGCTTGCCTAAGTTCACTCGCAACGAGGGCGTCCACGATGAATCGGGATGCGCGGCGATGAAATTTTCCAGGGCGTTCAATTCGTCTTTCACAGCCTGTCCCCGGCGCTGGGCCTTTGCCTTTTCGTCCTGGGCCGCGGCGACAGCCGTCGTGGTGGCTTCAAAGATTTTATCCAATTGGCGCGCGTCCGCCTCGCTTGCGGGTGAGTCGCCGACAGAGAGAATCCTCTCGTGAAGGACGCTCGATCGTTTGGACGGTTTGGGCTTATCTTTGTTCGCAGCGGCGTTGTCGGCGGCGCCAACAGGGCGCGGGATTGACGTGAGGCCGATTAGAAGTAGCAAGACAGCGCCGCTTGATTTCAAGGACCTTAGATCGTTGGGCAAATGGCAAAACATTCTCATGGCATTCTCCTTTGTGGCTTCAATAACAGACTGACTTTGTGATCCGACGGACTAAGGGAAATTCGTTGAGCTGCGAGGTCGTGCGATTTTCACGGTCGCGTTGGCAATCGTAGGATTGGTGCCACTCTGGTATTCTTGAAGGTTTGTGACACTATCACCGTCGTAATCACCGTTTGGGCCTTGACTGAGGTTCCCAAAATATTGGGTTTCCCAACTGTCCGGCAGACCGTCGCCATCGCTGTCAGGGGTAGTTGTGGTCGCGCTGACCTGGCTCGAGTTTGGGCCTTCGGTTCCTGAGGAATTCAGGGCCGAGACGACATAATAGTAAGTTATGCCGGTGCTCAGCCCCGTTTCTGTGTAACTGGTGGACGACGTTGAGTAAGTTGCGACGACCGAACCACCGCTGCCGGAGAGGCGCTTCACGCGGTAGGTGGTTGCGCCGCTGACCCAAAACCAAGAAATGCTCACCTGGTTGGGACCTCCCGCTGCGCCAACTCCTGTAGGCGCAGCCGGCGCTGTCGTGGCGCTGGCACCCGAGGAATCACCGCTTTGGCCGGAACCGTTGGCGGCCGACACCACATAGGAATAGGTGGTATTTGGGGCCAGGCTGGTGTCGATGTAGGTCGTGTCGGTGGGCGAGGCGATGGTGACGTAGGAACTGCCGTTCCACCGTTTGACGTTGTAATAGGTGGCGCCAGCCGAACTCGGCCACCACACATAAATTTGCTGAATCCCCGGCGAAGCCGACAGCCACGCTGGAGCGCTCGGTGGAGACGATGGCGTCGTTGCACTGACCACGGCAGAGTTGTAGCCTTCAGCGCCGGAGATGCTGGTCGCGGACACCACGTAGTAATAAGTCGTGCCCGGCGCGACCGAGTAGTCGGTGTAATAAGTGTTCGCCGTGCTTTGGATGGGTGAGGCGAACGGCCCGGTGCTGCTCGTGCTCCGTTTGATCGAGTAGTAATAGGCACCGAAAGAGGAATTCCAACTCAGGCTCACGTACCCACTGCCTGCTGAGGCCGCCAGGCCAGTCGGTGGATTGGGCGCGGTGGTGGCGCTGACCGTGCTGGAGTAGCCGCTCTGACCTCCACTGTTGTAAGCAACGACAAAGTAGTAGTACGTCGTGCCGGGAGAAAGGCCGGAATCAGAGTAGCTGGTTCCAGAGGTCGATCCGATAGACGAGTAGCCGCTGCCCGTGGATCGATACACATGGTAACCGGTCGCCCCGGAGGTGCTGGCCCAACTTATGTTGACGTACCCGTTGCCGGCAGTTGCCGCCACGCCAGTTGGGGTGCTGGGAGGATAGACCGAGGCACTGAATTCCAAGTAGAGCGTATAGCTCCCCGTGCCGCTGCTGGAATAATGGCGCAGTTGAAGGTAATACGTCCCCGGACTGACCGAGTAACTAAACCGGAAATTCGGATAAGGATTGTCGTCGTTTGAAATCAGCGTGCTCCCGCCGGAGTTCAGCAGATAGCCGTAGGTGTCCGTGGAGCCGGTTGTGTATGCGGTCAGGGTTCCCGACGATCCGACGCTCAACGCGAAATAATCGACGTCCCCGGCGTAATTGATCGCTCCGCTCGCACTGCTATTCGGACTGAGCCACGAAGCGCTGCCCATGCTGTTACCATAGTCGTCGTAACCTCCACCGCCTCCTCCCCCGCCACCGCTGCCGCTAAACGATGTGTTTACAGAGTAGCTCCCGGTCCCATAATACGAATAATGGCGCACGCGGATGTAGTACGTCCCTGGGCTGACCGAATAGCTGAAACTGAAATTTGGGTATGGATTATCGTCGTTGGAGGTCAGAGTGCTTCCGCCTGAATCGAGCAAGTAACCGTACGTGTCGGTACTGCCCGTGGAATAGACGCTGAGTGTCCCGTAAGAGCCGATGTCCACCCGGAAATAGTCCTCATCTCCGTAGTAATTGATGCTCCCGCTTCGGCTGTCGCTGCTTCCCATGGAGGTCGCGGAGCTTGTGCTGTTGCCGTGATCGTCGTAGGTCTTGAGGCTGACTTCGCGCTCGGCCGGACGGGGACTGGTGCCGATGAGGTTTTTCGTCACGATTTCCGCGCCGCCTCCCAGATTGCGATGCGGATTCGTAACCTGAGTCATCTGAGAGTTCTGTAAAGTGAGCGATGCGCCGAAGACTTCCGCGCCAGTTTCGCACTTGAAGAAGCGACAACTGTCCACCGTATGCTGTGCCTGCGGCGAATAATTCTCGATGCCGACGGTCGCGTAGCGGATGTCCAGGTTTTTGACGACGCTGCCGGCCGGCAAATTGTGGAAGCCCAGGGCAGGCGCTCCGTAAAGTCCGGTCAGTCCCATCTCGCCTTTCGCCGGCACGGTGACCCCGATCCCATGATCGTTCTCGGCTGTCAAAATCGCTACGCGCTTTGGAGACTGGAACGCCCCGAGGACACGCAAGGAAGCTCCTGGGCTGAGCTTCAAGACCGCATCATCCTCAATCGTGGTGGTCCCGCTGAGATATACTTCTCCATTCACGTAATAAGTGGTTCCGGCCTGGAACGTAAAATTCGGGATAGTGCTGACGATGCAGTAATCCAGCACCAAACCCTTTGGTGAATACGGCACGCCCGCCACCTGGATCCTCTCTTCGGCGTTTGCGCTGGAACCGGAAGGAAACTTCGGCAGAACGCGCTGCAAACTCGCGTTGCGCCGGACAGCGGTTTCCGGTTTGATCTTGTTATCCGGCGCGCCCACGCCCATCTGGGCTTTCAGCTCAACGTATTCAACGGTCTCAATAAGAAACTGGCGTCCATCCAATTTCGCCCAACGTTTGGCGACCGGCGCCGTTTTCTTGCCCACGGGAGGGCCGGCTCGGGCGCCTTTGCCGTTGCTCGCATCTGGAGCCGGTTTTCCCTCTTCAAGGCCAGGAGTGTAAAAGGCTTTCCCCAGTCCGATGACCATGCTTCCGAAGTCGAGGGTTTGATCCACCAAATCGGGGTCCGCCAACGCGGCCCGGCGTTTGGGATCCTTCTCCTCTTTGAGTTTTCTGGATTCGGTTTTGGGAATGGGCGGCAGGATGAATTCGGTCAGGATTTCCAACCGCGTCGTCTCCGGGTTCAAGCCGTATTCCTCTGGCGCGGGCGGCAGTTCGCGCAGAATGACATCCTGCTCCAGGCCCGCTTTCGTATAGGTGTAACGAACGTCTGCCTTGAAATCCGTGAACGCGTCCTCATAAACGAGCTGATTGGGCGGGACCAACTTGGCCACACTGTCTTTCATCTCCGCGATCAACGCGCTCCGGCCGCTGCCCGAATCAAAATAACTGAGGCCGAGCACGTGGCTTCGCATTTCCTTTCCATCCGGAGTTACGAGGTACACCACGGAAAAGCGATTGATGTTTGGGAGGAAAGTGACTTTGTGCGGCGCGCGATAGGCCACGGCGTGATGCTCGCGCAGTTCAATCTCTTCCTTGGATTTCCACCAGCCGCCATGCTCGGAATACATCAGACCGGTCTGAACTTCGATGTATTGCGCGTCCTCGACCTTCGCCTGGCCATTGCGATCGGTAATCTGCTTGCGCATTGTGTGTATCCGGTGGTGCGGCCCAAACCCCGGCTTTTGATCGTAGGCGCCCGGCGACGCGGGATCGGCGGTTGCACTGGAGCCTGATTTGGGGTTGGGCGCACTGGCCAGTTGCGCCCAACCCCCCCAGCCGACTGCAGCGACTGACAAAACCACGATTGCCGCTACCTTTTGGCGATTCCTCGGCCTGAAGCCGATGGCAACTCCTCGCAAGAAGTCCAAAAACCAGCGAGATCTGAATCGGCGATTCCGAGTGCAATGAGGGAGCATTTTCATAGCGAGGATTTTCTGGTTCGGGGTTTTGGGTCTTTCCTAAGGCATCATGTTTTCACTCCTCGAACTTGCTTCCCGTCTCGGCACGCCGGGCATCGGACGTTGCGTGTGGGAGCAAGCCTCCGGGTCTGGGGGAACCGAATAATCCAGAAGTGGACTGAAAGGCAAACGGGGAGACTACGATTCAACCCGGTACTTTTACGATGGTATTACTACGCTCACAAAAGTCGTGGACGCCGCACGATGATGAATCAGCTTCGAAACACGGTTCGAGCTACGGCGAGTCCAAGCGAGTGATCGCGTGGCGAATCGCGTACTTGGTCAATCCCGAAACCGTCCTGATCCGCAGCTTCGCCATGAGCGTCTCGCGATACTTTTCGATGGTGCGGACGCTCAGGCCAAGCGCGCCGGCGATTTCTTTGTTGCAGAGCCCGTCAGCAATGAACGCGATGATTTTGCGGTCGCGATCCGGCAAGGCGCCGCTCGCCGGGCGGCCCGGCTGGCTTTCGCCGGAGGCGTAGTCCACGGCGACCATTTTGAGTACGGAAGGGCTGAAGAACAGCTCTCCACGTTGAACCGTGGCCAGCGCGCGGCCGATCTCGGCGGAGGTGCAGGCCTTGTTGAGATAACCCCGAGCGCCCGCACGCAGCATCGCCAGGATCATCCCCCGATCATCAGCGCCATTGAAGCCGATGACCTTTGATGCCGGCGCCACTTCGAGCAGTGCCTTCGTCACATTGGCCGCGTCGCAGGTCCGCATGCTCAAATTGACCAGCGTCACATCCGACTTCAACGCCTTGGGTTTCCGAATCGATTCCATTCGATCCAGCCACAAGGTGCGCACTTGGAAACTTGTGCGGGACGCAAAATAAAGACGCAGCGCAGCCAGGTTGATTTCTTGGTCATCCACGAGCAAGAGCTTGCGTTTGTGCGCGCCATTTCTAAATCGAGTCCTGGTGGACATGCCAAACTTCCTTGTGTTGCGAGCGTCTTCCTTTCGGAAACCCTCCAGCAGGTCACCCTGGGAAAAACCTCGCGGTCAGACTTGTGAAATCAGTCGGAGAATGCAAGCGGAATTTCCGCCCAAACGGCCCAAACGCCCAAACAGGGGCCTAGCCGGGCCCCTGCTCTCAGGTTCAAAGGTTCTTCCCTGGCCGAGAAGCCGCTGGGAACATGAGCCAAATCCAGCCGATCAAAAAGCTCGTTCCGCCAAACGGCGTTATGGCTCCAAGCCAGCGCGTGTTTGTCGCGGCCAACACGTACAGACTCCCGCTGAACAGAATGATCCCGATCAGAAAACAAATCCATGGCCCCTTTCGCAACGGCGCGCGAGAGGCCAGAAAAAACATCACGAGCGCGTGAATGAAGTGGTAAAGCACCGCCTTCTCCCAGATGGCCGCGGTCTGGAATTGAGCCAAAGTCCGGGACAAACCGTGCGCTCCGAAAGCGCCGAGCGCGACGCCGAGGCAGCCTAAAAAGGCGGCCAGTCTTTCAGCGGAAGCAGCGTTTAACGCAGTTCGAATCATCCCGCCGCTTTTAGCAACCGCCGCCGGATAACGACAGGTTTTTCTTGTGAGGCCGACGGCAAAATACGGTGGCTTGAAAAATCCACGCAAAGGAGCATGCTAACATTGCTTTCCTGGGCATTCGTGCGATAGACCAGGAGAACCGAATGATATGAACACGAATCTGAAACTCGCGGTCCTGGCCCTCTGCGGCGGCGCTGCTCATGGTGCGCAAACTGCCGAAGCCAATCATTTGGAATTGATCATCTGTGACGTCGGCGCGCTGCAGGCCGCCGTATCGGATCAGACCCGACCTCCAGTCGCCCTCCCGCACCAGCAGCCTAACCGACTCGTGCGAGCCTCTCGAACGTTCATGGACTGGCGCGACAACCGGATCATCGCCGAAGAGCTGGCCGACCGTTATCAAGGCACCGTTCAGGAAGGCATGGATCCATTCTATTACGTGGCCGCCTTTCCGTTGCCGATGGCGGAGCGTATCCTGCCGGAATATTTTCTCAAGCCGATGGACCGCACCGTGGCTGCCGCCGTCGCCGCCTGATTCGTCCTCGCAAACCGAATCGAGACCGCCTGCCCGACGCACCCGCCATGAACCGGTAAGGACGCGTTCCACCGCGTCCCGGATATTGTTCTTCCGATCGCAGAGTAAAGTCCGGAACGGAGTGGTGTCCGGAGGACGGATGAGGGGGATTTCGGTCGGTTCATGGTCTCAATGCACCGTTTCATGGTTGTGGAGGCTCTTCTTGAGCCGAAGTCAACGATTGCGTTGGACAGCCGGTGCCGGCGGCTATAGAAGGACCGCCAACACGAGCGGACATGTCTGGAATGGGGTTCAAAAGAGCGCACAGCGACTCATGAAAACTAGCGGTGTCATCTGTCAGGCGGCGTTGATTCTCGGTTTGGCCGGCGCCATGGTCGCGGCCGCCGCCGAGCCGCGGGCAAGCGCGGTCACGAACACGACCAATGTTTCGGCGTGGCTGTCGCGGCCTTTGTCGATGGAGGACGCGATCCATCTGGCGCTTCGGCAAAACGGCACGATTCTCAAGGGCAAAGCGGATCTGGAGGCCGCCTACGGAGTGGTGGTTCAAACGCGAGCCATTGCCATTCCCAAAGTTCGCGGCACGAGCGGCTACGCCTTCGATGACGCCGTGGAGAGATTTCCGTTCGCCGCGCCAGGACTTCCCCCGGACGCAATCAATCCGGGGGCTAACCGATGGAACGGGAACATTCGCGTCGAGCAAACGATCTATGAAGGCGGCCGCATTCGCTCGGCGCTCCGGACCGCCAAACTGACCAAAGAACAGGCCCTGCTCCAGTACCAGGCCGTCGTCGCGGACACTCTGCTCGAAGTGCGCGTGGCCTACTATGAGATCCTGCTGGCGGCGCAACTGATCGTGGTGCAGGAAGCGTCGCTGGCCTTGCTCCAAAAGGAATTGGAAGACACCACGCGCCGCTTTGACGCCGGGACTGTGCCGCGCTTCAACGTCCTCCGCGCGGAAGTGGAAATCGCTAACGCAAAGCCCAAACTCATCCGCGCGAAGAACGCCCATCGCATCGCGAAGAACAATCTCGCGAATCTGCTTGGCTTTCGCGTGCCGGCCGAAGTCTGGGAAGACGTCCCCATCACGCTCACCGAGCAATTGGAGATCGGTCCCTACGAGGTTGATCTGCCGTCGGCCCTCGGGCAAGCGTTGGAAAGGCGGCCGGAGCTGGGAGCCTTGCAGAAGGCCGAACGTCTTCGCAAAGAGAGTCTCACCACCGCGAAGAGCGGCCGCAAACCCACCATCGCGCTCTTTGGCGGTTACGGCGCTCGCAATTCGAGTTTCGGCGATGATTTTTTCAACGAAGTCTCAGGTTGGACCGCCGGCGTGCAACTGAACTGGGAGCTGTTCGATGGGTTCCTTACGAAAGGCAAAGTCCAGCAAGCCACGGCGCTCTATGAGCGGGCACGGGCCGATCTGGACGACACCACGAGGCGCATTGAGCTGGAAGTGCGGACAGCTTACTCGAATTTTCTGGAAGCGAAAGAGGTTCTGGAATCGCAAAAGAAAGTTCAGGAACAGGCTGAAGAAGCGCTGCGGCTGGCCACGGTGCGAAGCGACGCTGGAACCGGCACCCAGCTCGACGTGCTGAACGCACAGACGGCCTTGACGGAGGCTCGCGCGACCCGCATTCAAGCGCTGCACGACTACGCGGTGGCCCGCGCTCGGCTGGAGAGAGCGACAGGACAGAACACGCCGCAACCTGCCGCGACCAGGTGAACCGCGGGCAAATCGTGCCAATTCGAAATTCCTGCCCGCTTAAGCTCTGTCGCCGGCGCAGACACGGCTTCGCTTCCAGAAAAAATAAGCCGGCACACCCGCCAGCACGATCAACAAACCCGGCCAGGCATTGGCGCTCGTCTTCGGACTGATCAGCAAGTCCACTGCGATCAGCGATGCGGCCACGATGTAAAAGGCCGGAATCACCGGATACCCAAAAGCTCGGTAAGGTCGCTCGGCGTCGGGACGCTTTCGGCGCAGCACGAACAGGCCGGCCATGGTCAGCACGTAGAAAATCAGCACCGCGAAAACCACGTAATCGAGCAATTCGCTATACGTGCCGGACAAAGTCAGCAGGCAGGCCCAAACGCATTGGATGATGAGGGCATTGCCGGGAACGCCATGACGATTGAGCTGGCCGATCTTGGCGAAGAAAAGCCCGTCCTGCGCCATCGCGTAATAAACCCGCGCGCCCACCAGGACCAGCCCGTTGATGCACCCGAAGGTGGAAATCATCACCAGCAGCGCCATGATCACGGCTGCGTTCTGCCCAAAGATCACCTCCATCGTCGCCGTGCCGACGCGATCATTCTGCGCGAATTGAATGCCGCGTTCCAAAGCCGTGGCTCCGGCGGGCGAACCCTTGAGCGGCAGGGTCACGAGGTAGGCCACGTTGGCCAGAAAATAGAGCAGGCAGACCAGGCTGACGCCAAAGAAAAGGCTCAGCGGCAAGTTGCGTTTGGGATTCTTCACTTCGGCGGCGGTGAACGTGACACAGTGCCAGGAGTCGGCCGAAAACAGTGAGCCGACCATCGCGGTGCCAATCACCAGCAGCAGACCCAAGCCTTGGAGCGGGTTCGTCGTGAACTCATTTCCCCCGCGCGCGGCCGGCTGCGTGAACGACGCCGACCACCAATCCTGAAAATTCGCGCTCAGGGCCATCGAATTGGCCCCGACAAACAAACCCAGCAGCACCAATCCCAGGAGCGCCGCGATTTTTGTGATCGTGAAGATGTTCTGAACGATCTTGCCCGTGCGAAGGCCGGTTGAATTGGACCACGTGAGCAAAATCAAAACGGCCATCGCCACCAGCTTCGTGGGCGTCAATGCGAATCGGCCGAACTCAAAATAGACGTGGCTCTCCGAGATTGAAGGAACCAGCACACCGAGAAAGCGGGCGAACGCCACCGCCACGGCCGCGATCGTGCCGGTTTGAATGACCAGATAGAACGTCCAGCCGTACAGAAATCCCCAGAGCGGGCTATACGCTTCGCGCAAATAGACGTACTGTCCGCCCGCGCGCGGCATCATGGCCGCGAGTTCGCCGTAACTGAGTGCCGCGATGAGCGTGAGGATCCCCGTGATCAGCCAAACCACCAGCAACCAGCCGCTCGATCCGACCTGGCGCGCGATGTCGGCCGAGACAATGAAAATGCCGGAACCGATCATCGACCCGGCCACGATCATGGTGGAATCGAGCAGGCCGAGGCCGCGAACGAACTGGCCTTCACTGGCCGAGGTGTTTGGAGCGGGTTCTGGCATGGGAACGTTCAAAACAACCAAAGCTCAAAGACGAATGACGAAGTGAGAAGGGAACACCAAAACGGGCAGGCGGTAACGCATCAATCTTGGCCAGTCGTTCTTCCACATTCGGGTTTCCTCCGTCATTCGGATTTCGTCATTCGTCCTTGCCTCGGGCGTTGCGCATTGCGGTGGCTGTAGGCGAAATAGATCACCATTCCAGCCGCGAGCCACACGATGAAGCGAACCCAGGCTTCCTTGGGCAGGGCGATCATCAGGTAGCCGCAACTCAGGATGGCTCCCAACGGTACCCACGGAACCCACGGTGTGCGAAAGGGCCGCGCACGATTGGGATCGACTCGGCGTAAAACAATGATTCCCACCGCGACGAGAACGAACGCGAAAAGTGTCCCAATGCTGCACACGTCGGCCATCTCGTTGATGTTGGCCACGGCTGAAAGTCCCGCCACGAAGACGCCGGTCAGAATCGTCGGGACGTGCGGCGTTCGATATCGCGGATGCACGCGGGCAGCCCAGGCGGGAAGCAAGCCGTCCCGGGCCATGGAAAAGAAAATGCGCGGCTGGCCCAACTGATAAACCAGCAACACGGAGGTCGTCGCGAATACCGCGCCCAAGGAAATCAGGCCCGCTGTCCAGTTCATGCCGCGTTCGGAGAATGCCTTGGCGAGCGGATCCGCTGCCCCCGTGAATTCCTTCCAAGGCAGCATGCCGGTCAGAACCAGGGCGGCGGCGACGTAAATGACCGTGCACACGATCAGGCTGGCGATGATGCCGATGGGCAGATTGCGCTGCGGGTCGCGGGTCTCCTCGGCCGCCGTCGAAACCGCGTCGAATCCGATGTACGCGAAAAAAATCACACCGGCGGCGCTGGAGATGCCCTGAAATCCATTTGGAGAAAACGGGCTCCAGTTTTCCGGACGGATGTAGAAAGTCCCGACCCCGATAAACAGTCCCACCACCGCCAGTTTCAACACCACCATAGCCGTGTTGAAGGTGGAACTTTCGCGGATGCCGCGCACCAGAATCCAGGTGAGCAGCGCAGTAATCAATACTGCCGGCAGGTTGAAAATGATCGGAACGCCGGCGAGGCGCGGCGCTTCCTTCAACGCGCGCGCGGCCCTCAGGACGGATTCACCCAGCGCGCTTACGTCCGCGTTGCTCGCGGTTGCTTCGGCGGCGGCTTTGGAGGCGCTCAAGGCCGTGCGATAATCCACCCCCAGCCAGGCAGGCCAATCCACCTGGAGTCCGCGCAACAGAGTTTGGAAATATTCCGACCAGGAAATCGCGACGGCCACGTTGCCCACGGCGTATTCGAGAATCAGATCCCAACCGATGATCCACGCCATGAACTGGCCGAGCGTCGCGTAAGTGTAGGTGTAAGCCGATCCGGACACCGGCACCATCGAAGCGAACTCAGCATAACACAAGGCCGCGAAACTGCAGGCGATGGCCACCAGCACAAACGAAAGCACCAGCGCGGGTCCCGCGCCGATGTGCCCGCTTCCTCCTGCGGCCGCCGTTCCGACGGTCGAGAACAATCCTGCGCCAATGATCGCGCCGATACCGAGGAACGTCAGTTGGATTGGGCCGAGCGCGCGTTTGAGCTGTTGCTCTGGCCGCACCGCCTCGGCATTCAGCTCGTCGAGCGATTTGACGCGGAAGAGAGATGATCTGGGATCGTTAGTTGCTCGATTCAACTTCGGCGCGGCGGGCACGGGCGGATGTTGCCCCAGGGCGATTGCCAATTGCAAGTCCACTTGCCGCCAGAGAGGCGCTACTCTCTCTCCTCCGACGCAGGAGGAAGAGAGGGTCGGATCTCAGTTCGAAGCTTTCTTCAGCGTCGCCAGATACTCGACCAGATCGACCAGATCCTGAATCGACATCGCTTGCTGCAGCCCCGAGGGCATGATCGACGTGCTCATTTTATCGCGCCTGGCGATTTGGCTCGTTTTGTACCGCGTGACGATTCCGGTCTGAGCTTTGACCGCGAGTTCGTCATTCGTTTCACTGACGACAAGGCCGATGGCTTCGTCGCCGTCTTGGAGTTGAATTTGCCAGCCTTCGTAGCCAAAGGAGATTCCCGCGCTGGGATCGAGAATGGCCTCATACAACGCTTCCTTCGCCAGCTTCGCTCCAATCTCCGAGAGCTTCGGGCCGAAATCGATGCCCACGCCGTTGACCTGGTGGCAATTGATACACGCGACCTCCGCGCTCACGAACACTTCCGCGCCGCGTTTGGGATTCCCCTTCATCCGGGAAAGCTCGCCAAGAGGCGGCAACGGTTGGGCGTTCTGGCCTTGAGGCAAGGGCAAGACCTGGGCTGCTTCCGCTTTGACGTTCGGCCAGCGGCTACGATTGAGCTCGGTCGACGCGGTGAGCTTGAGGTCGGGACCCAGTTTCTCCCCTTTCGCCAGCTTGAGGAGAAGCGAGGCGCCTTCCTGCGATTGCGCGAGGGATTGAACGGCTCGCTTGCGCAACGCCGGTTCGCGGGCGGAATCGGCCAGCAACGGTTCCAGCAACGGCACGCCCTGCATTCCACTCACATGCCCGCAGGCTTCGGCCAGCTTGATCGCGGCGGCGGTATTGGTGCCGCTCAGCGTGCTGCGGACCAGATCAACGCCGCGGTCTTCAAGAATCAACCGCACGGCGTCGGCGCACGCGCTGGCATCGGATGAACTAAGAACGAAGTCGAGCAAGCCGCGGCTCTGGTCCTTGACCTGAAATTTGCGAACCAGTTCGACGAATCTTGCTGTCCCGCGCGTGGCCTCCAACACTTTCAGAAGCGCGTCCTTCAGCTTTGGGTTCGCGTGGACTTGCTGTGGCTCCAGCCGGCTCAACGCTTCGATCATGAGGTTGATTCGATCCTGATCTACCGGCTGGCCGATGACGAAGGCAAGGCTCAGCCAGAGCAAAGAAATCGAGCTGAGTTTCATTCAGATTTGGCCGAGGTGGGGCGAGGAGATTTGTTGCTCACTCGGACTGAACAGGCCTCGAACTGCAAATCACTTCAGCGAACTCACCGCCAGTTCCGCGAGCGCGGCGTCTTTCTCGGGAGACTTGGGCAGGAAATCCATGGAGCGCATGTAGCGAGACTTCTCGTCGGCAACCGTCTTGGAGTCCGTGAGAATCTTCACCAACAGTCCCGGGGTCTTCGAACTGCGCGAGCGCCAGATGATGTCGCGGCCGGCCGGCGTGTTCCATTCGTTGCCGGCCTGAGCCAGCCAGGCGTCGAGGTAAGCATCCCATTGCTGGTCCGCGCCGATGCCGAGCGCTTCGAGATACCAGCGATCCTTGCCGTCGTGCTGCGCGGCGAACTGCGCCCAGAGTTTGGGAGCTTCGGCCGATTTGCTGTGCCGCAGCGCAATGGCCGATTCGCGGCGCACTTGCGGAGAAGGATCTTTGACCAGGCCTTTCAGGTAAGGAATCGCGTCCAGCTTGAGTGACCGGGCAATGCGGAGGGCGGTGATTCGAACGTCAGGACTGGAATCCTTCAAACCAAGATCGATGTACTTTTTCTCACTCCCCTTGATGCGCGCGAGCAAGTGAAGCGCGCGCGCGCGGTAAAACGCCACCCGGCTCCGCCAGAGCTTCAGCAAATCCCTCTCCGCCGCGCCTTGCAGTTCGTGGAGTTTCGTCCAGGCCAGATAACGAATGGCGTGGTTGGGCGATTGCAGCGCGCCGACGCAGCTATTCGCGTCGTTGAAGTCGAAGGGCGAGACGTTTGCTTCGTGCCCTTTGGGAGCCACGCGATACACTCGTCCGGTCATGGTCTCGAGCTTTTGATCCACCATGTGATGGCCGCCCACGCCGGCATCGTTCCAATCCGCCACGTAGAGAGAACCATCCGGCGCGACGCAGACATCCGCCGGACGAAACCACGTGTCTTCGCTGCTCAGGATATCGACGATCCCGGCCTTATAGCCCGCGCCATCGGTCTGCAGTGTGTAAGCCCGCACCACGCGCGGGCCGGCGTCGCAGTGAATGATTTGATTGCGGAACACCTGGGGCAGGAGCGCGCCTTCGTAAAACGCGATCCCGGTCGGGGAGCCGTTGCCGGTTTGAAGAAGGTTCGGGACAACGCCCGGGTCATGTTGGTACCAATGGTAAACAGGACGTTCATCTTCGTTGGCCCCCTTGGCCTGGGCCTGCTTCCACATCACTCCCCAGCCCGCGCCCGTCATTTCATCGGTGTAACCGTAGTTGCCGTATTCCATCACGAAATTGATGCGGACACCGCGATTGCCATCGTCGTCGTTGTCGGATTGCCAGAGGTTGCCGAAGGCATCGACCGCAACTTCGTAGTTATTGCGGAAATTGTGGCCGAGCACTTCAAACTCGCTGCCGTCCATGTTGCACCGGAAGACGAGTCCTTGCCGATACGGCTTGCCGCTCGTGACGACTTCATTCCCTTCGACGTCAATGACCGGCGAACTGTCCGGGCGTTTGATTCGTTGACCGGAGTTGCCCATGTTGAAGTAAAGCTTGCCGTCCGGCCCGAAGACGAAGGCATGGACGCCATGGTCGTGATCCACGCCCTGGATGCCGGTGAACAGGACTTCCTTCTTGTCGGCTTTAGCGTCGCCATCGACGTCCGTGAAAACAAAAACATTCGGCGAACACGAGACGATGACCTTGTTGCCGAGCACGCAAATCCCGAGCGCGGTGTTGATGTCGTGGCCCTGGTAAAAGGTTGTTTCTTTGTCTGCCATCCCGTCGTGATCGGTGTCTTCCAGGATCACGATCCGGTCGCCTTCGGGGCGCAGCTTGCCCCATTTTTGAAACGAGGACCGGTAATTCGCGCCTTCGGTGATCCAGATGCGCCCGCGCGCGTCGATGTCCATGTCGGCGGGATTGCGCACCATCGGTTCGCAGGCGAAGAGCGTGGCTTCGAGGCCGTCGGCGACTTTCAACGATTTGAGCTGTTCGCGGGCGGCTTCGAGGCCGGAACGATTCGAGTCCTCGGCGGCGAGAAGAGTTGGAACCACGAAAAACACGAACCACACGAAAAGGAAAGAGGATGGCAGGAACTCCAGGCGCGGCCGTTCTACGAGGAATCTGGTTCGCGAGCTGGCCTTTGCCTTCGTGAATTTGGTGCGTTTCGTGGTTTGAACCCCTAGATTCTTAGGCAACAACAAGGCGCGATGTTTCATAAATTAGTCAAAGGATCGGAGCGGTGCGGGCGAAAACGATATCAGGGCACATTCGGCGACGCTCGCGTTCAATGTGGGGACTCTTGTAACGCATCGGCTCGGCCGTGGCAAGTTTCGGCCGGGAGTGGTAATGTCCAGATCGACCTGGGACAATTCGGCCTGATCACAGTGGAAGTCCATCGAATCGGACTGTTGTCACGTTGAGAGGATCAACACCGCTCCACAAAGCTGGTGAAGCAACGTGATCTGGCCGATGTGGAACAGTGATGTGAGGACCGACGTGTCGCTGACGACGATCATGCGGATCGCAATGACGCCAGCGTGCGCAGGTCAGCCCGCAAACCCTCAACGTCGTAGTGGATCGGAATGCCGCGACGGCCGAGTTCGCGCTGAAAGTCCGACTGCGTCATCTTGGCGATCTCCGCGGCTCGGCCCAAAGTGATTGGCCGCATGTTGAATTTGACTGGAAGGACGCCGCACGAACGGCCTGCGAGTTGGCTCGGCAATACTCGCTGCAAATGCCGGTCCGCGCCATGGGCCTGTTTCATGTGGCCATTGCCGTTCAGGTGTCGGCGGACGGCTTTGGATGGCCCAAAAACATGGATTGGCAACCTGCTTGGCCATGGTACGTTATGCTCGATGAGCACGTTGACCCTCAACTTAGATGACGACGACGCCCGTTTGGTGGCGCAAGCGGCTCAAGCCGCGAACCAGCCGTTGGAGCAATGGCTGCGCGAAAACATCTGCCGAGCCGCCGAGCGCGCCGTGAGCCATGCAGAAACAGTGGCCACCCGCGTTTCCCCGCTGCATCCGGGCGCCATGAAGCCGGCGCCCGACTTCAATGCCCCGCTCGAGGAATTTGCCCCCTACGTCTGACCGCGCATGGAGTTGCTTCTCGACACCTGCGCCTTCATCTGGTGGGACAGCGTGAGCAGGAATCTGAGTGCGGTGGCGGCATCGGCGCTGCATGATCCCGCCAACCGTTTACATCTCAGTCACGCGTCACTCTGGGAAATGCAGATTAAACATCAGAAAGGCAAACTCCGGTTGGAGAAGCCGCTCGCGGAGATCGTCCAGGAACAGTGCGTTCGGAACGGGTTGCTCTTGCTTCCCATTGAACCTCGCGACATTTACGGCTTGGACCAACTTCCCTTCCACCATGCCGACCCGTTTGACCGCTTAATCATCTCTCAGGCCAGGATACGTGGCTTCCGAGTGGTGACTGATGACGTCGAATTTGCACGTTACGGCGCGCCGCTTCTTTGGTGAGCTTCGCCCAGGGAATGCAACGACCAGAAAGCCGACTTGCTGCGGAGTGCAGTATCCGCTTCAATCCCCACTGTTCCGAAAGAAGACGTATGCAGACCAAACCAACAACAACGCTCCCGGCCGCCGTTTTCAAAATCTAAGGTTTCCTTGGTGGAAAGCCGTAGCTCTTCGCTCCGGAGGAAACCGACCGTTGACAAACTCTCCCACCGCGCGCGATTCTTCTCCCATGCCGAAAAACTCGCTCAAGCTCCGCGTGTCTGAATTCCAACGCTTGGGACGTCATATCGTCGCCGACCCGCGCATCTGCGGGGGAAGCCCGACCTTCGAAGGCAGCCGCGTGATGGTTTGGCAGGTTCTTGACCAAGTGGCCGACGGCATGCCTTGGGAGCAAATCGCCTGGTCATGGCGGGGCAAGGTCAGCCAGGAGGCCATTGCCGAGGCCGTGCGTTTGGCGGCGGGCGAGTTTAGGTCTCGACGCCATGTTTCTCATCGACGAGAACGTCTCCGAACTCGAAGTCTTGCGCCTGCGTAAGGCGGGCGTCCGTGTCCGTCTCATCGGGAAAGATGTGGCGAACATCGGCGACTTGGACGAAAACCTCATCCCTGTGCTGCTTCGGCTGAAGCAGCCGGTTTTGTTCACCCAAGACCAGGACTTTTTTCAATTCCGTTGGCTGCACGCCGACTACGCGCTCGTATGGCTGGACACCCGGCCGACTGAGGTAGCGGAGCATGTGCGGCGCTTCTTGCGTCATCCTCATTTCGACTCTCAGGCCAAACGCATGGGAACGGTCATGCGAGTCCGGGCCAGCGGCATTCAGTATTGGCGCATCGGGAATCGGAATTTGCTCCGTGTCGGCTGGGCACCGGCGTAGCTGGCATAGCGCGCATCAAATCAGCCTGCTTTCCGGGAAACTTACCGTTCAGATTCCAGCCTTGCTCATCGAGTCGGCCTCTGTTTCAATCCCCACCGTTCCGAAAGAAGACGTATGTAAACCAAACCAACAACAACGCTCCCGGCCGCCGTTTTCAAAATCTAAGCTTTCCTTGGGGAAATCCTGATTATCTTGCGGCGCAGGAGCAAAATGATTTGCGAGCTTCGGCCGCTGTCCATACCGAAACGAACAATTTCGATCCAAGGACGGCGCTGGAAGCACGCCCGCACTCGGGCGTGCCGAAAGCGTTCCTTGGAAGGCATGTCCGTGCCTGGTATGGGGCGTGAGTAGTCACGCCCCTTTTCATTTTGGACAAGGCAAAGCGCGCAAGGAGACCTCCCATGAAGATTAAGTCGTGGACTGATTTAGAGGTAATTGCCGCATCCGTCCTTGCAGCAGCCTCTGTGGATTGCCAAGCGCTCACCAAACCTGACTATCCCGTGATCTTCATTCACGGCATCACGGGAAGCGCGGACGAGACTTGGGGAGATTTCAGAAGCTTTCTGGTAGCCGAAGGTTGGCAATTTGGCGGCTCACCGACTTACCGCGCGGCGTCGAAGCAGGTCGCCTGGGTAGCAGCGGGGGATTTCTATACGATGAACATGTCCGACTACGACAGTTTGCCGTTCAAATCTCAGAATCTAGCGCTGAGCGAGCAAGGTTGGGAGGTTGCGGCGGTCATCGCGGAGGTTTTGTCCGCGAATCCTGGCAAAGGCAAAGTCATCCTTGCCGCCCATAGCATGGGCGGCCTCGCGTCCAGAAGTTACCTGCAAGGCTTGGCCAAGAAGGATGGCGCCGACGTTGCGTACCGGCGAGACGTGGCCAAGCTCATCACTGTGGATACTCCGCATCAAGGAGCGGAACTGGCCACGCTTTGCCAGCAGTTTCGTCCGCTCGGAATTCCGGTCTTGCAGCGCATTAGGAATAGACGCGAACAGTGTCGCAGTAGCGGAAATGCGCAGCGATAGTCCCGCTCTATTAAACTTGAACAATCTGTCGGCGAATCCGTTGCCCGGCGACATCAGTTACGTCTCGATCATTAGCACTGGGCTAAAACTGCTTTTGCTTCCTGATCAAATTGGCGACGGAATCGTCTCCACCGCGTCACAGAATCTTGGAAATGTGGCCGGCGCGAATCTTTTGAACCATACGGCCAGGGAACTGTTTGTTTTGCCAAGAGCCGGCTGCGATCCGCTCAAAAAAGCGGACCCGGTGAACGGTGATTACCTCAGCCACACTTGCGCTACGGGAGATGGAGGAGTTCACGCCGAATTAATCCGACAGTTACGCCCACTGAGTAGCCCGGCTGAAACTGCCGACGGGCCGGTCCCTTATCGGTTCACGACGTTGGCTGGTTTAGCGGCGAGTTCGGGAAGCGCAGATGGGACTGGGACCTCTGTGCGCTTCAACAGCCCGACTGGCGTCGCAGTGGACAGGGTAGGAAACATTTACGTAGCGGATTATGGTAACCACACGATACGCAAAATTACTGCCGACGCACGCGTAAGTACGGTCGCGGGCTTAGTGGGCAGTCCGGGCAACGCTAATGGGTCAGGAAGCGTGGCGCAGTTCAACAATCCGATCGGCGTAACGGTTGACCTTATCGGGAATATCTATGTCGCAGATTCCGGAAACAACAGGATTAGGGAAATATTCCCGAGCGGGGAAGTGATTACTCTCTTTAGTGGAAAAGGCGTGTCGGTTGACATCGGTTTGCGCACGTTCTACGTGCTGAGCGGCCACAGCGTTCATAGCTCTTCGTATGTCTGCTGTCCCCGGTATGGCGGTACGTATGCAGGTAGCGTGAGCACGCCAGGCAGCAGGGACGGACAAGGGAGCAACGCGCGATTCAATTCTCCGGAAGGTGTAGCGGTCGATAGTGCAGGCAATGTCTATGTTGCGGATACTGGCAATAACACGATCCGGAAGATCACGCCAGAGCGCGCAGTGAGCACGCTGGCCGGGCTAGCTGGTTTTACTGGGAGCAGGGACGGAACAGGGAGCAGCGCACTGTTCAATTCTCCAAAAGGTGTAGCGGGCGATAGTGCAGGCAATGTTTATGTTGCGGACACACTGAATCACACCATCCGAAAGATCTCAGCTTCGGGGGTCGTGACCACTCTGGCTGGATTGGCGGGAGTTTCGGGAAGCACCGATGGAACATGGACGGCAGCTCGGTTTCATTTCCCAATTGGCATCGCGATCGATAATGCCGGGATTATCTACGTGGCTGATTCGGCCAATCACACGATTCGGAAAGGGGTGCCCCTGATCGCGCCGACAATCATTAAGCAGCCTCAAAACCAGGTCGTGAGGATAGGCGCCAGTCTGACGTTTTCCGTGTCAGCAGCGGGGACTGTTCCGTTCATTTACCAATGGTACTTCGACGGAAAGGCGATACCAGGAGCAACTGCAGCAACATTCACAATAACGAATATGCAGCAAGAAAAGCAGGGAACCTACAGTGTCCTCATCAGCAATGGCGTTGGATCTATCCAGAGTCAGGGAGCTTCGTTGAATGTAATGAACACCGCACCTATTCTCGCGCAGGCCTTGGATCGAATCACGGCAGAAGGGGAAGAAGGCAAAGAGATCTCCTTGCTTATTCAGGCCACAGATTCTGAATCACCACCACAAATGCTGACGTTCAGTCTTGAGGGCCCGGCGCCAGTCGGCGCCAGTATCGATCCTGTTAGGGGAACCTTCACTTGGACTCCAACAGAATCACAAGGGCCGAGTACGAATCGAATCACAGTCCGAGTTACAGACAACGGCAATCCTCCGCTAAGTGACACAAAGACGTTCCCCGTGATCGTGAGCGAAGTGAACTCGCCCCCAGCGATCTCCGCCATTTCGGACAAATTCCTGGAGGAGAATTCGAAGCTTGAATTCCTGGTCGAAGCGCTTGATCCGGACATTCCGTCAAATGCATTGACCTACGCGCTGGGCACGGGAGCGCCCGCCGGAGCGAGTGTCAATCCCAGGACAGGAGTCTTCAGTTGGGCCATTGGAGAAGTGGCCGCGCCGGAGACGAACCGAGTCTCCGTCGTAGTCACGGATGATGGAGCGCCGCCGAGGGCCGCGACGAACGTGTTTCAAGTCGTGGTTACGCCTGGCAAGTTGCGTCTGGCGCCGATTCCGGACCGTTCTGAGGATGAGGGAACTGTGATCGCGTTCGCCGTGGCGGCCATAGAAAATCCCTTGGTGCGCCCGCCGCTGACTTATGGATTGGAACCGGGAGCACCGGAAGGCGCACTCATGGCCCCTGCGACCGGCGCGTTCTTGTGGCAACCCACCGAGGCCCAAGGACCGAGCACGAACACTATCACCGTCCGCGTGACCGACAGCAGTTCGCGGCCTTTGACCGCCACCCGCAGCTTCACGGTGATTGTGCGCGAAGTGAATCGTCCTCCTGTCCTCGACGCAATCCCGCCGCAGCGGGTGATGGCTGGCCAGCTTTTGAAGTTGACGGCCAAGGCTCAAGACCCGGACCTCCCGGCGAACGAACTCGCCTACTCCCTTGAACCAGGCGCTCCTTTAGGCGCGAGTATTGATGCCAAGACTGGTCTGTTCTCGTGGACTCCCGGCTCTGCGGGCACGAATACTTTGACGATCAAGGTGACCGACGGCGGTTCGCCTCCATTAAGCCACACAACCACGGTAACAGTCGTTGCCACGGCTCCTGAAGGGCCAAAACTGTTGGGTTCGTTTCTTCCGAATGGCCAATTTCAAGTAACTCTCACCGGCGAGATCGGTCGAATCTACTTGATCCAGGCTTCCACGGACTTGGTCGTCTGGGAACCGGTGACAAACATCCTCAGCACCGCCGCGACGATTCTGATCACTGATCCTGCGGCTACAAGTTTGCGACAACGCTTTTACCGGGCCTTGTCGCCATGAAATGGCGGATTGACGCAGCAGCGATGATGAATCTCGTTCGGCAGCGAGCAAGACCGGCGTCGTCGAACGAGACAGCAAACCAAGTAACCCTAACTCAAAGGACAGCCATGAAGAACTGGATACACAAACAACAGAAAAACCTCCGAATCTGGATCGCGGCTTGTAGTTTAGCGGTGGTCACAATGCTCGCCGTCGGATGCGTACATGCCGTAGGCGACAAGAAGATCACGGATGCGAATCTCATCGACCAGATTAAACCTGGCAGCAGTACGAAGGCGGACGTAAGGCGTATCATGGGAGCGCCTTTGAAAACCACGTTTACCGACAACAACGAAGAGGTTTGGGATTACGCCTACACGCGATCTCAAGTCCGTGGAACAAGCTTCATTCCTTACGTGGGCTTGGTTGCTGGAGGCGCGGACTCGAACACTGCGACCTTGACTGTCCGTTTTACCACCGATGGCATCGTCAAGAATGTTGGGACAGGCTCAATGAAAGGCGGAGGCGGAGGCGTTCAGGATCTTGGACGATAACCGCCCGCGATGGCGTTTGTCGCCATGTGCTCCCAGACCTGTCGCCAAGCGGCGTGACCTAAACCATCAAGTCTGGCGCCCCGCGGTCGCGAGCATTGATGCTACTACGACTGGAGTGTTCACGTGGGTGCCAGGCCCACTGGCTGCAAGCGGCACGAACAGTTTCTCGGTGAGAACGACCGACAACGGGTTTGCCTCCGCTGAGCCACACTGCCAGTGTTACCGTTGTCGTCACAGCCCTGGAAGGCCCGAAGCTGCTGGGCGCGTTTCTGCCGAACGGCCAGTTTCAACTCACCGTCAACGGCGAGATCGGGAGAATCTACTTGATCCAAAGCTCCACCGACTTGGTCGCCTGGGATCCGGTGACGAACATCCTGAGTGCCGCGGCGACAATCCGGATTACCGATTCCGCTCCCGCCAGCTTGCGGCAGCGTTTTTATCGCGCCGTCTCGCCATGAGCGGCTACGTTCGCGCTCACCGTTCGTCCCCGGGCAACGGCGGCACGTCCCGGACCTTGGCCATGACACGGTCGAACTTCTCCCAACTGCCGCGTTGAGCGCGCTCTGCCATCGTGCCGCGCTTGCGCCAGGCGGAAACCTGGTAAGCGAGGGCAATACTGACGAGGTGGTCCACGCTCACCTTTTCTTGCTCGGCAAGCTCAGCCACTTGCCGCGCCAGCGGGTCGGGCACTTGCGCTTGAATCGTTGTCATGTGTTTCCTCTCAGTTTGGCCAGGAATTCGGCTGACGTGAACCGCAGGTGGTTGCTCAGGACCAATTGCCATTGGCCTCGTCGGAGTTTCGTCAGTAACTCGAACGCAGCGCCGCGCGTTGACCAAAGCGCCGCCAGGAAGACATTCGTATCCAAGACGGCCCGGAGCGGCATGGGCAGATACTCTGCGGTTCATGGGTCCCAGTCAACCGCGGGCACAAGTGTTGGACAAGTGTTGTGCGGCCAGCTTTGACGTCGACCGTCAAGGCTCAAGACCTGGGCCTCCCGGCCAATGAACTCACCTACTCCCTTGAACCAGGCGCTCCATCTGGCGTGGCTATTGATGCCAGGACTGGAGTGTTCTCGTGGCCCCCCGGGTCTGCGGGCACGAATTCTTTGACCGTCAAGGTGACCGACGGCCGTTTGCCTCCGCTAAGCCACACAACCACGGTAACAGTCGTTGCCACGGCTCCTGAAGGACCGAAACTGTTGGGTTCGTTTCTGCCGAATGGCCAGTTTCAATTGACCCCAACGGCGAGATCGGGAGAATCTACTTGATTCAAAGCTCCACCGACTTGGTCGCCTGGGATCCCGTGACGAACATCCTGAGTGCAGCGGCGACAATCCGGATTACCGATTCCGCTCCCGCCGGCTTGTGGCAGCGTTTTTATCGCGCCGTTTCGCCGTGATCGCCGTGATCCAACGCTTGCTGAAACGCTGGCTTGCTCAAACCGCTTGCCCCAGGTGAACGGGGCGATTAGCGTTGAGCCATGGTCATCATTCATTTCGACGCCCCCGATCTCGAGAAGAAGGCGCTGGACTTCCTGGTGGGCCGTTATTCCTTCAAGACATGGGCGAACGGCGACTTGATGCTGCCGGAGCCGGCGTTGGGCCAGCTCGCCGCAGAAGGAATCCCGTTCCGCGTCAAGGGCCCCGCAACCTATGAGCACTTCTTACCGGCGCTACGAGATTCTGCTCCCGCGTCGGTATAAGGACGGCCGGCGAATTGCGAACCGGTTCGTTACGGAAACTCTCATCGAACTTAGGGAACGGTTCGGCGCCTCGTCTTGCGAACCACAAACCATCCAGGGCCAATGGCAGCACCAGGGAGAAGTTTACCACGACGAATTGGTTCGGATATTCGTGGATGTGGAAGACCTGCCTGGGAACCGAGAATTCTTTATCCAGTTCAAGCAGCGCCTCATGCAGCGCTTCGAGCAGATCGACATTTGGTTGACCAGCCATCCGATTGATGTCCTGTAAGCGAAAGGACGTCCTCGAGGGGTCGTGACCCTCTCCAGCCAGGGCACGCCCGAATTCTGGCGAGGGTATCGCTCGTTGCCGGTTGAGCAGCTATCACGTATTTGAGTCAGGAGGCGCGGCTCAAGGCTCTGACGAGCCGTTATCCAGCGTTCCGGCGAGCGCGGAGCAAGCCACCCACGATGCCTCCCAAAGCTTGAGCCCCGACCTTCTCACTGCGCCTTCTTCGCGGTCCAGGTTCCTTCCCCCAGTTCGCCAAGGCGCACGGTGCCTTTCATCATTCCGTCGATTTCGACCTTGCCTGTGTAAGTGACCACGGCTGGCTGGTCTTGAACCCGGACATCAAACGAGAACTTCAGTTCCGAGTTTCTCAGCGTGCCGCTGAACTCGGCCTCGCCAAAGAGTCCCTTGTACGTGCCGACGATGTTGGGGCCTGCATGAACGAACGTGAAACTCGGCGAGCCGGTGCCGTTGGCGGTCTCCACCTGGAAATTCCATGCGCCGGTAATGTTGACCGCGTCCGAGGGTTTGCCTTTCGGGTCCAGGTTCTTGGCATACTCTTCGAGAGGCAAAGCGGTCTGGACGCCGTCTGCCGGGACTTCTGCCTTGGCGAGCCAGAGGAGCGCGTTCAAAACGACTTTGCGGAAATTGTTGTTCGACCAGTTTGCGTGAACGTGTCCGCCAGTGAAGCCGAAGCCTCGCCCGCCATCGGCCCGTTCGACCGCCCACATCAACACTTCGTCGCGGCCACTGGCGGCGACAATGTGCGCGTACGGGCCGCGCGGAGAAGCGGACGTGCCTTTGCGCGTTTCGGCCGAAGGCTTTGCCACAAGAATCGGCGTGACGCCCTTCATGTCCGGGCGGAAGCGCATGTTGAAATACCATTCATCGCGAAGTTTGAACGGCTTGACGCCGCGCGCGATTGGATGCTTTGGCAGCTCTTTGATGTCGGCTTCCCAATGTGGGTTCGTGGAAAACGCCGTTTCGTAGTAACCGCCGATCCAATCCAGGAACTCCGGTCCGCCCTTGTCTTTGGGAACTTCAACCGCGTAGTGCGCGCAGCCCAAGCCGACGCCCTTCTTCGTCAACGCGCCCATGACTTCCAAATGGTTTTCCCGAATCACCGGATGCCCGCCGCCGCCGTCCATGAACAACAGAATGGCGTCGGCGCCGTCGAAGGCATCGGGTTCTTTGGGCCAGCCGCCCTGGATGAGCACGGATTTCACGCCGGGGATCTGGTCGAGACATTTCTTCAGCACCGCGCAGCCGGCATTGAACTCGTGATCGCCGGGGCCGTGGCTGGGCCGTCCGGCGACCAACACGATTTTCTTTTCGGCGGCGGTCGCGGAAAGAACGAGTGCCATGAAGAAGAGGATAGGGAGCACGATCCCAAGCCGGTGGCTCGACGTTCGACGTTTGATGTTCAATGTTGGACGTTCGATTCCTGCGCTTTGATTTTTCATAGCAGTAACCTTGAAGGACTACTTCTCTTTTGTGTCGAGGTTTTGGGCCATGTCTTGCGGCGTCACTGCGGAGGCCACGCCTTCGGGCGGAATCTCGGCCTTCGCGCTCCAGAGGATGGCATTGAGGACGATCTTCCGGAAATTGTCGTCGGCCCAGTTTCGGTGAAA
Organism: Verrucomicrobiota bacterium; assembly: GCA_016190065.1. GTDB lineage: Bacteria > Verrucomicrobiota > Verrucomicrobiia > Limisphaerales > SIBE01 > VHCZ01. The sequence continues at coordinate 33,147 of JACPRI010000068.1, forward strand.
ATGGCCGCCGCTGAAGCCGAAACCGCGTCCGCCATCGGGACGCTCGGTAACCCACATGACGTGTTCGGGCATTCCCGCGCGGGCCTGGACGTGCGCGTTGCCGCCGTGGCTGCTCGTGGCGCCGGGTTTTCCGCGCGTTCGATCAGGCGGGACCGCGGTGAGAATCGGCGTCACGCCCCGCATCGCTTCGGGGAAGCGCATGTGGTAGTACCATTCATCATTAATCTTGAATGGTTTCACTCCGCGCGTGACCGGGTGCTTCGGCAAGGTTTGGAAATCCGCGTCCCAATGCGGATTCACGGACCAGAAAGTTTCAAAGTAGCCGCCGGTCCACGCGAGCCACGCTTGCCCCGCTTCGCCTTTGGGAACTTCAACCGCATAGTGCGCGCAGCCCAGGCCGACGCCGTTCTTCATGAGGTCGCCGAGGATTTTGAGGCGCTCCGGTTTGATGGCGGGATGGCCCCCGCCGCCGTCCATATAGAGGAAGATCGCATCCGCGCCGTCGAATGCTTTGGGTTCGTCCGGCCAGCCGTTCAAGTAAACTTCCGAGCGCATGCCGGGGACTTTATCCAGGCATTTCTTCAGCAAGTGGCACCCGGCCTGGAATTCGTGCGCGCCAGTGCCGTGGCTCGCTTTGCCAGCGAGGAGGACGACTTTCTTGTCGGCGGCAGAAACGGACACAGCAGTGCCCAGCGCAAGCAAGATGAAGAATGCGAGCGATTTTTTCATGTCTGTTGGTCGCGTTCCACATGAATGTGTAGTGGTTCGTGGCGATCTCCGGCGTAGAAAACCGGTACGGCCCGAGCCGCAAAACCGTGGGCATGGCACACGCAACTTATTTCAACGATTTGATCCTGATGTTCTTGAACTGAACCGTCATCGGCGGCCCGACGTGGATTTGCAGCGCTAGAATCCCCTCTTTGGCAGCTCTGGCCGAGTCCTCGTCCACGACATCGACGGTTTGCATGCCGTTGATGAAATGCTGAAGATGGTTGCCTTTGGCGACCACGACGTACTCGTTCCAATCTTCCTTTTTGATTCTGGCTTGGATTTCTCTGGAATCACCGAGCGAACCGACCACTTCCTTCTTGTGACGGTTCGGATTGGAGGAATCCTCCTTGATGACAGTCTTTTCGCCACGCAGCGCGAGGATTCCGCGCGCCCGCTCCTCATATAAAATGCCTGAATATGTCGTGCCCGCCTCGAAGTCCGCTTGATACCCGCTGACGATGGGGCCGAATTTCCCCTGCTCGATGACCTTGCTCCGGTACTGGATTCCCGAGTTGCCATTCACAATGCGGTAAGAAAGCCGCAGCTCGAAATCGTCCACCTTCCCGCCCGTGTAAACGAGGAACGTATTGTGCCCGAGCTTCGGATCCGCTTTTGTGACGCCCGTGATTGTTCCATCCTTCACCGACCAAAGGTCTGGATTGCCTTCCCAGCCCGTGAGGTCTTTGCCGTTGAAGAGCGATTTAAAGCCTTCCTCGTGATTCGCGCTGAAGACGCAAGAAGGAGCCAGGGCTAGCATGGCACCCAAACTTATGGCGAAGGTCACGAATCTTCGGAAATTCATTCTGGTTTGCCGACGTAAACATGAATTGAGTTTCATAGAAATAAATAACAGGTTGATGATGTAATGCTGATTATGCCGCATCTAGAACCGATTCAGTCGCACGATTAAACCGGCGCTTGGCCGCCGAAGGAAGCGAGATCGGAACGAACATCCATGTGGGATAAAGATAATCCTCACCCGAGTCGTCGATGACCCGCAGGAAACCATCTGCAGACGATTTTCGGTCGGGCAAGACCTCATAAACTTTTCTCGGAGTCAGATCGGCATCGGCTTCCGCCCGGACGCACAGGACAAATCTGGAGGACGATTTGCGTCGTTTCATGCTGACTTAGTCGCCGAAATCTCTCCGATGATCTCAAAGGCCATTCCCCCCCTCAATCCCCGATTTCAGGCAAGCATCCTGCGCAAAAACTTAATCCCTTTCACCGCGATTTCATTCCGGGTCGGTTCCATGCGCCGCCAAATTGCCGCCGCGCGCGCGATCACTTTCACATCCGTGGTGAACGACTCGATCACGACGTCGCCCTTGTACCCGATGCGCTTCAGCGCCGCCACGATGGGTTTCCAATCGATGTGATCGTTGCCCGGGGTGCCGCGGTCGCTGCCGCAGGCGTGAAAATGGGCGAGCAATTTGCCGGCTTTGCGGATCGCGGCCGCCTGGTTCTTTTGCTCGATGTTCATGTGGAAAGTGTCGAGGTGAAGTTTCAGCGCCGGGCTGCCGACGTCGCGGATCATCTTGAGGCCTTGCTCGCACGTGTTGATGAAATCGGTCTCGAAGCGATTGAGCGGCTCCAGGCAGACTTGCTTGCCTTTCTTCTCCGCGTATTTGCACAGCGACTTCAAATTTTTCACGACCGTCTTCCACTGCTTCTTCTGCTCTTTCGGCGGCACGGCATCGGCGCGGCCCACCGCGGAATAAACCGGTCCGATCAAGCTGGGACAATCGAGCACGACCATTTGGTCGATCAACTTCAGCATGTAATTCAGTCCGGTCCGCTGTTGTTGCGGCGTGCCGCGCAAGTCGCGGTCCGGTCCCATGCAGGCGCAAACCGAGCCGCAGACCAAGCCATGCTTGGCCAGTTGCGCCTTCACGTGCGCCGGATCGATGTGCGAGGTGTCTTCCACGGGAATTTCGACGGTTTGGAAACCCCAGCGCTTGAAAGTCGGAAAGAGCGACGTGCTTTTGTTGGTGAAAGGGGAGGTAAAGAGAAAAGTATTAATGCCAAGTCTCATAAGGTGTGAGCAAGGCTAGTCGAATGAACGCCTCTGTCAAAGGGATTCAAGGCAAGCTTCCGGCGCCGACCCGCTTCCGGCGGCTTCAGGGAAAATAGTGGGACGCGGGGGAACGCGTCTTTACCCAGGTGCGCCCCCCCTACGGCTCAAACACCCGGACGCGATAGTATTTGGCTTGCGCAGTCGGGATTGAATCTTCTACTGCCGCGGCCGAATTCGTCGCGGAGAAAAAGAGCCGATTGGCGGGAACGTCCAAAGGTTTCCACGACGCCGGATTAAAAAGGTCCGTCGTGAATTGAACTTCAAACCCGCGATTGGCAATTCGGGGGAACTTCAGCCGCACTTTGTCACCGTCGCGCTCGACCGTGACTCTCCACACGTCCGAATCCAGGAGCGGATCGGTTCCCACCAGGTACTCCTGATAGTTCGAGGCGCCGTCATCGTCCGGATCTTCGGACGCCCCGGCGATGGGTGAGGTGTTCAGCTCGAAGTGAGCGCGCTGCCACTCGGCGAAGCTACGAGACTTGGGCAGATCGTTTGTGATCCAGGCGCTCAGGAGCGCGACGCCGGCCGCGTCCACTTCGGTCGAAGCAATCGGCGGCATCTGTCCCGCGCCACGGGCGGAAATGCGTTTCAACAGCATCGAGTGCTCGATGGAGCCTGGCTTTACACTACGCGCCTCCGGATTGCCTCGATCGTTCACGAGCAGCCCGTTGATCAATCCAGACTCGGCTGTTCTTGTCGTCAGCCGCGCATCCCACTGGCCGAGCGCAGAACCGCCGGGCTGATGGCATTGCGAACAGTTCGCCGCGAGATAAGAGCGGACGCGGTGTTCCAGGCTGGCGGCGTCATCAGCCGGATGAGCCGCCGCCAGCAACGTGTTCACACCCGCGACTTCGGCATCGAAATATCCGGCGCCACTCAGCGCGCGGATCTGGTTGGCGGCGGTGTTGCCGTAGTTGAAGTCGCGATTCAACTGCTCGGTCTTGAATCCCAGCGCGTGGCCGGCGACGGGCGTGTGGCACGCGAGACATTCGCTGCGACTCGGATAATGCCAGATCTGCGTGCGCAGAATGCCGCCGTCATTGATGACCAGCGGCTCGTCCAATCCATCTTCGGGCACGAGCCTGGCGTTTTGTTGGTCCTCGTCCCACTTGTAAGTCACGCCATAGACGCCGTCGCTGTTCCGCACGATAAAGCGCGTTTCGAGCCGCCGCGCCGACTCCGGCGCTCCCTTCCTGATTTCCAACTCGAAATGCTTGATCCAGACCGCCCCCATCGGAAACGACCAATTGCCCTCCCGGCTGAAGCTGATTTTCTTGGCCGGATCGGGAACGGAAAACCAGCGGCGCTTCTGGGCGTAATCCGACCAGAACGGCACATTGATTTCGTAAGGCACGATGCCGGATTGCGGCGTGAGTTTGGCGAGGTCAGCGAAGGCGCCGGTCTCGGACAAGAGCGGCGGCAACGGCACGCCCGTCGTATTCGTGCTATAGATCAGCCGCTTGATGGCATCCTCGCCCACGTCGGCCAGAAGCACGTCGCCGTTCGACGGATCGACGCCGAACCCCACGATGTCCCGGTCCACGGCCAGACGCGTGACGTTCGTGGACCCGCTCCCGTCGTAGAGCAACCCCCAAATATTCCCGGTTCCGTAGTCGGCAAAAATGTAGCGGCCATAAAGCTGGGAGAACCGGTTGCCGCGATAAACCAGGCCGCCCGTGACCGAGACGCCCTGGTTGCGCGGGTAATCGAAAATCGGATTGATGTGGGAGAAGCCTGCCGGAGTGGCGCGCGGCCCAGCGATCAGCCCCTCTCGATAATTCCAGCCGTAATTGCCGCCTTTGACGATCAGGTTGATTTCCTCGCGGCGATCCTGGCCCACGTCACCGACGTACAGCCGGCCGGTGGGCCGATCGAAGGACATGCGCCAGGGATTGCGCAGCCCGACGGCATAGAATTCCGTGCGGACCCGGGCGGGATCGACCGGGCGCCCAAGAAAATTCGTCGCGCCGACGAACGGATTGTCCGGAGGAACGGTGTAGTTGTTGGTCCGGGAGGCGGCGTGCGGATTCGGCGGCAGACTCCCAGGACGCTTGTCCACGTCGATTCTCAGAATCCCGGCGAAGAAATCTTTGTCGATGCGCTGGCTGTTGGCGTATTGGTCGTTCGCGCCTCCCTCGTCGCCGAGAGAATAGTACAGGTAACCGTCCGGCCCGAAATGGAGGTCGCCCCCGTTGTGGTTGCTCGCTTCATCCGGCTGGTTGATGAGAATCAATTCCGAAGTCGCCAACGCGCGGCTGGGATCACTCGGATCGGTTTCAAAACGCGACAGCCGCCCCGCGGCCCCGCCGGTGCCCGTCGTGTAGGCGACGAAGAAATAACGATTCGTCGCGTAGCCGGGATGGAAGGCCAGTCCGAGCAGTCCGCGCTCGTCTGCCGGCACGCCGCCCGTGACGCGGCTGGAAATATCCAGGAACACCGTTCGCGTCGGAGCCAGCAGATTGGTCACGACGGCGATTCTGCCGCGCTGTTCCACCACGAATAAGCGGTTCGTTTCGCCCGGTGGGGTAACCATTGCCATGGGGTCCGTGAACCTCAGGCTCCCAAATGCGCGCGCGGTCGTGAAGCCAAACACCGGCGGTTTCTCCGGCATGCGCAGCGTGACATTCGCGTCGCGGCGCAGCGGAACCACGGATTGAGCAAAACCGGTCGCGACGCCAAGGCAAACCGCGCAGATGGACAAGAGAGATTTCAGCACACTCATGGGATCGAAATTGCCAGCCGCCCGCTCAAATGTCAAAAGCTGCTAGCGGCCAAGAGACGCCAAGAGACTTCGTTTTCTTGGTTGCCTTCTGTTAAGTACGCAGAGGGCTTGACACGAATTACGCGAATTCTCGCGAATAAGGGTCCCCGGGCTCAATTCGTGCAAATTCCTGAAATCCGTGTCTCTTTTGCGGAACCTTGCGTTCAGCAACACACCAGCACCCGCGGCTCGATGTGGCCGGCCTGGGACAAATGCAGCACTTTGGTGATGACGGAGTTGCTCAACTCGGTTCCCTGGCCCAGGACGAGAACGCCATCCCAGTTGACCATATCCGCGGCCAGCACCATCCCGGGCTGCAGAGATGAGGAAATCAATTCTCTTTCACCTCTGGGCAACGCCGTGCATGCGGCCGCCTGAACGAAGGCCTGTACGGCCTGGGGATCATATCGTTGATTCGCCTGGGCCTCGATTTCTCTTACGGCTTTTTCGTTCGGCGTGTGTCGGCTGCAATAATCTGTCACGACGGACAACAACCGGGAAAGCCAGGGAATCATCTCCATCCGTAGCCCGTCCGGATACCCACTGCCGTCCCAATTCTCATGGTGGGCGGCAACGATTTCGCCCGCTTCTTTGAACGCGGGACAAGCCTCGAGCAAGCGTTGCGACTGCACCGGGTGCCGCTTGATCACGTTCCATTCCTCCTTCGTGCATTTGTCCGGACCGCGCTGCCAGCGATGCAGGAGTTCCTTGTCCAACCGAACCAGAGCGACATCCTGCAAGGCGGCCGCCCAGAGCAGATTCTGCAGTTGAGACGCCGGCAGTTGGAGCCGTTCCCCAATCGCCTTGCACAGGACCACCGTGCGCATCGAGGTATTGGCGATATTCGGGTGGTGCGCCGCGAGCATCCGAAGAAACACTTCCACCCCGAATTCAACTCGCGACGCTTCGGCCGTAACCGTGGCCAAACGGGCGATTGCGTCCGCGGTTGCCGGGATGGCGTTTGCGGGCTGAACTGGCTTGGCCACTTCGTCCGCGCTTGGCTCACCTGTCGGTGTGGGCGGACGCGTTTGCCGGGTGTCCTTAGCCGCGCCGGATTCGTGCGTGGACGGAGTCGAGTCGCTGGAGTCCAAGTCGGCTCGCGGCGACGCTGGTTGGGAAGCGCTTGACGCCTCGCCGCCTTCTGCCGGTTTGATCGGGAGTTTGAGAGAAACGGCGTGATGCGTCCGACGGCCTTTGGGACTCGCTTTGGGCCGTGCAGCCGCGGCGTTTGCGGATTGTGCTGCCGCCAGAGTGCGTTCAACGACCGCCCGCAGTTCATCCAGAGGCGACGACTTGCTCATGCACTCGGAGGCTCCCCTTTCGAGAGCTCGACGCTTCAACTCATCGTCTGCGCCCAAACCCGTGATGATGATCACCGGGCAGCGATAGCGACGCCGCTTGAGGTTGGCCAACAAGTCGAGCCCATCCGAATCCTGCAGCAACACGTCGAGAATGATCAGCTCGGCCGGGAACTGCTTGAGCTGGCGAAACATCTCGCTCTCCGTCGCCGCCGTCGAAACGTAGTAACCGTGCCTCTGGAAATAAGTCTGGAGCAGCTCTCGAATGGGCGCTTCATCATCGACGACCAGAATGCGGCGCCGCGGCCCTGGTTTCTCGGATGGCTCCGTTGGTGTGTTCATAATTCAAACTGCGATGCGTGATTGATTCAACGAAGCAATTGAGAAGAATCTTACAACGCCCGTCAAGCTGCGGGGCAGCATTTGGGTCACGCAGCGCAGCCGTCTCGCCGATTTGCAATCGGCAGCGCGTCGGCAGTTCCAGAACCTCGGAACTTGCGGGTGACCGACAGAATACAATTTTGCGTTACGGCAGATTACAAATCTGCGCTACGCGCGTCCGCCTTGAACCGAAACGGTTTCTGACCCGTGAAAGAGGTTGAGGTAATCGTCGGACAGAGGCGCCGTTCGATGTGTTCGACGATCAGATCGGTGCCGCGAAATTGGTCGAGGGCGGGCGTTTTGGGCTGGAACAACGCGTCGGTCAGGTCCCGGCACAGCACGACGTTCTTGCCCAGATACACCATCTGTCGCAGACCGAACGGGCGGCCGCTGACACAAATGTTCGTGTGCACGCCCATGAGGATCACATTGTCGATCTGGCGCTCCTGAAGAAGATTGTAGATCTCCTGGCCGTTATCGCTGATCGCATCCTGGGCGGCGATTTCGATGGTCGCGATTTGCCGCGTCCAGGGAACCGGTCCGCCTTTCTTCCACTGACGAATCCTGTGTTCGTCCTCCAGGAAGCCCGGACACGGCTGCTGGCAGCCGCACCCGCCATCGAAGATTTCGGCCAAAGGCGCGCCTTCGCGGTCAGGATTCCAGTAGTTCCACTTGAATTCGACCGACACGCTGGCCCGGGGCGCTTCGAGTGCACGGCGGCGTTGGGGCGTGTCGTGATAAAACGAAGTGCGCCCACTGGGGGCGTGAATGATGAAGACGCCCTTCTCGCGGGCCGTACGCAGGGTTTGATTCATGGCCGTCGCCATTTCCGCGACGCGAGCCGCCGCGCCTTTGCACGTGTGGTCGTCCCACATGTCGCACACAATGATCGCCGTTTTCCCCGCGTCCCAGCGGAGCGTGCGAATCTTCACTTCATACTTGTCGCCACCCTCGCCGGTTCGAACTCGGCTGCGCGCTTCCAAAGCGAGGTTTGGGTCGCGGTCGTCGGCAGTGACAGTGCTCGAAAACGTCCATGCATAAATCGCCGCACCGAGCGCGGCCATTACGGCAAGATTCTGGATTGGCTTGCCCAGGCAATTGCGGAGAGGAAGGTGGGTTTTCACAATGGGAAGGAGGTTAAACGCAAACGCCCGTTCCGCAAGGCTGGAAGCAGCCGGTGATGCCTCCGGACACCCTTTCCCCCACTGGGGGTGAGAGATTGGAGTTTGGACGTTTTTCGCTGGAAAAACCAACTGTTGAAGCAGAGAAGTCCCCGATCTGGAACAGTGGATTGAAGACTCTGGGGAATGAGCGGACCGAATTGTGAAGGTTAAAGAGTGAAGTTTCGTTTCTGGAAATCGCTGCCCCCGCCCTCTCCTCCGCCCGGGGAGAAAATCGACCCGGCTGAACTGGAGCTGGCGCCGCCTGTGATCAGGAAAATTCGAAATTCGTGTCACGAATCTTGTTCCGGTCAACTTGCCTTTCGTGCTTTGCCGGTGCCTTTTCCCTCCCTTTTCCGAAAACTCGTCGTGTCCTTGGCCGTCGATCCGCTCTCCCCAGGTGAAGGCTCGCTTGAAACCAATCTCAAACTGGGGATTTCGGCGCCATGGCCGTTCGCCCGTTCCGGGCTCGGTTTGACAGCTTCCAGAGGCGCTCCCGGCCTGGTGTAAAACTCGGTGAGTCCGCTGGGCGGGATCGTGTAATCGATCGCCTCGATCGACTGCTTGACGGATTCGCTGGCCAGATCTATGACCACCGCCTTGACGGCCTCAAATGACTCCCGGTCCACCTTCCGCATGAGCTTTTTGAACCGATAGAAAGCCGGTTCGGTCTTGGGCGTGTCGCGAACCAGATCGTCCAAACTCTGCTTGAGCGTTTGCTTTTCGGCCTGGTCCAACGACTCCAGTTCGTCCACCAACTCCTTGGCAACCTGAAGTTTCTGGGTTGTCCACGGATAAGCTCTTCCGCACGCATGGCAGAAGCTCGGAGTGACGTATGGACTGGCCGTGGCGACGCCGTGGACATCGTAGTTTCCGCGAATCCCCGTGCCGCAGTTCTCGCATTTGGTCAGGGTGGATTCCCCGCACTGATCGCAAAACTCCTGCCGGTGCGAGGGGCAGTTGTTGTAATGACTGGTGATGACGTGTCCATTTCGGCAAACCTGGGCCGTATCATAATAGCCGGCCAGATCGCTTTTGCGGTCCCGCGCCTCGGTTCTCCCGGTTCTGGAGACGCTGAAGGAAATGGTCCAGGGATCGGACTCAGCGGCGGCGGCGGCGACCGCGGCATCTCGGCGCTCCTGGAGCACACGGCGTCGTCGGACCAGGTAATACGGGAAAGTGGCGATCCAGATGGCGACCGAGGAAATGAACCAGGCCAGTGCGCCATTGTGGATCGAGTAAGGATTGTCGGTCGTGGGGATGCGGTTGACCTTCGCATCGTACGCCAGCCAGATGCTTGTGGCCAAGATCGTGCCGATGGAAAGAACCGCCAGAAAGAGACCGAGACTAAACTCACCTTGGGCGCCAGTGTTCATACAGTTTCTCCTGTGTCGAAATCGCAACTCGCCATAGCGGACCCCCCTATTATACCTCCCATAATCGCGTCCACAGTAGGTATGGACCTACCAGCGGCGGGGTAAAACCCTGAGGATCGCCGATGGAATGACAGAGCTTGCCCAGAGAGAACGCTTTGTCGCAAACTCGGTCGCGGCCCTTGTCGAACGGGCCTGGTTCTTTCGTGTATTGGGTGTATTTCGTGGGTTGAACTGCCGTTTCTCGGATCATATGAACAAGTTCGAGACAACGCCCATCAGCATCTCCATTGAAGAATTGCGAATCCAGAGGCATGCTTCTCAAGTGACAACTGGATTGAACGCTTCGATGTGGGCAGCCATTCCGATGAACCGACCCACCCCTTCACCCCTCCCAGGAGGGGAACTTGCAAACTACGCGCCGAATGTAGCTCCCCTCCCGGGAGGGGTCGGGGTGGGTTCGTGGTGCCGGTTCAGGATTCTTCGACTGTTCAGCGGTGTAATGTGCGCACTTGTTCAGCGTAGTCCTGCCCGCGCATTTTTGAGGCCTCAGCCGACAAGAGTGTCCGCGTTACTTCTCTTCGCCAGTGTTCTCCTGTTTGGCGCCGTTGGCGCTTTGGGTGAGGAGATTCCTTTCCGAACGCTCGCCCAGGGCAACCAGAGCGGCATCGACGTGGCGACCAATCTCGTGATCAAGACCCGCTCCGCGTGGGAAAAACATTGGAAGGCGCTCCAAGGAAAAGCCGAACCGCGGGTGCTCGCGCCCGCAGTGGATTTTGGCAAAGAAATGGTCGTGGCCGTCACGATGGGGCGGAAACCCACGGGCGGCTACGCGATCAAGATTCAACGCATCGAATCCACGCCGGCGAGTTTGAAAATTCTTCTCGAACAGCGGACGCCCGGTCCCGGGGCGCTTGTGACGCAGGCTTTCACTTCGCCGTTTCATTTTGTGGCCGTGGCGAAAAGCGCGCTGAAGCCGGAGTTCAGGACAAATGCTCCTTAATCCGGGCAATTGGATGGCCGAAAAAAGCGAAAGATGCCGAAAGAAAGAGAGTTCCAGGGCTGGCGCCATTCACCCGAACGGATGAATGGACGCATTGGTACAAATGACCTGGAGTTCTTTGGCTGCTTTCGTTTCTTTCGGCTGAACTGCTGGTTTAGGATGAATTAGCAGGGAAACCCGCTTCAAAAGAGGCTGTCCTTCTGAAGCCCTTGCTCTTTTGCAGGCGCATTCTCCTCGAGATCAGAGACAACTCCTGATAGTGCTTGGTGGGACGGGAAGGATCCCTGTTCACCAGGACGTCGATCGTCTCCGGATGGGGCAAATTGCCCTGCAAAACTTGGAGTGCATTGACCGCCAACTCGGCACATGGGGCATTGGTGGACGATCCAGGTGGATCGATTCGGAGTATCTGTGAAGCCTCATCAGTTCCGGATAAATGTCACGACAAAGCTTGGGGATTTGCCCCTGCTGCTCCTCGCGGCTCAACCGATAAACTTGTTCGACTTCGATGAAAAGCTTTCGGACCTGCTCTTCATAACCGCGGCCCTCCACGCTTTGGCATCCGATCAAGAGCGTCCAAAGAAAACAAATCGGGCCGCTCATAATTTCAGACTTAACGGCTGAACACCCAACTCCATCAAAAGTCGCGCTCACATCGTGAGGAAGCAGCAAGCTGGCCCATCAGTGCCTTGTACATCAGGGAATCCCCCATCGCGAAGCAGTTGTTCACCCCATGAAAAATGAGGTTAGAGCCCCATACGTACGTGGCGATTCGCCCCACATCATTCAGGCCATGGTGAGTCGGTCGGTATTCGTGGAACTGGAAGGACTGCACGAGCTCTGGGCGAGGAGCGGGCGGGGCATAACCGGGCGATATCGGAAGCAAGACTGCCGTTGGGTTTCCGACAGGGTTATCGCGTCGGCGGGTCAAAGGGTTTGGGAGTCCAAACTCACTGGCCATCGAGCAAAGCTCATGGCGGTGGGGCTCCTCGCCCGAGCGACGGGCGCGGCCAAGGACAAGGAGGTCCTGGCGCCGCTCGGCACTTGGGATTTTGGTTCGGTCGGGAAGCAAACTTCCCCTTCCAATCGGTCCATTCCATGTTTGGTGACTGCCTTCCGCAACGCGAATAACGGAACTTCATTCCGACAAGCCGGCAAAAACGGGAACCACAAACAAACAAGAAAGGATCAAATGAAAACTGTGTTGCAAGGTCTAAAAGAAATGGAAGCGTCCCTGGTCGGAAATCAACCTGAACTCCAGGCGCTCGAACAGATCGAATACCTGCGAGCTCGGTTGATTGACCGGCCCGGCGGCATCGAAATGCTGGCCAAATTGCAGGACGAATGCGCGCCGCACGCCGAAAAGACCAGGGCGGAATTGGAAGTGATTCGCGATGCGATTCAGATTCTGGAGGACCAGGAGATGGTGCCTGAAGCAGAGCTGGCTCCGGATTTCGAAGAGGAACCCGTGTTGCATCAGGATAGCGTGGACGCAGTCGTCGAACAACCTGCCTGAGCGCCGTTCTTTCCGCCGGTTTGCGCAGGGCAAGTTCCTTCACCCGGCGTAGCACCGCCCTCTCTCCAGCATCTGGGGAGAGGGTTTTTTCGGATCACACCGTCATGATCTCCTTTTCCTTGTGAACTAAGTGCGCGTCGATTTTCGCGATGTACTGGTCGGTCAACTTCTGAACTTCCTTCTCCGCGTGCGTCAAATCGTCCTCCGTGATCGTGCCGTCCTTGGCCTCTTTCTTGAGGTGCTCAATCGCGACGCGCCGCACGTGGCGGATGGCCACGCGCCCGTCCTCGGCCATTTTTCTCACGATCTTGGTGAACTCGATGCGGCGCTCCTGGCTTAGTTCCGGCAGCACGATGCGGATCAGCTTTTTGTCAACGGCCGGATTGACCCCCAGATTGCTCTTCTGAATCGCCTTCTCGATCGGGTGCACCGTGGTGGCATCCCAGGGTTGAATCAGAATCAGGCGAGGTTCCGGCGTCGTGATCCCGGCCAACTCGCGGATTCGCATGTGAGCGCCGTACACTTCCACCTGGATATTCTCGACCAACGCAGGAGACGCTTTGCCCGTCCGCACTCCGGAAAACTCGTGCTGGACGACCTCCTCCGTCTTCATCATTTTCTCTTCCGCTTCCAAAAGAATGTCGTCGGCTGCCATAGTGCCTGCATCATAGCAAACTTGTTGCGCCGTGTATAGTAGGAGTGCACCGTCCAACCGCCTTCATTCCGGGCAGAGAAACGGAATCGCGCTTCTGCCAAATCGCCGGTAGATGCTGAAATCGCGGCGATCTACCGTGGCGACGGTGTGGCGAGAAAACAGTTCGGACATTCGGACTACGCAAAGGTCGCAGAAATCAGGCGCGCGATCTTTGTACCGGCGCACCAAGTCCAAGAGCGCACCGGCTTCATCGCGACAATCCAGAGCCGGCCGCAGAATATCGTCGGAAACCATGAGCATCATCCGCTCGGAATCCTGGAGATGCCAGGCGGCTTCCGTGAGGACCGGCTCACACGTCAGGATTGGGAAATCGCTTTCTGATACCAAATTAACGGCCCACGCGTGGTGCGCATCCCGTCGATTCAGAAACGCCACCACTAGGCCGGTATCCGCGATGAGCTTCATCGCTTTCGAAAACCTTCTCGTTCGGAAAGGTCGCTCGCGCCGGACAGCGAACCAGCCAACGCCAAGGCGCGTTGCTTGCGTGCGTCCGCTTTGGCAGAGCGGGATTGCCGAAAGGCCTCGCGCAAAATCATGCTTTTGGAACGTCCGGTCTTCTTCGCTAATGCCGCCAATTCTCGAGCTTCTTCTGGGCTTAAACGGATGCTGATTGTCATACGAATGGAGCAACTGTGTCCTACAAGAGTTAAAGACACAAGCGAGTTCCCGAAACAGAGAGCCAAGCAATGGCTGGCCGCAAGGAGCGCGCAGAGACAAAAGAAGGCGTCCGACTCTTGCCGTGGTTCCTTTCGCGCCCTTTCCTTCTTTTCGGCTTGATTGATCATTCCTTTCACAATCCAAAAACAAACAGCGCATTGCCCGCCGCGATCGCGACGCGCTGCTGGCCATCGACCTGAAACGTCGTCGGGTTCGCGTGGACGCTGCCGCCGGTTTGAAATGCCCACAACGGTTTGCCGGTGCGGGCGTCGAGCGCGAAAAAGTTGCCTTCATTCGATCCGCCGAAAACCACCCCACCAGCCGTGGACAGGAGCCCTGCCCACGGAGGCGAGTGCAATGGAAATTCCCAGACGCGCTGGCCTGTCGTGAGGTCCAAGGCGCGCACGGCGCCGGAGGCTTTGTCGCCGCCCAACTCCTGTTCGCCGCCGCCCATGAAATACGTGCCGGGCTTATACTCGACGTCGGACTTGAAATAGTAAGATCCCATTTCCCTCGCGGCTGCGTAGAACAGGCCCGTCTTGGGGCTGTAGCTCGGGCTGTACCAGTTCGCCGCCCCCTGGAGGCTGGGCCAAACGAGCGTGCCTTGCTCGGTCGGTTCGGTATTCGGCAGCACGATTGGGCGTCCCCGCGCATCCAATCCTTGCGCCCAGGTTTGCTTCGCGAACGGGACACCCAAAAGGAATTCGCCGGTCACGCGGTCCAGCAAATAGTAAAAGGCATTGCGATTCGCCATGGCGATCAGCTTGCGAGGGCGTCCGCCGATTTCCGCATCGACCAAGACAGGAATTTGATTGGCGTCCCAGTCGTGTGTGTCGTGCGGCGTGAATTGGAAATGCCATTTCAGTTTTCCCGTCGCTGCGTCGAGCGCCACGAGGGAGCAGGTGTAAAGATTGTCGCCGGGCCGCACGTCGCCGTTCCAGTCCGGCGCGGGATTCCCGACGCCCCAGTAAAGAAGATTGAGCGCAGGATCATAAGAGCCGGGCACCCACGTCGCGCCCCCGCCCGTCTTCCAACTGTTGCGGCCCCAGGTTTCGTTCCCCGGCTCGCCCTTGCCCGGAACGGTCCAGAATCGCCAGAGACGTTTCCCGGTTGAATGTTCATAGGCATCAAGAAAACCGCGAATGCCGGCTTCGCCGCCGCTGATGCCAATAATGATTTTGCCGTCCAGCGCCAAAGGCGCGCAGGTGATTGAATGCCCGGTCTTGTTCTCGGCCACCTTAACATCCCAGCGAACGACTCCGGTCTTGGCGTCGAGCGCAACCAGGTGGGCGTCCAACGTGCCCACGAAAATCATCTCGTCCAGAATGGCGACGCCGCGGTTGGTGGCCGGAAAACCCAGCGCTTTGACGTCCTTCGGCATGGATGGCGACCACGTCCAAAGACGGCGTCCGCTGCGCACATCCAGGGCGGTGACGGTGCTGGGCGGTTCCACGAGATACATCACGCCGTCGGCCACAATGGGCGAGCTCTCGAAGACGCCCGGCCTTTTGAGTTGATAAACCCAGACCGGCCGCAGCGAAGCCACATTGGCGGTATTGATCTGCTCCAGCGTGGAAAAGCGATGTGACCGATAGCTGCCGGAGTAAGTTAGCCAACTGGTCGGTTCACGCTCGGCGTTGAGAATCCGCCCGTAAGGCACTTGAGCACTGATGTCCGGAAGCAGGCACAAGATCGCAAGGCCAGAAGCCAAGGCCGAACAATGATCCCGGAGTAGTCGCCGTATCGGATTTTTCCTTCTCCCTTTCTCCCTCACCGCGGCCCTCTCCCGCTGGGAGAGGGAGAATCCATTCCAGCGTTGGGAAGGTTCGAGAGGCCTCGGTCTGGCTATTGGCGCCAAAACCAACCTCCCCCTCCCCGCGGGAGAGGGCCGGGGTGAGGGAGAACAGCGCGCAGGACGCCGCTGCCGCACCGACTCTTGAAGAAAGCTCAAACCTAGTTTCATTCATCACCTCTCAAGCTTGCCAGATAAGCGATCAGATCATCCAACTCCGCAGGGGTCAGAACCGACTCGTAACTCGGCATCGGGCTTTTGCCGAATTCCTTTTGCAATTGGCTGAGTTCGCTCTTGCGCAACGAATGGATTCGATGATCCGCGTCGCGCAGTTGAATTGTAAAATCGTCTTCGTTCAATCGGATGCCTTGGATTTCGCGGCCTTCCCGCATCAAGACGCGAACTGGAAGGAACTGTGCGTAGCCCGGCGGCGCATGCGCATCGCCGCCAACTTCCGGCAGCGCCGCGCCCGGATCAACAAGCGCTTGCCGCAAATACTCGGGTCCGCGACGGCGTCCGACGCTTGTCAAATCCGGCCCGGTGACTCCGCCTTGCCCCTGAATCCGATGGCAGGTCGCGCACGTGCCTTTGCCTTCGTAGATCGCTCGGCCTTGCACGGCGTCGCCCGGCATGGGCCGTGGAACGACCTTTCCCAGAGTGCGAACATAGCTCGCCAGCAAGCGGGCGTCTCCATCCGAGATTTGCCAGGCGCCGGGCATGGCGGTGTCGGGGATTCCATTTCTGATGACCCGGATTAAGGCGGCTTGGTCCGGCGCATTTCGCAATTTGGGTTGCGCCAGGCTCGGACCGAATCCACCGGTGGCCTGAATTCCGTGACAACGCGCGCAATGACCTTGAAAGAGGCGTTTCCCCCGAGCCGATTCCTCCGTGATCCGATCCGGCCGAGAATCGTTCGATCGCAGAGGCACGGCACAACCCGTCAAAATGACGGCCGCTATAATCGCGACGGGCGAGGACGCGCCTTTCGTTTTCATGCTCGATGTTGGAACGGGACGCTCGCGGAGGATGGCGCACAAGCAGCGCCCGTGTCAACGGAAGACCCACGGCGACGCATCAACAATCTCCGCGAACAGCCAATGGTTTCTTCCTCTTCCCGCGAGGAACGAGTGGGGAGAAAATTAAGGAGAGGGGAAATTCGATAAAGACAAACTCCTCTCCCCAGCCCTCTCCTCCTCCTCCTGCGTCGGAAGAGAGGGAGAAGACGGTTTCCTGCTCACAGAAGCGTGCGGACCATTGGTTTCATGATGGCTAGAGCGCCAAAAGAAGCTTCTTGATCTCGAGGAGCCGGGCGCGCGCGTCTTTCTTGGTCAGCCGTGGGAACTTGCCGGCCAGCGTGATGTAATCGTTGTTGCGGGTCAGCATGAGCTTGTCCTCCTTGGTCTCAAGGCTCGCGACGCCACGGTCGCTCGCCAGGTACTTGAGTTCCGTCACCAAAAGCAACAGTTCCATGGCGCGCGGGAGTTTACCGAACCGATCCAGCAACTCCCGACGCAGCCGATCCAGCGACGGCTTGTCTGTGATCTGAGCGAGCTTGCGATAAACCTCAATCCGCTGCCGCGCCTCGCCGATGTAGGCGAACGGAATGTAACCAGCAGCCCTTCGAATTTCTGATTTCTGATTTCTGATTTCTGATTTGAAATCTTCGCTCGCACTTCGCCAGCCGCTCGCGTCTTCTTCTCGTCCGCCGGCTTCTGCCTTCCGCTTTCTGCCTTCCGCCTTTCCCCCACTGATCCCTGACCCCTGATCACTGATTACTTTTGCCTCCTCCCCCGGGCTCAGCGCCAGAAAATCCAAGCGAACCTGAACGTCCACGCGCGGCTTCACCTTCTCCCCTTTCAACGTGCTGACGCTTTGCTTGAGCAGTTGGCAATACAACTCAAAGCCGACGGCCGTGATGTGTCCGCTTTGCTCGGCGCCGAGCAGGTTCCCGGCGCCGCGAATTTCCAGGTCGCGCATCGCGATCTTGAAACCGCTGCCCAGGCTCGAATACTGCCGGATCGCACTGATCCGCTTGCGCACGTCGCTCAAGAGCGCGGCGTGCCGGGGCAAAAGCAGATACGCATAGGCCTGATGCTTGTAACGCCCTACACGCCCGCGGAGTTGATACAGGTCGCTCAGGCCGAAGCGATCCGCGCGATCGATGATGATCGTGTTGGCGTTGGGAATATCGATGCCGCTCTCGATGATCGTCGTGCAAACCAGCACGTCGGCCTCGCCGTTCACAAATCGCGTCATCACTTCCTCCAGATCGTCGCTGTGCATTTGACCGTGGCCCACAATGATCCGTGCGGTTGGAACCAGCGATTGAATGCGCACGGCAACGCGCTCGATGTCCTGCACGCGGTTGTGCAGATAATAAACCTGGCCCTGGCGATTGATCTCGCGCTGGATCGCGTCGCGGATCAATCGTTCGTCGTACTTCGAGACGAAAGTTTGCACAGGAAGCCGGTCTTGCGGCGGCGTTTCGATGGTGCTCATGTCGCGCGCGCCGGTTAAAGCGAGGTACAGCGTCCGGGGAATTGGCGTGGCACTGAGCGTGAGCACATCGACGAGGGTCCGGAGCTGTTTCAGTTTCTCTTTGTGGAGGACGCCGAAGCGCTGCTCCTCATCGATGATCACCAAGCCCAATTCCTTGAACGCAATATCGTCCTGAAGCAGCCGATGCGTCCCGATCACGATATCGACGGACCCGTTCGCCACCTGCTCCACGATGCGTTTTTGCTCGCGGCGGCTACAGAAGCGCGACAACTGTTCCACCCGCACCGGATAATCCGCCATGCGCTCCCGGAAAGTGTTGAAATGCTGCTGCGTCAGGACCGTCGTGGGAACGAGCAGCGCGACTTGTTTTCCGTCCATGACCGCTTTGAATGCGGCGCGCAAGGCAACCTCCGTTTTGCCGTAGCCCACGTCGCCACAAATCAGGCGGTCCATCGGCCGGGCCACTTCCATGTCTTTCTTGGTTTCCAGGATGGCGCGATCTTGATCGGGCGTCTCCTCGTACAAAAACGAGCTTTCGAATTCCCGTTGCCAGGGCGTGTCCAGCGCAAAGGCGTGACCCGGCTTGGATTCCCGCGCGGCTTGGATCGCGAGCAACTCCGACGCCAGGTCGCGCACCGCTTCTTCCGCTTGCGCCTTCGCCTTGGCCCATCGCGTGCCTCCCATCG
>JACPRI010000069.1 GCA_016190065.1 Verrucomicrobiota bacterium
ACCGCCCAGCCGCTGGTGCCGCCCTTGCCGCACGATCAGATCGTCCAAAACGCCGTCTTCAGCCCGGACGGACGGCGTGTGCTCACCGTTTCACAGGACAGTCTCCGGCGCGTGTGGGACCTGCACCGCGAGGCCGCGCCGCCCGTCTTGCTCAGACCACTTCAGCCGACAGGCATCAACGAAATGGCGTTGCGCGGCCTGGTGTCGGTCTCGAAAGAAATGAACAACCTTATCCGTGTGCGCAGCATGCTCGGCGGACTGGATGTGCCACTGCACCCGATCAGCATGAAGATCGTGCCGATGCAAGCCTGGCTCGACGAGACGAGTCACTTCGTGATCCTCGAAGGCGAAATGGCGAAGGCCCAGGTTTGGGACGTGGCGTCCGGCCTGCCCATCACCCCTCTTGTGCGAAGTCAATACACATTGAATGAGACAGCGTACCGGACCGTGATGCTGCCGTCCTCGCGTCTGTCTGCGTCCGACGCAACGGACCTCGCCCAACTCCTTTCGGGCAGTCGCCTGGACGGGACCGGCGGTTGGACGCCGTTGAAGCTGGAAGAGATCACCGCCGCTTGGGAGCGCTTGACACGCAACTCCAAAATCCAAAATCCAAAATCCAAAATCGAAAGACGGGGGCGCGAGCCAGCGGCACACGATGCTCTCTCCCTCACCCCGGCCCTCTCCCGCTGGGAGAGGGAGAGTGGCAGACCGCGCACTGAGGATTCGAACGCGTCCGGGGTGGTTAAAGGGCCGAGTGCCATTCCCCCTCTCCCAGCGGGAGAGGGCCGGGGTGAGGGAGAACGCCACGCAACTCCAGAGCAGTCTGGCACCGCTCAGACGGCTCCAGCGCCCTTCGTTGGCCCCTCCAGCGTGCCGCTCGAAACGTGGCACGAGCAGGAGGCCAAAGCGGCGGCGGGCGCGCTGGATTGGTTCGCCGCCGCTTTCCACTGGCAACAACTCGCTCGGCTTCATGCGGACCACCCGGAGTTCGCGCTACTCCGCTCCTACGCGGAGCAATGTCTTGCCAAAGCACGGACGACTGCGAAGAGCTACGAAGAGTTGCGTCGCGTCATCCCGCCACGCGACCCGCGAGCCGATGCCCCCCTGATCGATCTGTCGGACCACTATACCGGCGCCATCACCGAAGGGTTCCGGGTCGGCATGCAGAAACTTGGCGGAGTTAGTTTCGACGTGCGGGGTCAAATCGAGTTGTTTGGTTTAGGGGCTGAAGCCCGAGGACATCGTCATCCTGAGAAGGTGAGCGGCATCAAGATCCAGCAGCGCTGTGCACGGCTTCACTTTCTCCACTCTGTGGAGGGTGGGGCCTACAGGACCGAAGGCGAGCCGCTGGCCACGTTAGTCGTCGCGTATGCGAATGGCCAGAGTGAGAAGCTCGCGATCCAAAACCGGGTGCACGCGGGAGGCGATCGGTCCGGGTCAGAGTACGCGCCTAAGCAGGCCGAGGCCGTGTGGATCGGCACCAATCCCTTCGCCAACTCACTGCAATGGTCGGTGTGGCTTTACAAATACACGTGGGCCAACCCGCACCCGGACTGGGAGATTTCGCACATCGATCTGGTGTCCGCAAAGACTGAGGCATCGTACGTATTGCTGGCGATGAGCGTGGAGTGATGGGCGTTTTGGAGTGCGGGGACGAGCGCAGCGAGTCGCCGCTTTGGACGGCGGTGACGAAGTCTGCGGAGTCACCGCTTTTAGCTTCAGGGAATGCCGGAGCTTCAGACTTAGCCGTGTCTATTCAGTTTGGATGGGGAGCGCACGCGCCCTCGCGTGCTGTGGACGGCGCCCTCGCCGACCACAATGGTGCCATCGAACCAGCCACCATTTGGTGAGTGTCCGACGCGTGTGCTTCCCAGTTTCGACTGCATAGTTACGGCTTAGAAGCACGCGCGGGCCTCCAATCCACAGCGGCGACTTCGCGGACTCCCTCGCCGCGCGACTCTATTCCGGTTCGGCCTCTCGCAACAAGTTCTGGACCTCCGCCTTGAGCACCGGCACTTTTTGTTCCACGATGTCCCACACGACGAGGTCGTCAATCGCGTCGTAGCCATGAGTGATTCGGTTCCGAAAGGCAATGATGGCGGGCACCTCGGAAATCCGCTCGCTTACCTCGGGCGCTTTGCGGGTCAAGCGGCTGAGCGCCTCGCCGATGATTTCGAACTTGCGTTCCGTGGCGGCGCGAAATTGTTCATTCTTCTCGTATTCGGCGAAGCTCCGGCCGGCCGCAAAGCTCTCGATCGCCCGGCAGGCCGTGAGCAAGTCAAGCAACAGCTTCTTCGCCTCGTCTGTCATAGATAGGCTGGCGCGTCGCCTCCACGGCCTTTCGAAAGTAAGGGTTGCGAATGGACCGCTCGGTCACGAGATCGATCTCTCTCTGCAGGAGCTTTTCCAAGGCCAGCAGGAGACCCAGATAACGGTCGGCGTACGTGCCCGGCTTGGGGTCGGCAAATGTTACCAGGAAATCCACGTCGCTGGAATCCGCCTGAAAGGTGCCTTTGGCCGCGGAGCCAAAAACCTCCAGCCGCTCCACGCGGAACTGGCGGCACAGCTTGGCGAGCGCGTCTCGGTTCTGTTCAATTAGGGGTATCACAGACCTTCGATTAAATTTTCGATGCGGCAGACAAGGCTACTTGACGAAGAGCTGACAGGCAAGTGGTACCCAACGTGTGCAACGTGTGGCGCAATGCTGGCGCATACCAATTCCTTAATGCCAGCCAGCGCCGCAGCGTCTCCAAAAATGCGCTGTAACAAACCGCAAATTTTCCGTCATTACCCCAATAGAAGCGCATTGCGACGACCGAACAAATGCTGAACAATCCACTTCGCAGCGGCTTATGAAAACAACGTCCCTCCTTCCTACGTGCAAGTCGAAGCGAACGACGCACCGGAAGGCTGATTATCCCGAGAACGGCGGTTCGGATTCGAACAACCGCGAATTCACGCGAATTCACGCGAACTCGCCCAAAACGAGCGCTCACCAGCTCGGCGAACAGACACACGGTGTCAGCGACGGTCGATTCGCGTTCATTCGCGTGCATTCGTGGTTCAACGGCCGTTGCCAGTATGATCAAGAGCCTTCGGCCGGATTCACCTTGATCGAACTGCTGGTCGTGATTGCGATCATCGCGATTCTGGCGGGCTTGCTCTTGCCAACGCTGGCCAAGGCGAAAACGAAGGCGCAGGGAATCCAATGCCTGAGCAATCACCGGCAATTGCTTTTGGCCTGGCGCATGTACGCCGAAGATAGCAGCGATCAAATTCCCTATGCCACTTCCTACGCCACGCCGTACGCCTGGGTGATCGGGCTTATGAACTTCAGCCCGAATAATCGTTCGAATTGGGATGTCGAGGAGGATATCAAGAAAAGCCTCCTCTGGAAGTATACCGGTTCGGCCGACATCTGGCGTTGCCCGGCAGACACTTCCACCGTCAAACCTGCTTCCGGCCCGTACAAGGGCCGGACCATGCCGCGCGTGCGCAGCATGTCGATGAACTTTTGGGCCGGCGGCTGGGATGGAAAGGATTGGGGCTGGTCCGGCGGGGGTTGGAGACTTTATCTGCGTCTTGGTGACATGGTGGATCCCGGTCCAGCGCGAACGTTCATCTTTCTGGACATGCGGGAGGACAGCGTCAACCAGGCCAACTTTCTCGTCGACATGACGGGCTATCCAGATCAGCCAACGAAGACCCAGTTTATTGAGGATTATCCGGCCAGCTACCACAACCGCGCTGGTGGATTCTCGTTCGCAGACGGCCATTCTGAAACCAAACGCTGGCTGGACCCGCGAACCATGCCGCCGATCAAGAAAGGCGATTACAACGTGGCTATCATGGGGAGGTTAACGCCCAACAACAAAGACATTATCTGGATGCAGGAGCGCGCCACGCGAAAGATTAAGTAGCGCGGAATTCCCGCTCCCTCTTCGCCAATGCGCTTACAAACCTTGAAAAGGAATTTCCATAAACAGTTCATGACGGTCGCATCGAGTCTCATCGCTGACGCTTTGCGCCAAAGATTAAGAAAGGTTCCTGCTCACAGCCGCCGGCCAATGCCGACGACCGACGCGATGCCATCTGGCTGTCGAAGCGAACCATGATCTGGCCATGGCTGGAAGCGACGAATCCGATCTTCGACCCGGCACTGCTGGCCGAGCTTAATCAATCACCGTGAAAAAACAGCTCCTGAGGCTAACCCGACCTATCTCCCGGCGCTGCTTGCCGATGGCGCGGGTATGCCAGCCATGCAACCAGCCAAGTCAACCACCGCCAATACGTCGATCAGCTTTAACGCCCTTAGTAATTCACACACCAAATCTATGCAAAGTCTATCGTTCAAATCTCTATTGATCCCCCTGCTGGCCTCGGGCTTCGGTGCCTGGAGTCCTCAAGCGGCGATTTACAACGAAGTCGGCGGACGCGTCGTCGTCGAGGCCGAACACTATGACTCGCTTAAAAGCGCACAGGATGATGACCACAAATGGGTCGTCGTGCCGGATACCCCAGCCATAAGAGACTTCAACAACGCCCGGGGAGGAAAGTTCCTGCAAGTTCAACCGGATTCCGGCCAAAACCGCAACACCCGAGACTACCTCGAAGTAGGTCCGCATGCTCTCTACAAGGTCCAGATCACCACACCTGGCGTTTATCGGCTTTGGCTGCGGTGGAGTGGGTATGATGACCAGAGCGACTCGATGTATGGACGAATCGTGGAAATCACTTCCCCGTTTTTGTATCGCTACGCCTTGCGTACCGAGACGGATTTCAGTGGCGGCGGCGGCTGGCACGGCGATGCCGCACCAAACAGATACGATTTTGGCGGTGGTGATAAGCCGGCGAATTTCAGCATTCCAGCCCCTGGGATCTATACCATCGATCTCGGGCAACGCGAAGATGGCTGCACGGTGGACGCGCTTATCCTTCAGCTCGCAAGCCTTCCCGACCCAACCGATCCGGGGCCGCCCGAATCTCCTTTAGCCAGCGCCGTCCTGCAGCCGCTGATAGCGAGTCCGGTTCCCAGCCCGGGCACCGTGAACGCGCTCTTTTACAGGGGCATCAGTGTTAGTTTTCAGGACGGCGCCACAAAGCTGGTTCCGAGTTCAGTCGTATTGGAATTGGACGGCGCCACGGTCGCCGCGACTTCGTCCAAGCAAGGTGACATCACGACTGTGAGCTTCGTCCCGGCCACTCTGTGGGGTCCTGGCTCCGTCCACACCGCCAAAGTGACTTACAAAGACGATCAGAACATCAGCTTTACCAACGAATGGTCGTTTACGGTGCAGAACTATGATCTGATTCGCGCCAATGCAGCCGTCACCCCGGACACTTCCAAGAGAGGTTTCCTGGTCCGGACCTGGAAGTCTCCAGGCCAGCCGTACGACCTGGCTTGGACCGAGGAGCAACTGGCCGGCAAGCGCGGAGAGAACGAAGCGGACACGTCGCAGTTCACGGAGAAACTGTTTGGCAATGCGTATTACGCCGAGACCGGCACGATTAACTACTGGAACAGTGGTGGACAAGGATACTTCCCCAATACCGATGCTTCAGGCAACTTCGTTCAGAATACACCTGGTTTGGCCAATGACGGCACCGACGACGATAGCTACTCGCTGGAGATTCTCACTTACCTGGACCTGCCAGCCGGTGTCGTGCAGATGGGCGTGATCAGTGATGACGGATTCCGGGTGTCGTTCTATTCGGGCGACCTGCCCGATAAAATCGCCACAACCCTGGGCGAGTTTAACTCAGGCCGGGGTGTGTCTAGCACCGACTTCACGTTCGCGGTGGAAAAGGCGGGCGTTTATCCGTTCCGCATGATTTACATGGAGGGCTACCTCTTCTCAACCGTCGAATGGTACACCATTGCGCCAGACGGATCGCGGCATCTCATCAATGATCCGAAGGACGCGAGCGCGATCAAAGCTTATAGAGCCTTCGTTCCTTACACTGCTCCTCCGCCCCCGACGGACAAGCCGAAGATCACCAGCATTAAGGCTGACGGCAAGAGCATCACGCTTGAATGGGCGGGAACGGCCACCTTGCAGGCTGCAGACGACCTGACAGGACCCTGGGCCGACGTCGCGGGGGTCGGGAGCGACAAGGCAATTGCAATAACCGGCAACCGCAGGTTCTATCGCTTAAAACAGTAAGGCAATTCCACGAGGCAGGTTGACAATCGTGATCAGTCCTGACCCCTTCGTCGTGCCGAATCGGAGTTCGGCGCTCCTGTTTAGGCGCCGATCTGCTTTTTGATCGCGTCGCAGATCAGCTTGCTCCAGCGCTCCAGGGCCGCGGCGTCGCGCCCTTCGATCATGAGCCGCGCCTTGGGTTCGGTTCCGGAATAACGCAGCAACACGCGTCCACCGCTCGGCTGAACTTCCGCCTCGGCCTGGGCGACGAGTTGCGCGACGCCATCGAGCTGATCAATCGGCCGCTTTTCCCGCACGCGGACATTGGAGACAATCTGCGGAAATCGAATCCAGCAGCGCGCCAGCTTGGACAGCGGCTGCTGCTTCGTCTTCATAGTTTGGAGAACCTGCAGCGCGGCAATCAATCCATCGCCGGTCGTGCAATGGTCGCCAAAGATCAAATGGCCGCTTTGTTCGCCGCCGAAGTTATATCCGCCGCGGAGCATTTCTTCGATGACGTGCTTGTCGCCGACCGGAGTTCTGATGACGCGCCCTCCGGCCTGGGTGATGGCGGTTTCCAATCCGGCGTTGCTCATGATCGTCGTGACCAGCGTATTCTGCCTGAGCGTTCGTTGCTCCAGCATGTGCAGCCCCGCGATGGCCATGACGTCGTCGCCATCGATCAACGTCCCAGTCTCGTCGCACATCAACACCCGGTCGCCATCCCCGTCGTGAGCGATGCCCAGGTCCGCCCGGTACTCGAAGACTTTCTGGCACATGCTCTGGGGATGCATCGACCCGCACTCTTTGTTGATGTTCTTGCCGTCCGGTTGATTCCCGAACACGATGACTTCGGCGCCGAGTTCGCGCAGGACGCAGGGCGTCGATTTGTAGGTCGCGCCATGGGCGCAATCCACGACGATGCGCATGCCCTCCAATGTGAGTCCCTTCGGGAAGGAAGCCTTGGCGAATTCGATGTACCGCCCCAGCGCGTCGTCGATGCGGACTGCTTTGCCGATTTCATCGGCCGTGGGCCGGATGTTTTCGATTTCGCCGCTGAAGACCAACTCTTCGATTTGCCGCTCGATGTTGTCGTCGAGTTTGTAGCCATCCGGGCGAAAGAACTTAATGCCGTTGTCGGCGTACGGATTGTGGGAAGCCGTGATGACGATCCCGGCGTCGGCGCGCAAACTGCGCGTGACATAGGCGACGCCGGGCGTGGGCAAGGGGCCGATGAACAAAACGTCCACGCCCATGGAAAGGATCCCGGAAGACAAAGCGTTCTCCAGCATGTAGCCGGAAAGGCGCGTGTCCTTGCCGATGACAATTTTGTGTTTGCCGCGGGCCCGCGAGGAGTGCTGGAGATTCTTGAACACGTGCCCCGCCGCGCGGCCAAGTCTCAAGGCGGTTTCCGCGGTGACCGGCTCGATGTTGGCCGTTCCCCGGACGCCATCGGTCCCAAAAATCTTTTTCCATGAACTCATGCCCATAACCCTAAGCCGTAACCTCTCCGTTGAGACGGGGAGCGCACGCGCCCTCGCGTGCAGTGGTCGGCGCCCTCGCCGACCACACTATGCGCTCGAACACTTCACCGTTTAGTGACCGATCGGCACGTCTATTTCGACCGGCGAGGCGCCGGTCGAAACACGCGAGGGCGCGTGTGCTCCCCAATTTCAACAGCATACTTACTACGTATTGGCTAAGGCCCATTGCTCCGCTCCACTTTGACGGACGGCGGTTTCACCCGGATGCTCGTGAGATCAACGCCATTGGGCGTTCGCACCAGCACGTCCTTGAGCTCGCTGACCAGATTGGTCGTTTCCGACAGATCGACGAACGCTCTTATATCATCCTGGGTCAGTTGGTTCAAGGCCAGGGGCGTGGCGCGGATCGTGATCTCGACTTTCGCAGGAGTGGCTCTGAAAACTTGCGGGTCGTCCGGGGCGGCAAGCACCAGGACAGAGACATCGGGAAAGGTGTGATCCCGGGTATCGGTCAACGGGGTTTCGCGGGGCCGATAGCCCTTGGAAATCGCGAACTGGATGAGGAACCAGATGAACACCGCCATGGTGAGCGCGCCCGCCTTCCAGCGAAAGTTGTTCAGAATAAGGTCCGGCACGGCCATGGCTACTTTTGCGGGAAGTTCGAGACCATGGAAGCGGAGGGCGCCGGCCGGCTGGTCGCCCACTTGCGAAACCGATAGACCAGGCTGCGCGAACTTGTTCGAGTAACAAAGACGGAAGTCAAGAACGCCCGCAGTTCTTCCACCGTGATGCCACGCACGAGCTGGCCCTTATACGCGTAGGAAATGGCTCCGGATTCCTCGGAGACAACGACCACGACGGCATCGGTTTCTTCGCTGAGGCCAATGGCAGCCCGATGGCGCGTTCCGAGCGAGGGATTCAAATCCTGGCGCTGCGTCAACGGGAAGATGCAAGCCGCGAAGGCAATTCGATCCTCTTTGATGATCACACCCCCATCGTGGATCGCGTTGTTGGGGAAAAAAATCGTCTCCAACATTTCGGGTGTGGCCTCGCAGCCGACGGCGATGCCCGACTCGACGACCTCCTGGAGCTGAATCGATTGTTCAATCGCGATCAAGGCGCCGATCCGAACTTCGGAGAGGCGTTCGGCTGTTTGCACGATCACTTCGATGTTCTCGCGCTGCTCGCGCGTGGCGTTGAAGAGGGGCAGATTTCCCAGCTCGGCCAGGAGGCGCCGCAGCTCCGGTTGAAAGATGACCAGCACCGCCACGGCCGAAAACGCGAAGAAGGTTTGCAGCAGGAAACTCAGCACTTGAAGCTTCAGAAGAGTGGTCACCAGCGTCACGCCGATCATCACCGCGAACCCAATCACGACCGGCCACCCGCGCGTGCCGCGCATGTACATGATCGCGTAGTAAATTCCCACCGCGAGAATAGCAATCTCCACGATGAACCGCCAAATTGTGTGCAAATTCCAATCCACTAGCTTCGATGGTTCAGGATATTCTCGATCATGCGAACGGCTTGCAGGGTTGGCCCCACGTCGTGCGTGCGGATGATCTGCGCGCCGGCTTCCACGGCCCAGCAAGCGCAGGCCAGGCCCGCGGGCAATCGTGCTCCCACTTCCACGCCGAGCAATTTTCCGATGAATGACTTCCGCGAGACGCCAAGCAGCAGCGGGCGCGTGAATCTTGTAAAACGCTTCAGACCGCCCAGCAACTCCAAATTATGCCCGAGCGTCTTCCCAAAACCGATCCCGACATCCAAAATCACTTGTTCCGCTTGGACGCCCGCGGCGGCCAGTCGCGCCAGGCGATGCTCGAAGAACGCGTCCACATCTCGCACTACGTTGCCATAAGTCGGGTGGTTTTGCATGGTCGAAGGTGTGCCCTGCATGTGCATGGCCACGTAACCCGCCCCGGCCTCCGCCACCAGGCGCCACATCTCCGGATCGTCACGGTTGGCTTCGATGTCATTGATCAGACTGGCGCCCGCCGCCAGCGCCGCGCGCGCCACGGCGGGTTTTCGAGTGTCAATCGAGATCGGCACTTTCACGCGGGTCGAAAGTTGTTCCAACACCGGAACCACTCGTTTCAATTCTTCCAATTCGCTGACAGCCGTGGCATTGGGCCGCGTCGATTCTCCCCCGACATCAATGATGTCCGCGCCCTCCTCAATGAGATGAAGGGCGTGGTCCAGCGCGGCTTGCGGGTCCAAAAATAATCCTCCGTCTGAAAACGAGTCGGGCGTAACGTTTACGATCCCCATCAGCATCACGGGTCTCGGAAACTCGAATTCAAACTGGCCAGCGCGGAGGATCATGTCAGCCTGATTGCCGGATCAATCGCTGCACGCCATCCACCAACCGGCGCGCGATGCCGGCCACAATGTCATCCGGGACGCCGATGGCCGGGTTCGCGGATTGCGTTAACATGTGGCATTGATCGTTGATGTAATCGATCAGAACGAACCTGGCTTCGTCCGTCAGCGCAATCTCACTGGAAAAAAAACTCATCTGCGTCAAATCCGCCAGCCGGCAGACGATTTCGCGTAGGGGCTGCAACTCGTGCTTCTCCATGTCCTGCGCCGTAAGCGTGGCGTAGCGGTCCGTAAAGCAGTTCCACCAGGAAAACCAGAGCGAGCCGAACACGTAAAAAACCCTGAAGTAGGCCGGGCTCCCGTCCAACGTGCGGGGAACGATCCGCTCCTGCACCAGGAAATGCGCATCCGGCCAATCGCGTTGCGAGCGCGCGATGTCCTGGAGGCTCGTCGCGTTCAAAATGACGCCGCGTTTTCCATAACCCATGCCCGGCTTGATGACGAACGGGCTGCCGAGTTTGGCGAAGTCCGCCTCGGTCAGGGCAAAACCGTCCACTGGCCGGGCCGGCACGATGACCGTGTAAGGCAAATCAAACCCGGCGGCCCCAAGCCGCGGATGCAGGCGCGCTTTATCAAACGCAGCTCGAGCGACGTCCGGCGGATCGATCACCTGGATTTTTCGCTCAAAAGCGAGATTGACCAGGCGGTGGTAAAGCTCCTCCGGCTGATGATGCTCGCTGTGCATGTTGAGGAGGACGCGCGCTCCAACTTTGCCCCGGCTCAACTTCTCGTAAAAGGCCTCAGCCCAAACCGGCTCGATCAAAAAAAAGTTCAATCCCCGCTCAGCGCAATGCTGCTGGACGCGATGAATGAAAAAATCATCCGCGTCCAACTGGTGCGTCATCGCCAAATCATAAATCCGCATCGCTGGTCACTATTCGGCTCCCTCGCGGTGACTGTCAATCCCTGGTCCACAATCAGGTTTGACGCCACTTCACCCGGCGGCTAGGAATCACGGCCACATTTGGGTTGTGGATAGCGTCATACCATGAAACGTGCTTGTGCATTGCCCGGCTTTGCGGCTCCTCGCGCCCTCATTTTGTCCCTGTTCTGGCTGGCGGTCGCCGGCTGTTCCACCTTCCATCGCGACTGGAAGAATGCCGCCACGCAGCCAGCGCACACGAATGAAATCAGCGGGCGATGGGAAGGACGCTGGCAAAGCGAGGCAAACGGCCATGCCGGCCGATTGCGTTGTCTCATCACAAAACTGGACGGCGGCCAGTACTCGGCGCGTTTCCACGCCAATTACTACCAAATCCTGAACTTCGGCTACACCGTGACGCTCCAAGCGCACCCGGCCGCCGACACTTTTCAATTCAAGGGCGAAGCTGATCTGGGCCGTCTCGCGGGCGGCAAATACACCTACGAAGGCCAGGCGACGCCAACGAATTTCTTCTCGACCTATCGCGCCGCCCGCGACCACGGCACGTTCCGGATGACTCGGCCGTGAGCCAGGATCAAACTGGACAAGCCGCTTGTCCTTGGGCTTACTGGGCGCGCTTTGAACCGGAACTTTACGACCGTTTTTGAATGAATCCTGAGCTCCTCGCGAAAGCCAAGTCGTTCGGTTTTTCCGACCGCCAGATCGCTCATCTCACCGGCCAGACCGAGGAAGCGGTCCGCGCCGAACGCAAGCAGCTCGGCCTCGTGCCCAGTTTTCGTTTGGTGGATACGTGCGCGGCCGAGTTCGAGGCCTACACGCCGTATTTCTATTCCACGTACGACCGCGGGGATGACGAGGTCAAACTCTCTGCGAAACGCAAGGTGATGATTCTCGGCGGCGGCCCCAATCGCATCGGCCAGGGCATCGAGTTCGACTACTGCTGCGTCCACGCCGCGTTCGCTCTCAAAGAAGACGGGTTTGAAACCATCATGGTGAACTCAAATCCGGAGACCGTTTCGACCGATTACGACACCAGCGACAAACTCTATTTCGAGCCGCTGACGCTGGAGGACGTGCTGCACATCTATGAGCGCGAGCAGTGCTGGGGAGCGATCGCGCAATTCGGCGGGCAGACGCCGCTCAATTTGGCGCTCGGACTGCAAAAGAATGGCGTCAACATCATCGGCACTTCGCCGCAGAACATTGAGATCGCGGAGGACCGCAAGCTCTTTGCGGCCATGCTCACCAAGCTGAAGATTCCCCAGCCTCCGAACGGCGTCGCCGTGAATGAAGCTGAAGCGCTCGCCGTGGCGCGCCAGCTTGGCTATCCCGTGCTCGTCCGGCCCTCGTTCGTGCTCGGCGGGCGGGCGATGCAGATTGTGTTTTCCGACACCGAACTCTCCCACTACATGCGCTTCGCGGTCGAAGCCTCGCCCGAACGGCCTGTGCTGGTGGACAAATTCCTCGAAGACGCCACCGAAGTGGACGTGGATTGCATCGCGGACGTCGGCCAGTTTGAACGGCCGGAGCAAGGAACGATCGTGATCGGGGGCATTCTCGAACATATCGAATTTGCCGGCGTGCATTCGGGCGACGCCGCGATGGTGTTGCCGCCGCACACGCTGCCCCAAAGCGTCATCGAAACGATTCGCGAATACACCTATGCGATGGCGCGCGAGTTAAAGGTCATCGGATTGATGAACGTGCAATACGCCGTCAAGGGCGACGCGGTGTATGTGCTCGAAGTCAATCCGCGCGCGTCCCGGACGGTGCCGTTCGTGAGCAAGTCCATTGGCATTCCGCTGGCCAAGTTCGCCGCCCAGATCATGGCCGGAAAAAGCTTGGCCGAACTCGGTTTCACCAAGGAGATCTGGCCTGAATACTGGGCGGTCAAGGAATCGGTCTTTCCGTTCAACCGCTTCCACGGCCAGGACATTTTGCTGTCACCCGAAATGCGTTCCACCGGCGAAGTCATGGGATTGGATGGCGATCTGGGCATTGCCTATGCGAAGTCGCAGATGGCTGCGGGCGGTCCGCTGCCGATGAGCGGACGCGTTTTCCTGAGCGTGAGCGACGCGGACAAGCGGGAAGTGGCCAAGGTGGCGAAGCTGTTTGCCGATCTTGGATTTGAATTGGTCTCCACGAGCGGCACGGCGGCGGTGCTGGAGAAGGCCGGATTGAAAGTGCAGCGGATTTTCAAGCTGACCGAAGGCCGCCCCAATGCCGTTGACCTGCTCAAGAACCGTGAGCTTCAGATGGTGATCAATACCCCTTCCGGCCAAACTCCGCGCGCGGACGAAGTCAAGATTCGGACGACGGCCGTTTATACGAATACGCCGATCATGACCACGCTGGGCGGAGCCAAAGCCGCCGCGCTGGGCATCGCCGCGATCAAGAAAAATGGTTATGCGGTGAAGACGTTGCAGGAGTATCACACGTAGCCGGGGTGGGAAATGTATGGGCTCGTCCTGGTCGCCTCTCGCATGACCCAAAGTGAAAAGCTCCTGCGCGAATTGATCGCGATTCCCAGCGTGAACCCGGCGTTCGTTCCGGCCGGCGATCCGAACGCCGGAGAGGAGCGTGTCGCAGAGTTTCTGGCCGCTGAAGCCAGAAAGGCCGGTCTGGAGATCGAGCGTCAGCGAGTTTTCCCTGGGCGAGCGAATGTTCTGGCGCGCCTCCTGCCAAAGCAGAAATCCGCGCAAAGAATCTTGCTCGCTCCTCATCTGGACACGGTGGGTGTCTCGGATGAAAAATCCTTTGGTCCGCGAGCCAAGAATGGCCGGCTTTACGGCCGAGGCGCCTGCGACACCAAAGGCAACGTGGCCATGATGCTGGCGGCGTTGGTGTTTCTCGCCAGATCGCGCCGGCGGCCCTCGCACACCGAAATCGTCTTTGCGGGTCTCGTCGATGAGGAGAACGGGCAGACCGGATCACGCGTCTTGGCGGCGTCGAAATTCAAGGCCGACCTGGCTATCGTAGGCGAACCGACGGAGCTTCGCGTCGTCACAGCTCACAAGGGCGATCTATGGCTGGAACTGGAGGCGCAGGGCAAGTCAGCCCATGGCGCGCGGCCCGAACTGGGCCGGAACGCGGTTCACGCCATGGCGAAGATTGTCGATTTGCTGGAGACCGATTACGCCGCACAGTTGCGAAGGCGGAGGCATCCCTTGCTCGGCTATCCGACTGTCAACGTCGGCTCCATCGCCGGCGGCACGCAGCCGAATATCGTTCCTGCTCGGTGCGCAATCAGCATCGATCGCCGGACGTTGCCGGGCGAAACGGAATTGACCGTGCGCCGTGAAATCCGTGCGCTGCTGCGTCGCCGTCGTCAGAAGGCCAGCTTCCGCAATGTGAAAGCGGCGGAGTGCTTGCCGATGGAGACATCGTTCGACTTGCCGCTCGTTCGCCAATTCCTGAGCAGCGTCGGACAGCAGCAACCGGCGGGGGTCGATTTTTTCTGCGATGCCTCAGTGCTGTCCGCCGGTGGCATTCCGAGCGTCGTGTTCGGGGCCGGCAACATCGCGCAGGCGCACACGGCGGACGAATGGATTTCGCTGCGGTCTCTGGAGTCAGGCACCCGATTTCTCACTCGGTTCCTGGAATCGCTGCCGTGAGAAGGGAGGAGCTTAAGATGAAGGTTGCCTTCCTCACGCACGAACCGTTTTATCCGCCGAGCGGCGGCGGATCGGCGGAAGCGGTTTATCTCGTTCGCGAACTCGTTCAACGCGGCCACCAGGTCCACATCTTCTGCCCCAAGCTGGGCGAACCAGAATTCGTGCAAAAGGAATTTGGCGTTCGACTGCACGAATTCACGAAATGGCCGATGGGCCGCTACACTTCGTTGCGCAGCGCGAAATATCTGCTTTATCCCTTTTTCCTCCGGCCCATGGTTGAAGCGGCGCATCGAACCGTGAAGTTCGATTTGGTTTTGTCGCAGCACGCGATTGCAGCGGTCGCCGCCGGCTGGCTCAAACGCAGCCTTCAAGTGCCCGTCGTGATGAACTTCCTGGATTACCTCACGGGCTTCATGGAAACTTGGCCGGCTTACCTGGCCCCACCTCTGCTCTTGAAGCGGCTGGAGAAATTCGAACTCTCCGTGCCGCTGCGCTACCGGGCCGATGCGATCCTGACCGTTTCGGACACCTTGGCCGACTATTTCGCGAAGGCGGGCTATCCTCGCGAGCGCATTCTCCCGATTTATTACGGTTACGATGCCGGCCTCTTTCCGTTCTCAAAAGGAGATCCGGCCAAGGGCCATGTAAAAGCGCCGACGATTGTGATGCACGGATCGCTGGACCATCATCACCTGGGTCCGATCGCCCTCGGTGCGATTCGCCGTGTCGTTCGAGAGGAACCCTCCGTAGTCTTCCGGTTTGTCGGCCAATGCACAGGAAGCTTGGAAAGCTTCCTTCAGCGCATTCGCGCGGAAATTCCCGCGGCCCACGGTGAATCGAGCGGCTTCGTTCCCTATGCGAACGTGGCCGGACACCTGGCTGACGCTTCCGTGGGCATTGTGCCTTACGAAGAATCGACGGGCACACATTGCGCGTTCGTGGCCAAGATCGTCGAATATCTGGCGGTAGGTTTGCCGGTGGTGAGCACGCCTTTGGACAGCGCGAAGCGCTATTTTGGCGACGAACCGAGGGTGCGTTTCTCGGTCTTCGACGGCGAGAGTTTCGGAGAAAAAATTCTGAGCTGGCTTCGCGAGCCCGCCGAACTGCACTTGTCTCAGGCGAGGGCCGCCAGCGAACGCGTCCGAGCCGAACTTGATTGGCGCGTGATCAGCAAGAAGTCCATTGATTTCGTCGAAGGAATCCAGCTCAAAACCGGAAGTTGAAAAGGCTGAAATTCTCTTAGCACTAATTGACACTCATGAACACTAATAGGGCGGCCACCCGCCCATGGCTCAAAACCATCATGGGCCGAGCACAGGCCACACGCCATCAGGATTAGTGTCCATGAGTGTGAATTAGTGGTTAACTCCTGTTTCCGACGATGAGCACCTCCTCAAGCAAATTCGCATTCTTTCGCCAGAGCAGTTGGATGATCGCGGCGACCACCGCCAGCGGTTTGTTCATGTACGCCGTGCATGTTCCCGCCTTGGCCAAACTGCCGGAGGACGAATACGCGGTCTTCGCCACGCTCCTGCAAACGATCAACCTCATGCTCATCCCCGGTCTGAGCTTGCAGATCGTGTTCGCGCAGCAGGCGGCCGCTGCGCGCGGCGAGAGTGAGAAACACCGCTTGACCGGCGCCGTGCGCGCTTTGTTGCAATCGATTTTCGTGGTCTGGCTGCTGCTCGCCGCCGGGACCTTTCTGTTCCAAAGCCGCGCGCTCGCCGCGTTCAAGATCACGAATCCCGCCGCCTTATGGATGACCGTGGCCGCCTTTCTTCCGACCCTTTGGCTCTACCTGATGCACGGACTGCTGCAAGGCGCGCAGAATTTCCTCTGGCTCGGTTGGGTCGGAATTCTGAACGGCTTGGGGCGTTTCCTCTGCGTTCTGGTTACGGTGGTTTGGCTGGGTGGGCACGCGGCCGGGGCGATGGCGGGTCCGCTCATGGGCATGGTGGCCGCTCTCGCGGTGGCGGCGTGGCAGACGGGGGGGGCGTGGTCCGGCGCAGCCGAGCCGTTCGAATGGCGGCCCTGGCTCGCGCGCGTGGTCCCGCTGACGGCTGGACTCGCCGCCAGCCAAATCATGCTTGCGGCGGATATGATCG
The DNA here is from genome assembly GCA_016190065.1 of Verrucomicrobiota bacterium. Lineage (GTDB taxonomy): Bacteria > Verrucomicrobiota > Verrucomicrobiia > Limisphaerales > SIBE01 > VHCZ01. The sequence goes on from JACPRI010000069.1 coordinate 16,609, forward strand.
TCGTGCGCGCCTATTTCCAATCGGACACGGGCTTGTATGCGGCGGCGGGCACGATTGCGCGCGGCCTGGTGGTGTTCACCGGGCCGGTCGCGATGGTGATGTTTCCGAAAATCGTCCGCAGCCTCTCCAGTGCGGAAAGGATCGGGTTGCTCGGCCAGGCGTTGCTGAGCACCGGCGCGCTGGCTTGTCTGGCGGCTTTGGCCTGCACCTTTCTGCCGGAACTTCCGTTCCGCATCATGAAGCCGGCCTACTTGCCGATCGCGCCGCTGCTGCCGTGGTTCGCCTGGGCCATGATGCCGCTGACGTTGACGAATGTTCTGATTAACGATTTGCTCGCGCGGTCCAGGTACCGCGCCGTGCCTTGGTTGCTGGCCGTCGCACTCGCTTACATCGCCGTGTTGAGCTTAGTGGCGAAGTCCGCGTCGGCTGCTGAACCGATGGCCGGCTTCAAACTCGTCGTTCAAACGATCGGAGGTTTTAACCTCCTGTTGCTCGGCGTTGCCGGGTGGTTTGCCGGGCGAACGCAACCTGGAAAGGCAGTCGGTTAGTAAACTTAACTCAACAAGAGGAGACAGAGGTAACGGAGGATCAGATACACGAGCCGGCCTGCCGCTTCTCTCGATTCTCCTTCAGGCGCCGCGTTTCGTTTTCCGCTTCCCTGCTTTTGACGAAATCCCTTTCACTCTATTGCCTCTGTTATCTCCTGTTCAATCCACCGTGGATTCAACGCGAAAAGTGCCCAGCGTGTCCAAGACCGCCTTGATGCGCGGCACTTCGTGTGTGCGGAACAAATCCGTCTTGCCCAGCGCGGCCAGGACCGCGAAGAACGCTTCCGCCGAACGCACTTCCTCGCCGAAATACTCGAACGCGTGCGGCAACGCGTGGCAAACGGGGAAGCCCAGCGTGCGCAACCGAAAAGTATTCAGAAAGGTCGTCATCTGATACCGGACTCGCAGCGCGCTGTCCTGGAGATTGCGGTAGTAGAAACCCAGTCCCGGATCGAGAAAGATTTTTTCGACGCCGAGTTTCGTGGCGGTCTCAATCTGGCGGGCGAAGAATTCGTACGCGGCGGCGGTGGGATCGCTCGCCAGATTGAAATCACCGACCTCCCGGACATTGCTTCCTTGCACGCAACAGATGATCACCGCCGCGTCGCGTTCGGCCACCATCCGAAAAATCTCTTCGCTTCCCTGGACACCCGTGAGGTTCAAAATGTTGGCTCCGGCCTCCAGGCATTGCCGAGTCACGGACGGATGATAAGTCTCGGCGGACACCAGAATCCCGGACGACCGCAGCGCCCGAATCACCGGGAGCAGCTTGCTCGTTTGCATGGAGTCGTCCACTCGTGCCGCGTGCGCGAGCGTGGATTCCGCGCCCGCATCGATAATGTCCGCGCCCTGGGTGTGGAGGACATTGCCGCGCTGGATGGCTGCCTCCTCTGTCAAGCAGACGCTTTCGCGATACCACGAGTCGGGGGAAAGATTGATCACCCCCATAATGGCCGGATGGGAGTTGAAAGCGAGGAATCTGTCGCCCAGCGCAAACTCTTTGACGTGCGCGCGCGCGGCGTCCTGATGCTTGGAGAACAACTCGGCCAAATGTTCGAGGCTTAGCATGGTCTTAACGGCTGGAAGCCTGCCCTACTCGTGGACGCTTTCGTCCAACCAGGCGAGGTAACGCTGGTTTCCGCCTCGCAATGGCAACTCGATGAATTCAGGCGTGTCATACGGATGGTTTTTCAAGATGACCTGTTCGAGCTTGGACAAGCAACTGGTCGTGGTCTTGAGCACGATTAATACTTCCGCGCTCGATTCCAATTTCCCCTGCCACCAATAGTGTGACTCGATTTTGGGAATCAGATTGGCGCACGCAGCCAAGCGAGCTTTCAGCGCGGCCTGGGCGAGCTTGCGCGCGGTTTTCAAGTCGGGCGCCGTGACAAGAACTACGGTGTGCTTTGCATCAGTTCTCATTTGCAGAACGTGGCGGCTTCTTAACAGAAGGTAACGGAGATAACAGAGAGGGAGTCGAAGCACGTTTGCCTGCTGATCTCCTCGTGTTCTTTGTTGTCTTCGGTGAAAACCATTTCTTTGGTCACGGTTCTGATTTCCGGTGCATGCGGACTATTTGGAAGGGGCAGCGTTAGCTGGGCTTGGGCGCTCGGCCGAAGCCGGCGCGTCTTGAGTTGCGCCCGGCCCTTTCTGGACATAGGCGATCAAGTCCGCCAGGTCCTGAGCTATCCATTGTGCTTCCAATCCTTCCGGCATGAGCGAAAGCCTCGACGCACGGATTTCACGAATCGCTGAGCGCAGGATCGTTTCTCGCGTCCCGCCGGCGTTGAGCAGCCCCAGACTTGCTGGGGTCTCCTCGGTGACGATGCCGGACAAGGAGCGGCCGTCGCGGAGTTCCACTGAGTAACTCGTGTATCGGTCTTCGACGGCGGCGTTAGGATCAAGGATGGCTGTCAGGAGGAATCGCGCGCTTTTGTCGGTGAGTCCCTGCAAATTCGGCCCCACGGAAAGGCCTTCGTTGTGGAACCGGTGGCAGTTGGCGCAGAATGTCTGGAAAAGCTCGCGGCCATGGGCCCGATCACCGGTCAGATTCAGCGCCGCTTCAAACTGAGCGACAACATCGGCGCGACCCTGGGTTGCGTTTCGCCCCAAACCGCCCACGATCGCCTGCAACCGATCCTGAAAGCTCGGGGCATTCCTCATCAACCGTTGCCGTTGCTCAGCGGAAAGCTCGCTCCAGATCACAAGTCCGCTCTTAATGCGGTCCACCAACGTTTCCGTCCATTCCTTGCGCCGCAGCAGTTTTTCCAGTATCGCACTCCGGAGCGAAGGCGGATAATGCGCCCAGTCTGCGAGCAGCTCATCGCCGATCCTCGAGTCCCGGCTTCTTTCCAGCGCGTCCAGCACCGCGTGAGTCAGAGAAGCGGTCAGGGGAGTCTCAAGAAGCTTTTTGAGAGCCATTCGATCCGCGCTGCCTCGATCCGCCATCCGGCAGAGCAACTTCAAAGCCGCGGCGCGTGAGCTCTCGGGGGCAGCTTCGCTCGCGGCCGTCTCCCGCGCTTGATCCAGAATTCGGCCCAGACGCAACGCCGCTTCCGAAAGGCCCGGGCGCAGCGATTCGGAAAAAGATTCCAGAGTGACGCCGCGTCCATCGAGTGCGTCGAGCAGTTTTGCTGTCACGAGGAAAGGCCAGGCTTCCCTGGCTGGCTCAAGGATCGTCATCAGTCGCGTCAGAATTTCTCTCAAAGCGACTTGGTCGTCCGAGGCGATGGCGGTGGTGGCAAGGTCGCCGACGAATTCGGCGGGAAGTTGACGCAGCACAGGAGCGCCAATGATCTTCTGCACCAAGGCCAGCGCCTGGCGGCTCGCTGAGCTCAAGACGGCGGCGCGAAGCCACGGGTCGCTCGCATCGCGAATGAGCAATTCACTCAATGCCTCCGCCGCGCGCGCGTCGTCCCACTGTCCGAGGCTTAGCGCGAGTTGGTAGCGCACGCGGAGGCGCGGATCGCGCACCAGTTCCAGGAGAGCCTCAGCGATTTTGGGGTCGCGCATTGAACTCTGGACATCGGGCGGGCCCGAGCCTGCCGGGTTTGCAAGAAAGCGCTCGCTGAGGCGGACCGCTTGCGCTCGCACTTCGGGATTAACGTCATGAAACGCGACGGTTAGCGCTTCGGAATCGATCGCTTTGAGGCCGTCCAAGACGCCCAGCGCCTGAATTCTGCAGGCGGGCCGGACGCTGGTTCGCGCCAAATCCCTGAGCACTCGAACGGCGCCGGTGTCCTTGAGCCGCAGCAATTCCTGGTGAATCCGGTCGCGCTCGGTTCCATTCGGATGATCGAGTGATCGAGCCAGCTCTTGCGTGGACAGCTTGGTTAAATCGCGGATCGGCGCCGGCGTTTTGCCGCGCGGATAAACTCGGTAAATGCGGCCCAGGTCCACCCCGGCGCGCAAGTCGAGTTCCTTCAAGCGTTCCGGCGTGATCCAGCGCGGATGCTCGACGACAAAGCGATACATATCGACCACCCAGAGCGCGCCATCCGGGCCGGTGCGGGCTTGCACTGGGCGAAACCAATTGTCCGTGGAAGCGAGAAACTCGGCCTGTTGTTCGCCCGGGGCGCGCAGGGCCTTGAACGTGACGCCGTCCTCCGCCAGCACCAGCCGATGCACCAAATTGTGCACCGGTTCGCAAACGAAGACATTGCCATAAAACTCGGCGCCGAGGAATTCATCGCGATAAATGCCGACGCCACAAACCGACGTGACTCGGTTAGCGTGGCCCGGATCGTTGAATCGCCGCAATGTTCGGCTGATCGGGAAGAGTTGATTTGGATCGGGCCCGCCCGCCACGGGCACACGCGAGCTTGTTCCGGCTACGTGCGGGTTGCGGCGGGCGTAGTGATCGGGCAGAGGAAAATGCCAGAGCAACGTGCTGTTGTCGCAGCCGAACCAGTTGCCCCAATCGTCGCGGACGCGGCTTTGCTGGCTGAGACCAGCGGCGGTTTCGAAGACGCCGGTCTCCGGGTTGATTCGAAAATCGCGGCCGCGAATATTGATGGGTTCGGCCGGGCTTTCGTTCGCGCCGATCCCCAGCCGCCCCACGCCACGAATCACGCCCCCGATCAATCCATTCGCTCCATAAATCCAATTGTCCAGACCAAGGCTCAGGCCGTTGACTCGGGCTTGGTAATTCTCCGTGGCGAATCCGGTGAAAAGCTTCTGGACGACATCCGCCTGCCCGTCGCCGTTCGTGTCTTCCGCGTAAAGAATATCGGGTGCCGCGCAGACCAGCGCGCCGCGTTTCCACGCCAGCACACCGGTGGGGAACGGCACGCCGTCGAGCAACACAGTGGCCTTCTCGTACTTCCCGTCCCCGTCGAGGTCTTCAAGAAACTTCACTCGCCCGCCTGGCTTCCAGTTTCCGTCCAGGCCCATGGGAAAATCGCGCATCTCGACAACCCACAGTTTGCCATCGGGTCCAAAGTCGATCGCGACCGGACTGGCCACGAGCGGCTCAGCCGCGACTAATTCCACTTTCAAGCCAGCCTTGGTTTGAATGCTTGCAAGCGATTCCTCAGGCGATTTCGCCGGCGGGAACTCGGCTTTCCTTGGGTCGGCAATGAAATCCTTAGGCAGTAATTCGTGAACCGTGTGGTCGATCAAGTCTTCGGTCTCAGGAGCGAGCCGCGCAGGACGGTCATAATACCAAAGCGAGTCTTCCGCTTCGTAACCGCCTTCGCGCAGGATGCGCTTGGACGGGATGTAGCACGGGGCGTCGTTCGCGTAGGCGTTAATCCAAAGCCGCGTCGAATCGAACTCGTTTTTGAGGCGTATCGAGTAATCAACGACCACTTCGCCCGCCAGAAACACCATCGCCAATTGATCGCCAAACGTCCAGGTCTGCACGATATACGGCAGGCGGGTGGGCAGCGTCTCTCCCCGATCCAAGCGAGCGAGATTGACCTTCGCATGGTAGCCGACGATGCCGCTTTTCTTGGCGCGCTCTTCCCATTGCTCGCGCGTGAACAGCGGTTGGAACGCCAGTTCAAATCGTTTGACGCGGCCAGCCGGAGCCTGGCGAATCGGGGTGAGCGGATTCGACGCGAGGCGCTTCACTTCGCGCGCGATTTCTTCGCCGTGTTGGACGGCGTTCTCCAGTTTCCCGCGCGGTTGCGGATTCGCGTCGGCGCCGCAGCCAATCGCGATCAACGCCACCGCGCCGGGATGATCGCGCTCAATATACTCCTGTGCGAGGCCGGCCCAGTCACCGTGCAGTTGATTGAACTCACCCGTGAGCGTCGTGCAATGGCAGGCGTAGTTCGCGAGAATAGCCCGGACATTTCCAGTGATGTCGGTCACGCGGAGCATCGGCAAAGCGTGATCGACCGGGCCACCTTTCGTCCGGCGATTTTGGGCGAAACCGGCTTTGCCCTGGCCCCAGGCGAGATAACTGGGCTTGCGATTCGCCAGCGCAGTCAACGCCACTTGCTCGATCGAATCGGTCAGCTCGCGCGTGTAGCGGTCGATGGTCGCTTGGTGCTCTTTGGGGATATCCTGGCTGAACAGATTAGGCGCCACGCCGGTCAAGCACGGCGCGGTGTGCGAGTGCGTCGCACAAACAGCAAAGCGCTCGCGGGCGATGCCGGCTTTCTTCAACAAGCGTGCCGCGACTTCGTCAACGCTGCGGGCGGACACGCCACAATTCTCGACCGTGACGACAACCGAAGCGCCTTGGGCATCGCTGCCGATGGCGAGGGCCTTGGCCCAGATCTTTTGCGCCACGCCTTCCGATTCGGCGCGGCGATTTCCGTAGCCGCTCAGGCGAATGGGGTAACCTGGCGTGATGTCCGCCTTCGCAGCGCCGGCTTGAAACGCGACCTGATCCGCGCCTTGTGCCGCGGAGGAAAGCGAAAGCAGACAGCAGAATGCAAGGCACAGCGATTTTGGGAGAGCTGTGAACCAGACCTTGGTAGGGCGGCGCTGCTGCGCCGTCGCATCGATAGAAAACCGGCTGCGCGGCAACGCAGCCCTATCCGGTTCAGCGGAAGCCTCCACGGCCTTCGAGCCGTGCGCACGGACCATGAACTGGTAAGGACGCGTTCCACCGCGTCCCTGATATTGTTCTTCCCATCGCAGAGTAGAGTCAGGGACGGAGTGGAATCCGTCCTTACCGGGTCCATGGGAAAGTTTCATCGCGCCTACTACGCCGAAGCGAACTGATCTTCCCGATTCTTGAACAGCAGATTGAACGTCGTCATCGACCCGTAGCAGCGCGTGACATACTGCTGCAGCTCCACTTTTTCGCCGTCGCTGAGTTGCGGGTGGCCGTTGATCTTCTGTTCGAGCACACGCAGGTTGTTTCGCATCATGACGATCTTGTGGAAGAACACGTCCAGCGGAATCTCTTTCGTTTGGAGCGTCGGATCCGACGGGTGCAACACCACTTTCCCTTTGTGCCAGCGTGCGCCGAGCTGTTCCATGACTGCGTCCGGTTTCTCGAATCCCAATCCGGAAAGCGCGGCCTGGACCGTTTGATCGATCAACTGTTTGAGCGGAACTTCCAGGCCGGAAAGATTGGCCTGAGCCTCCGCCGGCTCCGTCCCGCTCGTGTCAGGATCGATCGTTCGCAGTCCTTCGTCGAATTGAACATCCGCGGTGTGCTCCAGAATTCTTTTGACCGTCCCCACTCCGTATTTCGGATGCCGGACCCTCATGTTGACGTGCAACGATTCGATCTTCATAGAAACTGGCCGAGGTTAATCGCGTTCCGCCGACTGGCAATCAAAAGGTGGATGAAATCTCGCACTAAGCCAACCAACAACGTTCCGACCGGCGAGACGCCGGTTCGGAACGCTGTTGAAACCACTTATGACGGTGATGCTGTAGGTTAAAGGTGTGGTTGGCGATGGCGCCGGCTACCGCACGAGAGGTGCATGCGCTCCCCGAATCAATCAGCATCATCATCGCCGCCAAATTTTAGGCCGAGGGCTTTCAGGCCTTTGCCGTGCGCGCCGGCCAAGTGAGCGGGATACGGCGTATCCACGCCTTTGACCGAGTGCCAGATGATGCGGTTCATGGTGTCTTCGTCCGCCTGATCGACTTCGTCGAGGGATTGCTCCAGGCTCTTCTCCGCCCAATACAGTTCCGCGCCGTGGAGCTGGGTGGTGGCTTTGTTCATTTCGTCGAGAGGAATATTGTTGGGCAAACATCGATAAGGCGTGAGATCCGGTTTCGGCGTGAAGCAATGCGTCATGAGCGGCGCGAGCGCGTCCATTTGGTTCATCGGAGGAAGACCCAACATCCGCTCCATCGTGTGCAGCACGGAGGTCTGGTTGTAGAACTTGCTGATCACGGCGCCGCGCTTGGTGTACGGGCTGGCGACGAGGCAAATCGACCGGTGGCCATCGACATGGTCGAAGCCGTTTTGCGGATCGTCCTCGATAACGAAGATGCACGTCTTCGGCCAGAACCGGCTGTTTGAGATCGCTTCGACCACGCGGCCCACGGCGAGATCATTATCCGCGACTTGCGCGCGCGGGGTGGGATTCCCCGGACGCGTGCCGGAAGTGTGATCGCTCGGCAGGAAAAGGATCACCAAGTTGGGCCAGCTTCCTTTCGCTTCGAATTCCTTGAATTCCTTGAGAAACACATCGGCGCGGATGAGGTCGGGGATTCGCATGTTCCAACCGGGCGAATCCGGACAACTGTACCGCCGCAGTGTGTCGATTTGAATGTCGTGCTTGAAGGTGACTTTGCCGGCCTTCGCCTGGTAGTCGCCGAACACAGCCTCGAAGGTCGCTTTTCCCGGCACGATGTCGGTCTTGCTCATTTCGCCGTAATTGCGAAACGACAGGCCGTGCAAGAGCACGTTGTCCCAGATAAAGCCGGAGGACGCGAAACTGATCGGGTCATCGCCGGAGAACGGATAACTTCGGGTGAAGCCGCCGAAGGATTTTTCCAGGTAATCCGTCACATAGCCTTCCATCGCCCAAGCATGGCCATCCGCGGAGAGCACGCCGTTGCAATAGTAGTTGTCCAGAAGCACGAACTGTTCGGCCAGGGCGTGGTGGTTCGGCGTCACTTCTCGGCCGAAGACGCAGAGATTTGTGTCGCCGTTGCCTTGCGGCAAATCGCCGAGGACCTGGTCGTACGTCCGGTTTTCTTTGATGATATAAACGACGTGTTCGAAGACGGACGGATCGCCCAGGCGAGTGGGCACCGGCACGGGCTTGCGCCGGATCATTGACTTTTCCCGAACGCGCAGCATTTCCGGCACGCGCGCATCCGCTTTGACCTGGCGCGTGTATTCCTGAAGCGAGGACGGGGACGGGATTTCCACTTTGGTGACGGTGCCGAGGTGGTCGTGGCTGTTCCAACCTTTCCGAGTGGCGTGCGGGTTTCGCGAGCCGAAGCCTTTGACGTTGGCGATGAAAAGATGTTTTCCGTCCGTGGCCAGCGCGCCGGGATACCAGGCGGTGGGGATAAATCCCTGCACTTGGCCCGCGCGTCCAGCCGGCAGGCCGACCACGGCCACGGCGTTATTCCCGCCGTTAGCCACATAGAGTCCGGACGGAGCCAAGAGCAACGCATTGGGAGCGCTGCCGAATGGCAGTGCAGGATCAGGCCGAACGAGGATTGTTTCAACGACCTGGCGTTTCGCTGTGTCGATCGCGCTGACGGAATCGGAATTGGCATTGGCGACAAAAAGCGTTTGCTCGTCCGCGCTCAACTCCAAATCGGACGCGTGCAGGCCGGCCGTGATTTGCGCGACCTCTTCGCCTTTTTCAAGGTCAACGAGGGAAACCGTCCCGCTCGACGCCACGCCGCGCTCGTCCACGAGCGTGTCGGTCCCGGAGGACTTGGCGGTTTTCTCGCCCGACTTCGGATGACGCCCGCCCCAATTCGAGACGAAGGCTGTCTTGCCATCGCGCAGAAGAGCGACGTCGAACGGCGCGATCCCGACGGGAATTTCCTTGATCACTTTTTCGGTAGCCAGATCGACGACGCCCAGGGTGTTGTTGCGTGAGAGGCAGACGAACGCCTTGGATTCATCACTCGAAAGCGCCAGGCCGCCTGCGTGAGCATGGCCGTTTCCCTTGGGGCCGCGCAGGACGATTTTCTTGCCCCAAGCGACTTTGCCGTCAGTGCCGACGGTGGCCTCCACCAGGTTCGTCTGCGCGGTCGTCACGAAAATACGGGATCCGTCGCGCGTGATCGCGATTCCATGCGTGGAGCCGCCTCCAGCCGGCAGCTTCAATTCCTGGCGCACTTTCCAGGATTCAACGTCGATGACGACAAGCCCGCGATTGTCTTTCACGTAGAGCGAACGACGATCCGGCGAAAGGACCAGGTCGATGGGCCGGCCGCCGAACTCGACCGACTGGCCGGCCGGGTGAAGCAGTTGATGCGTGGCGGTCAAATGGCCTCCGTCTTCAAGCGGGCCGACGTGTTGGACCGGGGGGCTTTGGCACGCGGCGAAAAGGAGGATTACGAAAGGAGGCAGAAGTTTTTGGCGACTTTTGGTTTTCATGCGTTCGTGATCGAATGCCTGTAGCTTACAAGGCGGGCGCGTTACAAGAAAACGTTTGTTCGCGGCTAGTCGGGCTCGCCGGCTCGGCGAGTTTCCAGCGCAGGCAAAGCCACGGGACGACGCACGTCATGAGCCCGGTGGAAAGGCCGGCGCCCGCAGACCGGACAGCGGCACGAATCATCTCGGAATCGGCGGGTCCGATTTTCCGGCTGAAATAAAGTGCGCCGAGGCAGCCGCACCCCAACACCCAACAAGCCAGGCGCCTGAACCACGAAGCGTGAACTTCAAACGGCGCCCAACGCTGGCCCATCGCCAGTCCAACGCCCAAACCCAGCACAGCGCCCGCTTGCTCGGTCACCCGGCTGAACTCGCGCGCCTTGACCGCAAATGCCGCCCACGATGCCGGATCTTGCATCGATGAATGGATGCTCTTGGCCAGGATTCCACCGAAGATCATCAGGCTGGCGAAACCCACCGC
>JACPRI010000050.1 GCA_016190065.1 Verrucomicrobiota bacterium
CTCCGAGGGGGAGAGGGTGTCCGTAGGACGGGAGAGGGGAACATTCGTGGGGAGGGTGGCTCAAGGCCGGGTGAGGGGTGTGTCAACGGCCAGCAATGGATTCACCTCATTTAACCATTCAACCTATTTAACTCATTTCACGGACACAGAATGAGCGACCCTGTCCAGCACAGCATCACAACGCGTGACGTTAGCCTCTGGTACGCCAAATTCCAGGCGCTCATCAACGTCAGCGTCAATATCCAGCACGGCCTCATCACGTCGCTCATCGGGCCGAGCGGTTGCGGGAAGACCACGCTGTTGCGCTGCTTCAATCGGGTCAATGAGCGCTACGACTACGTCACGACGAAGGGTGAAATCAAAATTCTCGGCAAGAACATCTATGACACCGACGTTTCGCTGATCGAACTCCGCAAACGAGTCGGCATGGTCTTCCAACGCCCAAATCCTTTGCCGATTTCCGTGTATGAAAACGTGGTCTTTGGCCTTCGGCTCCATCGCGAGCGAAAGCCGTCCCGATGCGACCTGGAGGCCACCGTCGAGCAGGCGCTCACGGAGGTCGGTCTCTGGAACGATCTTAAGGACCGGCTCGACGCGAAGGCCACCACGCTGCAGCTCGAGCAACAGCAAAAGCTCTGTATCGCGCGCCTGCTGCCGCTCAAACCGGAGGTCATTCTCATGGACGAACCGTGCTCCGCGCTCGACGTGGAAGGCACGCGCGCTATCGAGGAACTGATGTTCGGGTTGAAAGGCCGCTACACGATTGTGATTGTCACTCACAACATGGCTCAGGCGCGCCGCGCCAGCGACGAGTGCATTTTCATGCTTCTGGGGGAATTGATCGAACATGGCCGAACCGAAGAGTTGTTTCTTGCGCCCAAAAATCAGAAGACCGCGGACTATATTGAGGGCCGCTATGGCTAAGCAGGGATTTAAGCCTTGTGTTCCCCGCGAAAAGAGTGATGGTCACAACCATGGAATTACCTTGGTACAGAAAATGGTTCTCCTCTCGGCGAAAGGCGGACTCCCTGGATATGCGCGTCAAAGCGGAGCAGGGCGACGCTGACGCCCAGTTTGGACTCGGATTACGCTATGGCGCGGCTCAGGGTGTGTCGCAGGACTTTGTCCAGGCCGCCGAATGGTACCGCAAAGCCGCGAATCAGAATCACGTCCTCGCCCAGTTCAATCTGGGCCTGATGTATGCCAAAGGCCAGGGCATGCCGCGAGACGACGCGGCGGCGTTGGTCTGGATTCGGAAAGCCGCGGAAGCCGGGGATGCGGGAGCCCAATTCAACATGGGCACACGATACCATCGCGCCAGCCTGGATGGCCTCCAGATGGACGCCGCCGAATCAAAGATCGAAGCGTTCAAATGGCTTCATCTGGCGGCAGCGCAAGGGTACAGGGGCTCCGCGGCGGCCTTTGAAATGGTAACGCTGACCATGTCGCTGCAAGAAGTGACGGAAGGCAATCAACGTGCAGCAACGTTCGCGGTGGGAAGGCCGGTTCTCAAATGAAACTGCGGCTGGAACCCGAAGCCACGGGCGCACCTATGAACCTAAATCCAGCAGTTGGGCAGCCCCAAAAGAGCGCAAGGAACTCAAAGAAAAGCGAGGACTTGGACCATCCGAGTTGACCCGCATGGTGAATGAACCGGTTGGAGAAACCTCCTCTCTCTTTGCGATCTAGGCGCTCTTTCGCAGCTCAACCGCCTTGTCCACGATGAAACGAGCCCGAATTCTCGATGAGGAGGACGGCTCGTTCGGCCTCGAATACGACAATACCCGGGGCGAGAAAAACACCATGCGCCTCGATGCGTTCACGTATGAAAGAGCGATTCTAGAGGCCAAATCCTTTCTCGGCATCAAAGACGACAACTGCGACGAAGCAGGCGATTTGTGGGAACTGGATTGAGGTCTGGCCGGTCCCATCATGACCTTGTATTTGGAAAATGGGGAGCACACGCGCCCTCGCGTGTTGTGACCGGCGCCTCGCCGGTCAGAATCGTGTTGAAACTCAATCATGAAACGCGATAGCGAGGTCACCGCTGGAACCGTCGATGTGGTCGGCAAGACGCCGACCACGGCACGCGGGGCGCGTGCGCTTCCATTCCTCACTGCCCCTGTTGCACTCGTGTCGTTGCGTCGAGTTTGACCGGCCCCAGCTTTTGCGTCGAGCCGTCCGGCCAAGTGATCAGAACTTCATCGACGGCGTCGGCTTTTCCGAGACCGATGGTCACGGGCAATTCGCTTTGGGACAAGTAACCTTTGGTCGGCATGACCTGGCGGGACAGCGTACGATTGCCGGCGCGAACTTTGATCCACGCGCCGATGGCGTCGCGGTTGGCCCGCGTGCCGACCAGCTTGAAACGCAGCCAGTGGTGCTGGAGCTGCTGTTCGTTCCGCAGAAGCAGCGGCGGTCCGGCAATCTGCGTCAGCACGACGTCCAGATCGCCGTCGCCGTCGATATCGGCAAACGCCGAGCCGCGGCCGACGATCGGTTTGAAAAGGTCCGAACCGCCCTTCTCCGCCGGCACGGGCACGAAGCGGAAGCCGCGGCTCGAACCGCTGTTCCAAAACAATTGCGCCGGCTGCCGGTACTGCTGGCTGGCCTGGACCTTGTTGATGTCTTCTTCGATGTGGCCGTTTGCGGTCAAGACGTCCAAGCGCCCGTCCAGATCGTAGTCGAAAAAGAACAGTCCGAACTTCATCAGCAACAAACTCGCCGGCCCGACGCCCTCCGTGATCGCCTCGTCCGCGAAAACCAGCGAGTCGCGCTGGGAGACATAGAGGGCGTTCGGTTCATTGGCGAAATTGCCGATGGCGATGCCGAGCGCGTCGTCGTTGCGGAACCGCGCGGCGTCGATGCCCATGGCGCCGCGCGTCTGGCCGAAGCTGTCGAACGCGATGCCGGCGTGCGTGCCGACTTCTTTGAACGTGCCGTTCCAGCGGTTGCTCAGCACGAAGTTCTGCACGGTATCGTTGGCCACGACCAGATCGATCCAGTGATCCCCGTTCACATCGACGGGCGCCACGCCGAGTGACTTGGCCATCGGCAAGCCCGTGACCGGATTTTTGATTTGCACGCCGCTCTCTTCCGAGACGTCTTTGAATCGCCCGCCGCCCTCGTTGCGATAGAGATACGGGAATGTGCCAGCGAAATTCCACGGGCGTCCATACGCGCGGCCCACCCCGACGAGGCGATTGTCCACCTGGAAATCGATCTCGCGCGACCATTGCACGTAATTGCACACGAACAAATCCAGATCGCCGTCGTTGTCGTAGTCGATCCACGCCGCGCTCGTGCTCCAGTCCAAGGGCGAGCCGCTGACACCTGCCGACACGGTCACGTCGGCAAATTTTCCGCCTCCGATATTGTGGAAAAGTCGATTGCCACCAACAGCCGTGATGAGAATGTCCGTTCGCCCGTCGTTGTCGTAGTCGCCCACCGCGAGGCCCATTCCATAAATGCTCACGTCAAGCCCAGACCCGGCGGTGACGTCCTCGAAGCGGCCCGTGCCATCGTTTCGGTACAGCGCGAGCATGGTTGGTTTTTGTCCTTCCGGAGTTTTCCAGGGCCAATGCGTCGAATTGACCAGGAGCAAATCCTGATCGCCGTCGCCGTCCAAATCGAAAAACGCCACGCCGCCGCCCATGGTTTCCGGAAGGAGCTTGTCGCCGTACGCGCCGTTGTTGTGGATGAACTGAATCCCGGCGGCAGCAGTGATGTCCGTGAATCTTGCGGTCGGTATGTCGTGCGTGGAAATCTCGCGAATCTCCGGCGTTTGCAGGGCGGTCAAGCTGGTTTTGGCCGGTCGAGGTTTGCCGTCGAGGAGAAAAATGAGCGCGGTAGCCGCTATCACCAGGATGGCAATGACCAGTACCGACCAGCGGAACGCGCGGCCGATGATCGCGTCGCCCTCGGACCCGACTATCTGTGGGCCAGGGGACCCGGGCGACGAGGAAGCGCTTTTGGATTCGCCTGACAACCCGGCCTTTTGTTTCGCGGGGTCGGACGGGCTCTGATTCATCTTTTCCAGGGCGCAGGTTTAACATTTAATCGCGACATGGAAAACCGAAATTCAAGGGACGTGCCGTCGGAATCCATGAACCAACCCACCCCTTCACCCCTCCTAGGAGGGGAACTTGCCCGACGCACGAGACGTAGCTCCCCTCCTGGGAGGGGAAGGAGTGGGTTCATTCTCCCACGGCGCGATCCAGCAATGGTGAATGATCGGGCATGACCGCAGGAACCATTACCCAAAGCTGCTGGCTTAGATGGCTTGGCCTGTTTGGCGTTTGGACGCTGATCGGTCTTTCCTTTGCTCATCAGTATTACGTCTCCAGCGCGAGCTTTGGGAATCCGGTCCCCTGGCGGCACGCGGTGGGCCATTCGCTCGCGGACTGGTATCTATTCGCCGCGCTCTCGATCCCGGTGAGCTGGCTGGCCCGGCGGTTCGCCATTGAGCGCGCGAATTGGGCGCGCCACGCCGTGATTCATCTGGCCGCCGGCGCCGTCTTTTCGCTGGGTTGGATGGCGTTGCGCGCCGGAGTTGGGATTTGGCAAGGTTCAGCCACCGGGGAGACGATTGCCTTTGCCGCGTTGTTCCGTTCGCTGCTGGCCAAGACATTTTATTTCAATTTGTTTGTGTATTGGGTCGTGGTCAGCGTCGCTCATGCCTTCGGCTATTATCGGAGGTTTCACGAACGGGAGATCAAGACGCTCGAATTGGAGAAGTGCCTGACCCAGGCGAAACTTCAAGCGCTGCAAATGCAGCTTAATCCTCACTTTCTCTTCAATACGCTCCACGCCATCTCCGCGCTCGTACACAAAGACGCCGAGGCGGCCGATCGCATGATCAGCCGGCTGAGCCTGCTGCTGCGGTACACGCTGGAAAGCACCGACGCTCATGAAGTGTCGCTCAAGCAGGAACTGGCTTTCTTGGATCGATACCTGGAGATCGAGCAAACGCGATTTGGCCACCGGCTCACGGTCCTTCGCGACATTGATCCGGAAGCGATGGATGCCCAGGTGCCCAATCTTTTGCTGCAGCCGCTGGTCGAGAACGCCATCCGCCACGGAGTCGAGCCCCAATCGAAACCGGGTCGAATCGAGGTGCGCGCCCAGCGAAGGAACGAGCAACTTCAGATCGAAGTCTGCGACAACGGCACCGGATTCTCCCAGGGCCAATTGACCGCCGAAGGCGTTGGTCTGACGAACACACGCGCCCGACTCGAACAGCTTTACGGGAGCAACCAACGCATTGAGTTCTCGAATGCGAAGGAAGGCGGTTTGGTTGTCCAGGTCACGATCCCGTTCCGCCTCGAACGCAACGGCAGCACCGAATGAGTTCTACCTCAATTCCCCGGCTTCCTCTTCCTCGCGAGGAAACCGCGACCAAGCCTCAAGCGCTCGGCGCCGTTCCCTCTCCCTTGAGGGAGAGGGGGGGAATCATCTCTGGTGACCGCTGAAG
>JACPRI010000051.1 GCA_016190065.1 Verrucomicrobiota bacterium
CGGAAGCGGCCATGACCAAGGCGCTCACATTGGCTTTGGAGATCGGCAACCCGCCGCAACTGTGGAAGACTTATCAGACGCTCGGCGAGCTTCATGAACGCAAGGCTGAGCGCGCACAGCCCCGAGCGGCCTATGCAAGCGCCCTCGAGGTGATCGAGCAAACGGCCCAGCGGTTGCAGGACGAGTCAATCAGACGAACCTTCTTGTCGGCGCAACCCGTGCAGCGCCTCCGGCAGTGCCTGGAACGACTCAGCGAGAACACGCCTGAGCGGGAGAACGCTCCCGGGGGTCCAGACCGGAACAACTAAGAAAGGCACCAAGGCTTGCGCGCTCGCCGCCATGATGTCCACGGACGAAGCAGCCCGCTAAAACCGGCGCGTGTAGCTCGCGAAGATCAGAAAATCCGCCAGCCCTCCGAAACCGGCGGCATTACTCTGGCGGTCGAGCACACTGGCCAGCACCTCGCCGTAAACTTTGACCGGGGCGCTGAGGGTGAAGGTGTTTTTGCCGCGCGTGACTTGCAACCCTGGATCGATATCGACGGAAAATCCGGGATTTCGAAAACCATCACTGCCACCAATGAGGTCGTGCACGGGAATGCCGTCGATGCGTCCGCCTAAACTGAGCGAGAGCCCCGCCTTGGGCCAGATGAGATAGGCCAAGCCCGCGCGCGCAAGGTACTGGTCGGGAACAGAGTGGTATCGAGTGGCGCCGTAGAGCGGGGCAAGGAATTCCGTGCCGTTTTGGTTGCGGGGGCTGATCAGATAAAAGCCGTTCGCGTAAGCGTAGGTATTCTCGGACAGTTGCTTGTAGGCTTGCAGTTCCAACATGACGCCCCAGCCGCCATCGCCCGGTTGGGTGGCCGGAACGACATGGTGGATCTCCGGCCCGTTAGCCCGATAAAAAATGTCCGTGGCGCGATGGTCCCCGGTCGGCGCTTTGACACCGACACCGATGGCGACGTTCTGTTCCGGATGCTTCTGCGGATCGAACAGCCACACGTTGCCGACCAACCGGACGTCGCCCAATCCTCCCGCGCTCGTGGTGTGTGTATGGACGCCGTCGTGTTCGAGGTTGCTGGTGTGTTCAGCGTGAACGAATGGAATGGTCAAGCTGAGGCTGAATCGCGTGTTCAATGCGTAGGTCGCGGTAAGATCGACAGAATGGATTTCGCTGCCGGGATTATTCCGGAACGCGGTCAACTCGCGGTCGCCGCTAAAGACGCTTTCGGCGGTGAGGTAGCGATACGAAACGGACGCCTCCCATTGCTGGCCTTCCAAGTAAGAAATGCCTTGGGCGCCCAAACTGAGCGCCATGTGCCGGGCGGGCACTCAGCCTTGCGCTAAGGCTTTGGGAGGAGACACCAGCAGGGCAAAAGCAACCGTCGAACCAGCCACCAGTGCTTTGCCCGTTTGTGATTTAGGAACAGCGCGCATAAAAAGCGTCCTTTCGTTGAAACGCATGTGAAACGCATGAATGAACGGTTTTATCCTCCTTTCAATTCGGCTAAGAAAGTGATTTAATCGCCGCGTTTTCGCAGCCATCCACAGAGCGCTTATGCGATGCCCGACCTGCCAGCACGAGAACGCGCCGGACGCGAAATTCTGCACGCAATGTGGAGCCAAGTTGGAGCTCGCGTGTGCCAGTTGCGGCGCGCCCAACTTGATCCAGAACCGGTTCTGTTCTCAGTGCGGCCAGCCGATCTCGCCCGTCCTGCGCCTGCCCGGACGATTTTCTTCCCCGGCCAATTACACGCCGGATGCATTGGCTCGGAAAATCCGCGCCTCGCGTCACATCCTCGAGCGGGAGCGCAAGCAAGTGACGGTGCTCTTCGTCGATGTTTCTGGCTTCACTGCCTTCTCCGAAAAGCTCGACCCCGAAGAGGTGCAGCGGCTCATGCAGCGGTGCTTTGATCTAATGCTGGAAGAAGTCCATCGCTACGAAGGGACCGTCAGCCAATTCCTCGGCGACGGCATTATGGCGTTGTTCGGCGCTCCCATCGCCCACGAAGACCACGCGCAACGGGCCGTGCTCGCAGCCTTGGGTATTGAGCGGGCGTTGGCCGGCTATCGCGTCGAGCTCAAAGGAAGCCAGGAAATCGACTTTCGCGTGCGGAGTGGATTGAACAGCGGTCTGGTCGTGGTCGGCACGATCAGCGATTCGCTCTACATGGAATACACGGCGGTGGGGGACACGGTGAATCTGGCTGCGCGCATGGTGAATGTGGCCGGTCCAGGGCAGGTCGTCATCACGGAGCCGACCCACCAGGCCGTCGGCAATTATTTTGTGACACGGGCCCTGGGGGCGCAAACACTCAAGGGCAAGGCGAGTCCCATCGAGGCCTTCGAGGTGTTGCACGCTCGTGAATTCCGGACCCGGATTGATGTCGAGCTGGAACGCGGCTTCAGCCCGTTTGTCGGCCGGCAGAAGGAGCTCGCTGTGCTTCAAGAACGCTTTGTTGAAGCCCGCGCCGGGCACGGGCAAGTCGTGTTCGAAATCGGAGAACCGGGTGTCGGCAAGTCCCGATTGCTTTACGAATTCCGGCGCTCCCTGGAAGGGGAACCGTGCTTGTGGCTTACGGGCCGATGCATCTCTTTTGGCTCGCAAATGCCCTATCTTCCAATCGTCGATGTTCTGAAACGCTACTTGCAAGTCGAAGAGCAGGACGATGAATCGGCCGTGATTCAAAAATGCGAGCGGGCCGTGACCGGCCTGGGCGATGAACTCCAGCCAGCAATTCCTTATCTCAAATGTCTTCTGTCCGTGAATCCGGGCGATGACACCGTGGGCAAAATGGACGCCCAGGTCAGACGAATGAAAACATTCGAGGCCTTGCGGGCGTTGACGCTCAAGCTCGCCGCCTTGAAGCCGCTGGTGCTGGTGATTGAGGACCTGCACTGGATCGACAAGGCCTCGGAAGACGTGCTGACTTATCTGGCCGACAGCATCGCCGGGTCGGGCGTCCTGATGATCATGACCTATCGGCCCGGTTATCCCAATCCCTTCGGGGACCGGACTTATGCCACCCGTCAGGCGTTGGGCCGGTTGTCAGATCCCGAAAGCATCCAGTTGGCTGAAGGGATGCTGAGCACCTCGGATTTCCCGGTCGAACTGCGGAGAATCATTACCTCCAAAGCGGAAGGCAATCCGTTCTTCGTGGAGGAAGTGATCAAATCGCTGCTGGAGCTCGGAGCCTTGCAGCGGCACAACGGGCATTATGTGGCCACCAAGTCTGTCTCTGAGATCCACGTTCCGGACACGATTCAAGATGTGATCGCGGCGCGAATTGATCGCTTGGAGGAATCGGCCAAGCAAGCCCTGCAACTGGCGTCGGTGATCGGACGAGAGTTCACGGTCAGCCTGCTCGGCCGCATCTCGGACCTGAAAGACCAACTGGGAAAGCTGCTCCAGGATTTGAAGGTGCTGGAATTGATTTACGAGCGGAGCCTGTTCCCGGAATTGGCCTACATGTTCAAGCATGCACTCACCCAGGACGTGGCCTACAACACGCTCCTCATTCAACGGCGCAAGGACCTGCATCGGCTGGTCGCAATGGCGATTGAGGAACTCTACGCCGAGCGCCTGGCCGAGTTTTACGAGATGCTCGCCTATCACTACGAAAAGGGGGAGGTCTGGGACAAGGCATTGAATTTTCTCGTCAAGGCAGCCCAGAAGGCTTTGCAGGGTTATGCTAACCGCGAGGCCCTGGCTTCGTTCAATCGAGCTTTGGCCGCCTGCAACCAACTTCAGCAACCGATTGAGCCAGCCACCTTGATGTCGATCCATGGTGGAAAAGGGCTGGCCCATTTCTTGATGAGCGAGCATCGCGCCGCGGCACAGGAATATCAACGCATGTTGGAGACGGCCAGGAGCGTGGGGGACCGAGGCCGAGAAATGGAAGCGCTTTATCAGACCGGGCTCAGTTTCTTCTGGGCTCACGAATTCGAGGAATCGCTCAACTACTCCGACCGTGCCAAGTCTCTGGCCTTGGAGCGCCACGATCGGAGCATGCTGGCGTCCAGTAATCGATTGCGCGCCTTTGTTTATGGTTGCCTTGGCAGAGTGAACGAGTCGAACGCCCTGATCGACGAGGCTCTGAGGTTAAGCCGAGAAGCGGGAAACAGTTTCCTGGAGGCTGACACCCTGACCTGGCGGGCGTTGAACCACAACTTTCAAGGAAGCTACGAGGCCGCGCTCCAGGTCTTGGAGGATGGCGCGCTTCTTGGAAAATCTCATCACTTCCTGGTGCTCTTCCTTTGGCTTTCCTGGATGAAAGGACTGTTCCAGGGTGGAAAAGGAGATTACGAGCAAGCCTTGGCCTCCCTTCAGGACGCGTTGCAGTGGAGCCAACGATTCCAGGATCAAATCTGGAGATGCCGGATCCTGAATACGCTCGGCTGGATTTACGGCGAACTCTACTACTTCGAACCCGCCGTCCGGTACAATCAGATGGGACTCGAAGCCTCACGCGCGATTGGCGACCCGGAGATCATCCGGAATGCCGAAATCAACCTGGGCGACTGCGCGTTCGGACAAGGAGATTTGGACCGGGCTCAAGCGATCCTGCATAAGGTTTATCGCGATTCTCAGCAGCGGGGCAAATGGGGCGAAGAATGGATGAAGTGGCGCTACATGCAGCACTGTTGCCATAGCCTGGGCGTATTGTGGCTCAAGAAGGGCGATCCGGAAAAAGCACTGGCCTTCGCTGCCGAATGCCTCGATGTGGCCGAACCGACATCCTCTCAAAAAAATATCGTCAAAGGCTGGCGTTTGCGGGGCCAGGCCTATTTGGCTCAAGACAAGATCGAGGAAGCGGAAAGTGCTTTGACCAAAGCCCTCACCGTCGCCCGTGAAATCGGCAATCCGCCACAACTCTGGAAAACGTATCGAGCGCTGGGCGAACTTTACGAACGCAAACGCGACCTGAACCAGGCTCGTTATGCTTACGCCAGCGCCGGGCAAGTGATCGAGGACACAGCCAGCCGGTTGCAGGACTCGGTTATCAACCAGACCTTTCTTTCTGCGCGGCAGGTCACTGAGATTCGCGAGAGCTTGAATCGAATGGATTCAAACCGCGGATAGCCCAGCGCGGCTGGCGCCTCAACCAAAGTCGTTACAACGTTACAGCGTTAAAACGTTACAAGGTTAAATGAGTTAAATGGGAAAAAAATCTCCGCGGCCTGCGAGGGTTTACCTATTGTGATGGGCGCTGACGAAGAACGGCTACGGACGTTCTGGCCTGGACGATTGTGTAGCACGCAAACTTTCCTCCAGCCGTTGCCAAAGGACCTTGCGGCGCTCCCACTCTCTCTTTTCCTCTCCAAGAAACGCAATGAATCCAGCGTCGTTGCGGAGTTGGCTGAGATTCGGGTCCCGCTCGAACAAGGGGTAACAGGAGAACCCCTTCTCGACCGTTTTCCTCAGCCACCGTAAGGCCTCCGAGGTCTGGTTCAAGAGCGCGCAGCCGCAGGCGATGAGATAAGCCGTGTGATGGAACTCGCCGAAGCCGATTTCTTTCTCTTTCGCGGCCGCGCTCTGGAGGTGAAGTTCGGCTCCCGACTGGTCGCCCGAGGCAGCCAGGATCACGGCCTTCATGGCGGTCAGCTCTCCTGGCCGATCTTCAGGGTTTTCGTTCAAGAATTCGTCTAGCTTTGCCATGGCAGCGTTTGCTTGGCCATCGGCAAACAACGTCCACGCCCAGTGGGACCCAACAAAAGAGGGAAGCCAATCTCGAGAAACCGTGGGCCAAATCTGCAACGCTTTCTCGTATTCTGCTTTCCACAGATAATCGCTCGCCAAACTCGCCAGCGGCGCTGGCGCCAGTGGAATGACCGATGCCGCTGTCTGCGCTTTAGCCACTGATTCGTCGAGCAATCCCGTGTGACTGCAAACGAAGCTTATAAGGGTTAGTGCGTCCTCTAAATTAGGGTTCGACTTTAGCGCGCGATACAATTCGGCAAGAGCGCGATCGTGCTGGAAATTCTGTGATGGCCTCCAGAACCATTGGCCGCGGGCCACATGCGCTTCGGCC
>JACPRI010000053.1 GCA_016190065.1 Verrucomicrobiota bacterium
GTTTTGCTGCGCGCGCCGGAGGGAGCCGAACCGGAGAATGAAGCCAACGGGAACGCTTCGGAAACCCCGCCTGCAGATCAGCCGATTCAGAAGCGCAACAACAAAGATTCAAAACTGCCCGGCGCCAAACCTCCGAAAGAGCTGCCGAAGACCACAGTGCCCTTGGCGCCCAAACTCCCGACGAAGGGGACCTCCTGATGGAACCGAGTCCGCTGGTCCGTTTGGAAGATGTGCGCAAGGCTTACCAAATGGGCCTGGTCACCGTTGAGGCCCTCCGCGGCGTTTCCCTAACTATCCAGGCCGGCGATTACATCAGCATCATGGGACCGTCCGGCTGTGGCAAATCAACTCTGATGAATTTGCTGGGTTGCCTGGATCGCCCCTCCACGGGTGGTTATTGGCTCGGCAATGAGGACGTTTCGCAGATGGATGATGACGCGCTCTCCGAGATTCGCGGCGCGCGGCTGGGTTTTGTTTTTCAATCTTACAACCTGATCCCTCAACTGACGGTTGTGGAGAACATCGAGATTCCTCTCTACTACCAAGGCTGGTCGGAGGATGAAAGCCGTGCCCGTGCGGTTGAACTGGCGAAACGCGTCGGCCTCGAAGACCGGCTCGACCACCGGCCCTTCGAATTGTCCGGCGGACAACAGCAGCGGGTGGCCATCGCGCGAGCGCTGGTCAACGATCCTCTGCTGATTCTTGCGGATGAAGCCACGGGCAACCTCGATTCGAAGTCCGGCGCTGAAATTCTCGACCTGCTGGATGATCTCAATGAGCAAGGCAAGACCTTGATCATGGTGACGCACGACCCAACCGTGGCCCGTCGGGCCCGCCGCGCCATCCGGTTGCGGGACGGCTGCGTGGAAAGCGACGTGGAAACACATGGTTAAGTTCGAATTCACCGACCGCTTTCAGGACGTGGGCAAGTTCGCCCGCAAGGCGCGCCAGACCGGACAGGCCTTTTCGTGGGCGCGCTTGAAACGCACCGTCCGGCTCGGGCGGAAAAGTTTGTGGCTCCACAAACTGCGTTCGCTTCTCACCGTGCTGGGCATTGTTTTTGGCGTTTGCTCGGTGATCGCGATGCTGGCCATCGGCGAAGGCGCGAGCTTCGAAGCTCAAGAACAAATCAAGAATCTCGGCAGCCAGAACATCATTCTCCGCAGCATCAAGCCTCCGGACGAACAAAAGGTTTCAAACGCCAACCAGAGTTTCACCCTGGAGTACGGCCTGACTTACCGGGACCTCAAAGCCATTCAATCGACCATCCCCGGTGTCACGGTCGTCGTCCCAGGCCGGGTCATTCGCGATTACGTCTGGAATATCGCCCGGCGCGTGGATTGCGAGATCCTGGGCACGGTTCCGTGGTATCCAACCATGCGCAATCACCGCGTCGCCCAGGGGCGTTTCTTTTCCGATTACGACACGGAAGGGAAAGCCAGCGTCTGCGTTTTAGGTTCCGAGATGGCCGACCGCCTGTTTCCGCTCTCGTCGCCGCTGGGGGAAACCGTGCGCGTCGGGGAGCGATACTACCGAGTGATCGGCGTGATGGAACCGGCGGCCAAGACCGTGAAGAACGAAGACACCACTCTGAGCGCGGCGGCCACACCCAGCGCGCTGCACCGCATGTACATTCCACTGGATACCGCCCGGATGCGTTACGGCGAGATTCTTAGGAAGCGGCGCAGCGGCAGCTTCGAGCAGGAAAAAGTGGCCTTGCACGAGGTCACGGTGAAGGTCGCGCAACTGGATGAAGTCGTGAATGTTTCCGCGGCCATCAAGGCGTTGCTCCAGCGCAACCACAAAAAGGAAGATTACGAACTCATCGTCCCGCTCGAACTGCTCAAACGCGCGGAACACACTAAGCGAATTTTCAACATCGTGCTCGGATCCATCGCGGCGATTTCGCTGATCGTGGGCGGGATCGGCATTATGAATATCATGCTGGCCAGCGTGACGGAGCGCACGCGCGAGATCGGCATTCGCCGGGCCCTGGGCGCCAAACGGCGCGACATCATCATTCAGTTTCTCGTGGAAACGGTCATGCTGTCAGGCGCGGGTGGCGTGATCGGCGTCATCCTGGGCATCAGCATCCCCTATATCGTGACCTGGTTTTCCGAGATGGTGACCATTGTGACGCTGTGGGCGCCGATGATCGCTTTCTCCATCTCGGCTTTGGTCGGAGTGGTCTTCGGTTTGTACCCTGCATTTCGCGCCGCGAGTATGGATCCCGTGGAAGCGCTCCGGCACGAATAAACCTTGAGACCAAAGCGGGACGTTGGCGCACGCCCGGCCAATTTCGCAGCCATCCATAGTTTGCATGCGATCCACCCTGCCCGCGGAGCGGCGAAAGAAGCGCCAGACAAGGGTGATTTCTGTCGTCCCTCCGTGGCCTTGGCTTAATCCGCCTGCACCCACGGCTCGCGCCGTGGGCTATTACCTTCCGCCACTCCTCGGCTCCATCCTATAATAACTTCAAGGTTCGGACACCGCCGCTGAACGCGGATCATCGAACATTGAATTTTGAACCGTTCGCCAAAAGTTTCCTTGCGCGCGCGGCGATTTTGCGGTTCCGATCTACCAACAAAGCCGTGGGCCAACCACATGAATGCCACGAAGACTGCCGAACTCCCGGAACGGATCGAGTCCGAAGCCCAATTGGACGAGATCATGTCTCGTCCGCGACTCTGCCTGATCGAGTCCGTCAAAAATCTTCAAAGCCCCCTCCTCATCCTGGGCGCCGCGGGCAAAATGGGGCCGTCTCTTGCGGTGCTGGTTCGCCGCGCAGCCGAGGCGGCGGGCCACAAGCTTGAGATTATCGCCGTAAGCCGATTCAGCTCGAACGAATCCAGGCATTGGCTTGAATCGCGAGGCGTCCGAACCCTCCCCTGTGATTTGCTGGAGCGCGAAGCGCTGGCCAAACTGCCGGACTCGGCCAATGTCCTTTATCTCGTTGGCCTCAAATTCGGCACTGCGCAGAATCCGGCTCTGACCTGGGCGGCGAACACTTTGGCGCCGTCCCACGTGGCGGAACGCTTTCCGAAGGCCCGCACGGTGGCCCTCTCCACGGGCAATGTTTACCCGCTGACTCCGATCAGCCGCGGCGGTTCGGTCGAGACGGACGCTTTGACTCCGTTAGGGGAATACGCCAACGCCGCCGTGGCGCGCGAACGCCTCTTTGAATTTCATTCCCGGAAGAA
>JACPRI010000056.1 GCA_016190065.1 Verrucomicrobiota bacterium
ATGGGAGAATTTGGCCGCACACCGCGATTGAACCAAGGCCAGCCGGGCATTTCCGTGCCAGGCCGCGATCACTGGGGCGAAGCGTTCTCCGTCATGCTCGCAGGCGGCGGCTTGCGCACGGGCCAGGTCGTGGGCGCAACGAATGACAAAGGAGAACGTCCGATTGAGCGCCCGCTCACGCCGGCGGATGTGCTCGCCACCGTTTATCACATCTTGGGCATCGACCCGCGGCAGACCTTTCTCGACAACTCCGGCCGCCCGATTCCGATACTCGACTCTGGAGCGCCGATCCGGGAGATCATCTGAAACCCCTGTCTAACTCTACTTCGGCTGCGGAGGCTGGTGTGAAGATTTGATCGTTTGGTTGGATTGGATCGACCCGGTGATTCGCCCAGGGAACAGTTTTTCCGCTTGTCGCGCCGGAGCAAAACCCTGGTCCGCCGATTTTTTGATCCAGCGGTAAGCCTCGATTAGTTGTTCCTGGGCGATATTGTTGTCGAGGCCATAGGAGACATTTTCAAAAAGTCGTTTGCCGATGACCGGAACGGCGGACAGCATGGGCACTCGGTCAACCATTTTCATGAGGTTCGTGCGAATCAAGGTGAGTCCGAGATAAAACTGCGCCTCCGGATTGCTCTGGGCCGCCTCGGCAGACCAATCCTTGTCGCCTGCGGCCTTCGCCCAATAGTAAAGATCCTTCGGATCCGGCCTGGGCGTGACCCAAAAGCTCGCAACCAACACCGCCATGAAAAGACACACGGGAATGGCTGTGGTCCATGGTGCTTTCATGCTGAATTCATCATAGCCTGCCGCGGCGTCAATTCCTCCGGACAAATTTCTGCGCGCGCTTGCCGATGATATCGCCGGCGTAAATGTTGCCCTTGGAATCGAAAGCCAGGCAATGAACCCAATTCAGCTCCCCAGGCTTCTCGTGGCCATCTTCGCCTTTCGGTACCGTCCAAAGTTGAAGGAGTTTGCCGTTCGGGTTGAACTTCATGAAGACCTGATCCTTCGGCGGGCAACCCAGCGGCGCGGTCGGATACTTCGGATCGATCCGCCACTGCATCGGGGAAGAGCCACAGACCCAAACTTCATCCGTCGCGCTCATCCAGAAACCCCAGGGCACGATCACGTCGCGCCAGGAGTCGAGCAGCTTGCCGCGCTGGTCGTAAACCTGCACGCGCACGTTGTTGCGGTCGGCCACGTAAAGCCGGCCCTTGGAATCGATGTCGATCGCGTGCGGGATGCTGAAGTTTTGCGCGCCGGTGCCGAGCGATCCCCACGCTTTGATGAACTTCCCGTTTTTGTCGAAGTGAACGACGCGCGCGTTGCCATAACCGTCCGAGACGAAGATGTCACCGTTGGGCGCGATCGCCATGTCGGTCGGCAGGTTGAGATGTTTGGCACCCTCGCCTTTCTCGCCGGGCGTGCCCAGCGTGAGCAGCACCTTGCCTTCCGGGGTGCATTTGCGCACCACGTGCAGCCCGATGTCCGAGAGCCAGACGTTTCCCTGGCGGTCGAGTTTGATGTGATGCGCGCGGCCGACGATGTTTTCGCCCCAGGCGCGGACGAATTTCCCGCTCGCCGTATAGACCTGCACCGGCGGATTGGTGCGCGTGAAAACCCAGACGTTGTCCTGTTTATCCACGGCGAGGCCGGGCATCTCGGCCCACTGGCAATGCGCCGGGCGCTGCGGCCAGGACGGGTCCACTTCGTACCAGGGCGCGAGGTCCACGCGGGGATAAGCTGGACGGTCGGTTGGAGCTGCGGCGCCTTCACAGAAATGATGCAGCAGGAGAACCGCGGACGCGCAGAGGTGAGCAACAAGAGACTTGGGTATCATAGTGGCAATTTGGGTTTGAGACCGTGAACAGCGGTCAGGTTGTCATTTGACGCAACGCCGTCTTGAGGGTCTTTCCGGTTGCGTTCCGGGGGAGGCTCGGCAGGAAAACGACTTTGCGCGGCACTTTGTAGTCGGCGAGTTTCTCGCGAACGAACTGGAGCAAGGCTTTCTCATCCAGCGCGGCGCCGTCATCCGCCACGGCGAAGGCGATCGGTTGTTCGCCTCTGCGCGGATCGGGCACCCCCACGACGGCGGCCTCCTTCACGCCCGGGAATTGATAAATGACTTCTTCGATTTCACGCGGATAGACATTGATGCCGTTCACCAGCAGCATGTCTTTTTTCCGGTCGGTGATGTAATAATAGCCGTCAGCATCGCGATAACCGACGTCGCCGGTCAGGAGCCATCCGTTGCGCAGCGTCTTGGCGGTTTCGTCGGGCTGATTCCAATAACCCGCCATCACGTTGCCGCCGCGCACGCAAATTTCTCCTACTTCCGCGTCGGGCAGATGCTCTCCTGCTTCGTTTTGGACACTAACCTCGACATCGGGAATGGGTTTGCCGATGGAACCAGTTTTCCAAGGGCCGTGGATCGGATTCAACGACACGACCGGACTGGCTTCGCTCAAGCCGTATCCTTCGATCAACGGCACAGGAAATTTCGCGCTGAACTCCTTCTGTATCTCGCGCGGCAAGGGCGCAGCTCCGCTGATGCAAAGGCGAAGCGGGAGGTTCGGCGGCACCGGCGCGTTCGCCAACGCACGGAACAATTGCGGAATCGCCGGCAGAATCGTCGCTCCATGTTGCATGATTTCCTGGAGGATGTTTTTGGGGGGATGCACCGACTTGATCAGGACAATCGAGCCGCCCACGAGCAACGGCAACAGGATTCCGACGCAAAGCATGAAGCTGTGGAACATGGGCAACAGGATCACAAAGCGGTCGAAGCTCACCGCTTCGAGAACCTGGCGGCAACTGTCCACATTGTGCACCAAGTTGCCATGGGTGAGCATCGCGCCTTTGGGACGTCCGGTCGTTCCCGAAGTGTAGATGATCACGGCGAGATCGCTGGCCGTTCGGGAGCAAGAAAGATTGACGGCGCCGGCCAGTTGTTTCGGATCGTCAAAATTGTTGATGTGAACGAAGTGAAGCTCCGGGAGACTGGAGGCGAGTTGCGCCAGCGCGTCGCCCATGGACTGTTCGGTGATGAGGACGCGGATGCCCGCGTCGCGCAGAATGTACTCCACTTCGGGCGGCTTCAGAAAGTTGTTGATCGGCACGACTACGCCGCCGGCGTTCAAGATGCCGAACAGCGCGGAGATGAATTCGGGGCAGTTCTTGAGCCAGATGCCCACGCGGTCTCCAGGTTGGACGTGAAAATCCCTGTGAAGCTTTCGGGCGAGGCCGCCCGACTGCGCGGCGAAGTCCCGGTAGGAATACTCAGAATCCCCCCAAAACAGCGCGGTCTTGGCCGCGTTTTGATCGACCGAGCGCGCGAACGCGGATACCAGATTCATGCAAGTGGACAGCTCGAACTGCCGCGATTGAACTCGGCCCGCCTTGAGCCGTCAAGTTTCGTGCAATGAAAGGATGCTGGACAGCGTCCGGATTTGGTAGCGGCAGCGCTGTCGCACAGCCCGATCCGACCAAGAATGCGCTTTCGCATTACCCACCCTTTGGTTTATTTAGCGGGCGTGATCGATGATCCTCCAAAACTCGCCGCGCTCGTCAGCCGAATCCGGTCGGCGGATTGGGTCGCGCTCGACACGGAGGCGGACAGCTTGCACGCGTATCCGGAGAAACTCTGCCTGATTCAGATCAGCTTGCCGGGAGAAAACGCGATCGTCGATCCGCTGGCCGGAGTCGATCTGACGCCACTCCTGGATGTGTTGAAAGATCGTGAACTGATCCTCCATGGCGCCGACTACGATCTTCGGTTGTTGTGGAAGAGCTTTCGATTTCGTCCGCGCGCGATCTTCGACACGATGTGGGCCGCCCGGCTGCTCGGGTATGAGGAATTCGGATTGCTCCACCTGGTCGCGAAGGTGTTGGAGATCACGCTGGAGAAGGGCCCTCAAAAAATGAACTGGGCTCGGCGTCCCTTGCCGGAGCGAATGGAACAATACGCGCGGAACGACACGCGATACCTCAGGGCTTTGGCCGAGGCGCTGTCCACGCAATTGGAGCAACTCGGACGCGGGTCATGGCTTCGGGAGGTGTGCGCCCGGGTCATCCAGGAGTGCGCCCAGGACCGAGTGCAGGATCCGGATGAGGTTTGGCGGGTGAAAGGCAGCAATCGGCTCAGCCGCCGCGGCCTGGCCATTCTCCGCGAACTCTGGCACTGGCGGGAGCACGAAGCGATCGAGAGGAACAAACCTCCCTATTTTATTCTGAGCCATGAAAAGCTCACGGCGCTGGCCGCGGCGGCTGCCGAGAACGGACCCCTGGCGGAGTTGGTCCCCCCCGCCTTTTCTCCCGCACGCCGGGCTCGAATGATGGAGGCTCTTGAATGCGGCCTGCGCCACGCGGCCTCCGCGCATCCCAAACACCGGCGCGGCGACGGACGCCGCCTCACGAAGGTGGAGCAACACCGATTCGAAGAATTCAAACGGCGGCGTGATGAACGCGCCGGGGAATTGAAGATCGATCCCAGCCTGATCGCCAGCCGCGCCGCGCTGGTCGCCCTGGCGCTGGATGGTGATGGCCGAACCGGCGAACTCATGACCTGGCAACTCGAAGTCCTGCGAGACCCACCCGTGAGTCCCGACGAGTGATCACCCTTGCATTTGGAGTCAGCAGTGCTAAGACAATCCAGCACATGAAGCCGCATATCCTCGTCGTTGATGATGAAGCTCCCATTCGCGAATTGCTCACGACCTACTTTCAATCGCGCGGATACCAGGTCACGGCGGCGGCGACCGCCGACGAGGCGATTCGCAGAACGGCCGACGCTTCGTTGAACCTGGTGCTGCTGGATTTGGTTTTGTCCGACGCCGACGGGCTTGAGCTCCTTGGCACTCTCAAGAAATCCCATCCGGATTTGCCCGTCATCATCATGACCGGGATGGGTTCGGACGAATCGCTCCTCAAACAAGCCACGGACAACGGCGCCGCCGGCTTCGTGAGCAAGACACTTCCGCTGGATAAATTGCGCGCGGAAGTGGAATCCAAGCTGCGCCGAGGATAATCTTCGCTTCCGCCAAAGGCAGCGCGAGTTGCTCTGAAGACGGCAAATGCGCGACGCCGGCGCAACCTAAGTCGTAAACCGTAAAAACCGTTACAAGGCTAAATCGTTACTCGCTTAAATGAGTGGTTTGCGGACGATGAATTCACCAGTCCCTCCTGAGCCCCTTGCAGATTTCCCCTCGCCGGCCACGTGCTCCTCACTCCGGGAGCGTGATGATCGTCTCCAATCCTTGAAGATTTTCGCCGGGAAACTGGCACACGATTTTCGAAATGCGCTCGTGCCTCAGTTCGGTTACGTGACGTTGATCAAAGAACAAGCTGGCGATGATTCGGCCGTGGCGCCGTTTGCTCTCAAGCTGGAAACGGCAGCGCGAAAACTTGAAAGCCATCTTGATGCGATTCTGCTGGCCGTTCGTCCGGAGCGCCGCTTCTCTCCCAAGTCGTGCGATTTCTCCGGCCTCCTCGCCCGCGGAATCGAGGCCTGGTCCAAGGGCCTGTCTGAAGACGCTTGCATTCGCGTGGAAACCAACCTGGCCGACTGCGCTCTGGTGGCTGATGAAGCGCAATGGACCGCCGTCATCGAGCAACTGCTGAGGAACGCGCGCTTTGCTCTCGCCGCGGGCGGGACGCTTCAAGTTGCGCTTCAACCCCGATCTCTGGACCGCGACCAGGCAGCGGCCTTGAGTCTGGAAGCCACGGACGTGATCCGGTTCCAGGTGCGCGACACGGGCGTTGGAATGGCCGAAGACGTTTTGCGCCGCGCCTGCGAACCATTTTTCACCACGCACGCCAAGGGCCAAGCCGCCGGACTTGGCTTGACGATGGCGCACAGCGTTACGCGCTTGCACGGCGGCCAACTGGTTCTGGAAACCGTGCCGCACCACGGCACAGCCGTCACCGTCTGGTTGCCCGCGCATGGAGCAGTATCTGATGAGACTCGGTCGAGCCAGTTTCGGACCGCAATCAAAACGGAGCGGCCCGCCAACCTTCCCAAGGTGTTGCTGGTGGCGCCTGATCCAATGTTGCGGGAAGTCATCTTGTCCTTTTTGCGTGAAATCCCAGCCGAGGTCATTTCTGCGCAAGACAACCGCGAAGGATTGAAGCTGTTTCAACGGCATGGCGCGGAATGGGGCGCCGTGGTTCTCGACGCAGGGCTGCCCGCAATCGACGGGATCGAAATCTGGTCGAAGATTCGGGAACTGAACCCCGGCGTGCCTTTGATCTTGATCAGCAGCCGTTCGGACGCAGCGCTCGACGCCCGGATTGCCCAATTGAAAGCGCCGCCCGCGATCGTGATGAAGAAACCTTTTGCTCCGCAGCGCCTGTCCGAAACAGTGGCGCGCCTGATCTTGCCGAATTCTTGAAACCCAACTCGGCGTCGCCAGGAAGGCTTACGCCAATTCCAGCTCTTCGGTTTCCAGGAAACCCTGCAACTGCCGGATGCGCGTGGGATGCCGCATTTTTCGCAGCGCTTTCGCTTCGATTTGGCGGATGCGCTCGCGCGTGACTTTGAATTGCTTGCCGACTTCCTCCAGGGTCCGCGAGTAGCCGTCTCCAAGGCCGAACCGCAATTCCAGCACTTTCCGCTCGCGTTCGGTCAGGCTCGTCAGCACGTCTCCCAGTTTGTCTTTCAGCAGGCTGTAGCTCGTCATGTCGGAGGGATTCTCCGCCGACTTGTCTTCGATGAAATCGCCGAAGTTGGTGTCGTCGCTGTCGCCGACGGGAGACTGGAGGGAGATGGGCTGCTGGGCCATTTTCAAGACGGCGCGCACGCGTTCCACCGGCATTTGCATTTCGTCGGCAATTTCCTCGGGCGTGGCTTCGCGTCCGAAATCCTGGACCAGTTGCTTCTGGACGCGCATCAGCTTGTTGATGGTCTCGATCATGTGGACCGGGATGCGGATGGTGCGCGCCTGATCGGCGATGGATCGCGTAATGGCCTGCCGAATCCACCAGGTGGCGTAGGTGGAAAACTTGTAGCCGCGGCGGTATTCGAATTTCTCCACGGCCTTCATCAGCCCCATGTTCCCTTCCTGAATCAGGTCGAGAAAGGAAAGGCCGCGATTGGTGTATTTCTTGGCAATGGAGATGACGAGGCGGAGATTGGCTTCGACCATCTCGGTTTTGGCCTGGAGCGCTTTCCGCGTAAAATGCTGCAGCCTTTTGTACGCCTCCAGGTACTCGGTGTAGAGCATGCGGACAAACTCTTCCAGGGCCTTGATCTTCCGTTCCTCGGACTGAATGATCGCGTGTTGCTGGCCGCTTTTCCGCTGGGCCTCCAGATCCTGAATCGTGCGCAGGCTCAACTGAATCTTGTCATGGATGTTGTCCGCGACCAGCGCCATTTCTTCGATCACTTTCTGCTTGTAATAGAATTTGTGAAAGGTTCTTTGCAGTTTCTCATCGTGGCGCTTGAATTCCATGGCGACTTTGTCTCGCCTCTGCCGGTTCGGCGCGCTTTGCCACTCGGCATATTTGTCGTCCACGCTTTGGTCGATGGCGCGCACTTCTTTGACGAGTTTGCGGAGCGCTTTCAGGTGGTTTTCGCGGCCCTCAATTTTCTTGTCGAGGATCACCCGGTCAAAGCGTTCTTTGGGCGGCTCGGAGATGAGTTTTTCCGCGAGCGCGATGTGCTCTTTGGCCGCAAACCCGAATCCATAGATGATCTTTTTGACTTCGTTCTCGGCATCTTCGATCCGCTTGGAAATCTCCACTTCTTGTTCGCGAGTCAGCAGGGGCACTTGCCCCATTTGCTTGAGATACATCCGCACCGGATCGTCCAGGATGTCCAGCCGTGTTTTGTCCTCTTCTTCTTCCGGTTCCGGCTGTTTGACGCGATCCACTTCCGCCTGATCCACAATCTCGACCTCCAGATTGCGAAGTTTGATGTAAATCTCGTCGAGATCCTCCGGCGTCACGACATGGTCCGGCAACGCGTCGTTGATGTCGCCGTAGGTGAGATAGCCTTGTTCCTGCGCCAAGCGGAGCAATTCCTTGATCTTTTCGGTCAGATCGATGCCGGACTGGCTCTTGATGGTTTCGTTGCCGAGCGAAGGCGGAATCGCCGCCTCTTTCAAAGGAGTCAGTTCGCCGTTGGCGCGCACACCTGAAGCCGGATGCGCTGAAGCGTCTCGCGACGCATCGGAAGGGGCGTCGGTCGCGGTGAGAGATTCTTTCCGGTGCGCCCGATCCGAGGGCTTGGACGCCGGTTTCCGACCTGGGCGGGCGGATTTTTTTTCCTCGGTCGTCGGCACCGATTTCTTCACCTTCAATTTAACCATAGTTTTGGGACCGCCGTTCTGCAAAAAAACTGCGGCTTAAAATAGCCGTGAAATAATGCGAAGGCGAGAAGCGGAGTCAAGCAGGGAAAAAGATTTAACGCGCACGTTTCAGCGGAGAAAAATTTCGGGAAATCCTTTCCCGAAAAAATTCGCGCCGCCTGGTCTTCTTCGCCCGACTTTCCCCGCGCGAGTTGGGAGTCGCTCGGTCCGAAGGAACGCTTGTGAAAAAATTCACAAATTAACTTGCCTCGGTTCCTGGGCCGTGATGTAGTTTCGGGCCATAAAGCGTCACCAACTCAAACAGGCTCATGCAGACGAATACTGAAGTCGGCTATGATTCGAAAATTGAGGGCGACGTCATCGTCACACAGGCGGATGCCGTGCTCAACTGGTTCCGCAAAAATTCTCTGTGGCCGATGCCGATGGGACTGGCGTGTTGCGCGATCGAGCTGATGGCCGCCGGCGCGAGCCGGTTTGACATCTCGCGCTTTGGCGCGGAGGTCATGCGGTTTTCCCCGCGCCAGTCTGATCTCATGATCGTGGCCGGCACGGTCACCTACAAGATGGCGCTGGCTGTGCGGCGAATTTACCAACAAATGCCCGAACCCAAATGGGTCATTGCCATGGGCGCCTGCGCTTCGACCGGCGGGATGTACCGCAGCTACGCCGTGCTTCAGGGCGTGGACCAAATCGTTCCAGTGGACGTTTATGTGGCCGGCTGTCCTCCTCGGCCGGAAGCCTTGCTCGATGCAATCATCAAACTCCAAGGCAAAATCTCAAAGGAGCCGCTTTTGGCAACGCTCAAGAAAGTGGCCTGAAGCGAGCGATCCCTTCCCATGGCCATCATGCCCGCGATTGATCACGCCAAGAAACTCGCGACTCAGTTCGAGGATTTTTTCGAGCCGCCCCTTGAATTCCGGGGCGAAGTCACGTTGAAGCTGAATGACGCCGATCGCGTCGCGGAGGTTTGCTTGTTTGCCAAACAATCCCTCGGGTTCGATTACCTGGTGGACATTTCCAGCGTGGATAACCACGGCGAAGAGCCTCGATTCACGGTCGTGTATCACCTGTACGGATACGGCCA
>JACPRI010000058.1 GCA_016190065.1 Verrucomicrobiota bacterium
ACGATGTCCAGTCTTCCGTCGCCGTCGAAGTCGCCAGTCGTGACACCGTTCCACCAGCCGGTGAAATCGTGGAGCGTGAAGCGTGAAGCATGGAGCGCGGAAGGGTGATTGGTGGTAGTGACTGGCCAGTTCCAGGGCGTGAAGGTTCCGCGCTCATTGCGAAACACGTGGATGGGCCCCCACTCGCAAGCCAGAATCAGCTCAGGATTTCCGTCGCCGTCCAAATCACTGAAAGTTGCGCCGCTGACCAGGCCCAGCTTATCCCACCGTCGGGCGACGACAAAGCGCCCGCCTTCGTTCTTCAGGATCATCGAGGTCGCCGGCTCTGGATAACGACCGGCAATGACCCGCCCGCCGATGAACAAATCCAGGTCCCCGTCACCATCGATATCGGCCAGCGCGAGCGGCCCGGTGCTGGAGGATGGGCCAAGGATGCTGTCGCCGGAGGCCTTTCGATTCAGGTCGTAGATACGAATCCAGCCGCCGTTGGTGAGACCGTCTTCATAATTTGCGGAACCCGCGAGCAGGTTCGAACCAAACCCGACGACCGCCGTTTGATCGCGCGCTACCGGTCGGTTCACTGCTGGTTCATTCAAAGCGGTGAATTTGCCGTCGCCGAGGTTGCGGAACACCGAGAGATGGCCGCCTTTGCCGCTGCCGATAATCAGATCGTCCCAGCCATCACCGTCAAAGTCCTGCCAGCAAACGCCGGGTCCAAGCTGGCTCAGGCGATTCGGAAGGAGCGGTTGCCGCGCGAAGTCGTCGAAGGGTTCTTCGTGGTGAGTGTGGTTCAGCAGATGGCTCGCGTCCTGGAAGAGCGTGGAGCGTGGAGAGTCTTGGCTCCCGCTCGAACGTTCGGACGCTGCACCGCTCGGACGCTCCAACGCACGCGTTTCTTCGATCTCGTAAAGCCAGTTCGGCTGCGCGTTGGTCACGGCACTGCGCCGGCCGCTCCGCCAGGTTACTTCGACACGCATTTTATTGGTGAGCGTCCCGGTCGCGAAGACTCGGACCGAATCGTCGCCGGATAGGTAACGCCCGCCGCAAATCATTTCCTGGCTTTGCGTGACCTGGGCGCCCATGACCTTGATCGTGGCTCCGATGCCGGATGTGTTAGGAGAGGCGCCTTTCAATCGCACGGCAAGCCGAGGCGCAATCGATTCGTTCCGGTAAATTCCGGCCGGTGCATTCAGGTTGTTGACCACGACGTCCAGGTCGCCGTCGTTATCCAGATCCGCCAGAGCCATGCCATGCGAAACCCCGCCCCAGTCGAATCCCCAGGCCCTGCTCACGTCCTCGAAAGTCAGGTCGCCTCGATTTCGAAAGGCGAAACTTGGCGTGAGCAGGGCAGGGAAGTGGGGCAGCGCTTTCAACGGCTTTCCCGGCGGATTGCGCTTCGTCAGTTCATCGAGCCGCGCGCTGCCATCCGAGTCGATGACGTCGTGGCCATTGCCGGTGGAGATCAGCAAGTCCTCGTAGCCGTCCAAATCCACATCCAGGAAGATGGGGCACCAGGACCACTCGGACGCCTGCAATCCAGCGAACTGCGCGATCTCCGCGAAAGTCGAGTCGCCGCGATTGACATTAAGCGTGTTGCGCATGACTTCGGGGCGATTGTCGATCACCGCGAAGGGCAGCGCCATCAAGTCGGGATGCACGTTCACACGCTGCGTGTGCCGCCGCCTGTGATCGCGGCTCAACATATCCACGACGACAAAGTCCACGTGGCCGTCGCGATTGATGTCGGCAAAGTCAACGCCCATGGAAGACATGCTCATGTTGCGCATCGCCAGCCTGGGGAGAGCTTGAAAGCGGCCTTGGCCGTCATTGATCCAGATTTGATCCGGCGAGAATCGGAAATCATTGCAAACGTAGAGATCAGGTGCCCCGTCGCCATTGATGTCGCGGAACATTGCGCTCAGTCCCCAATACTGAGGCGGCGCGGCCAGCAGTTGCCCGTCTTCGTCTCGGAACGTTCCGCTGCTCCAGGACACCGGCGTGAACCGGCCCTGGCCGTTGTTCAAATACAGAAAGTCAGCTTCTCCGCGCTCAATCAGCATGAACCCGTCCTTCCCCTTCATGACGCCGTAAAATCGGTCTTCCGGCCGGATGACCACTTTGCCGTCCGTCACTTCGTATTGAATCTTCAGATGCGGCGGCGAATCCCGGTAGGTGTCCGTCCGATAATTCGTGACGTAAAGGTCCAAATCCCCGTCGCCATCGACATCCGCCAGCGCCAGGCTCGTGCTGCCGAACTTTCGCTGGAGGCCTGACATCGTGAGTTCCGTGAATCGTGCTGTTCCGTCATTGAGGAAACAACGCGTGCCTCCGCCGATGGAATTCACCAGCAAATCCAGATCTGAGTCGCCGTCGAGATCAGCCAAGACCGCGGCCGTCGATAAATCGTTCGCGCAAGCGACACCGGCTTTCGCGGTGACATCTTCAAATTTCCAGTGGCCGAGATTTCGATACAGCGCATTGGGGCCTTCGAGGCGGCAGAAATAAATATCGCAAAACCCATCGCTATCCACGTCACCCAGAGCAACGCCGGAGCCATTGTCCAGAACGCGATTATGGGCCACGCGGGCCTCGGAGAGATAATTCGTGAAGAGGATTCGCGTCGCTGCCGCGGGGACTTGAGCGAAACCGGTTTGGCCCTTTTGCGGAACCGACAGTTGCGCCGCGCGATAACCTTCTGCCTTTAGCCATTCCACTGATGGAGCGGCAATCGTCGAGTGGAGCATGAACGCGAAGAGCACGCCCCCAACACATAAACCCGGCAGAAAATGGCTGGGATCAAAAGTGGACACGCAGACAGCCTGCTTGCGTTTCTTTTCTTCGTTACCTTTGTTCCCTTCTGTTCTGTTCACAGGAGGCAACAAAGAGAACGAAGTCAAAGAGCGACGACGAACACAAGAACGGGCTGCGAGACCGGATTTGCATTTCGGGTCCAAGCCTTCGCGATTTGCCGAGTGCATAATGGTTGTTGCCCGCACGCGCCGGATAGTACGTGCGCGCGCCAGAATCTCAACCGGAACTGTGCAGAAGTGCAGTCCCAGCGGCGTCGGGGCTTGCTCGATCCCGGCTGAATCTGTATTCGTCACGTCGTGAAGATTGCACGGCGAACACGCCCCTCCGGTCGCCGCAACGGAGCGCTTCGGCTTCGACGTTCTATGGTGGACGTTCGAAGTTCGAGGTTTGAGGTCCTTCCAGCGCCGCTTCCTGTGAACCTCGCGGGACGGCGTTGCCGCGCCGCGGCGCAGCAGCGCCGCCCTGGCAACGGCTGGCTCTGGTTCGTCCTCATCTTTCTCCCAATCGCCTGCCTTGGCGCTGAACGCGGGTGGCATTCAGAAAAGGGATTCCGGTGGGCGGAGCTGAGTGTGTCCAGGGAAGGGAAAACCGGTTTCACCCTCCTCCCTCCGGAACAAACCGGCGTCTTCTACACAAACACGTTGACCGAACTCGAAGGCGCTGCCAATCGCACGTTGCTGAACGGCTCAGGCCTAGCCATCGGGGACTTCGATAACGACGGATGGCCCGACCTTTTCTTTTGCGGGCTGGACACGCCAACCGTGCTGTATCGCAACCTCGGCGGATTTCGCTTCCAGGACGTGACCGAGGAAGCCGGCCTGCGTTGTCCCGGAAAAAACTTCCGAGGCGCGGTATTTGCCGATATCAACGGCGACGGCTGGCCCGATCTTCTTGTTTCCGCGACGGGACGCGGTGTGCTCTGTTTCCTGAACGATGGCCGCGGGAAGTTTCTCGACGCAACCCAAACCGCCGGCACAAGCACCAAACTCGGCAGCATGACCCTGGCACTGGGGGACGTGGATGGAAACGGAACGCTCGATCTCTACGTCACGAATTACCGTGCAGAGGACATTCGCGACCGGGGCCGTGTGAACATGCACCTGGTCAACGGGCAAATCGCCGTGCCGCCGGAATTCAAGAACCGGCTGCTCGTCTTGAACGGCCAGGTTCTCGAATATGGCGAACCCGACCAGCTTTACCTGAATGACGGCAAAGGGAACTTCACGCCGGTCCCCTGGACCGACGGCGCATTCCTGGATGAGGAAGGGAAGAACCTGAAGCAACCGCCGCTCGATTGGGGACTGAGCGCGACGTTCCGAGATGTCAACGGCGATGGCGCACCGGACATTTATGTCTGCAACGACTACTGGCCGCAGGACCGAACCTGGATCAACGACGGCCAGGGACGTTTCCGCGCGATGGCCAAACACGCCCTCCGGAACACCAGCGCCAGTTCCATGGGCGTGGATTTCGCGGACATCGATCGCGACGGGCACCTGGACTTTTTCGTGGTGGACATGTTGAGCCGCGATCCGCGTCTTCGCAAACGACAGATGCCCGCCTACCGCGCAGCCGAGGTCCCGCCGAGCGCGGTCGAGATTCGTCCCCAGTTCATGAGGAACACCCTGTTTCGTAATCGCGGAGACGGCACGTTTGAAGAGATCGCCCATTTCAGCGGCCTGACGGCCTCGGATTGGTCGTGGC
This sequence comes from Verrucomicrobiota bacterium, assembly GCA_016190065.1. Lineage (GTDB taxonomy): Bacteria > Verrucomicrobiota > Verrucomicrobiia > Limisphaerales > SIBE01 > VHCZ01. The sequence continues at coordinate 4,516 of JACPRI010000058.1, forward strand.
AGCCGGTGTTTCTCGACGTCGATCTGGACGGCTTTGAGGATTTGCTGGTCCCGGCGGGGAACCATCGGGACGTGCAAGATTTGGACGCCACGGCGCAGATCGACGCGCGGCAGCATTCCTGGAAAGGCTACACGAACGAGTCGGAGCGGCAAAAGGCCTTCACTCAGGAGCGGATGGTTCACAATCAGCTTTATCCGTTCCTCGCGCTGCCGATCATCGCTTTCCGCAATCAAGGCAATCTCACTTTTGCAGAAACGACCCGGTCCTGGGGCACCGATCAACCTGGGGTGCATCACGGAATGGCCGTGGGCGATCTCGATGGTGACGGCGATTTGGATTTCGTCGTGAATAATTTTGGGGACGCGGCCGGAATTTACCGCAATGACAGCCCCGCGCAACGCATCGTGGTGCGCTTGCGGGGCACGGCGCCCAACACGGAAGGGATCGGCTCCAAGGTCACGCTTCGCGGCGGGGCGGTGCCGATCCAAAGTCAGGAAGTCGTTTGCGGAGGGCGATACCTTTCCGGTTCGGAGCCACGGATCGTCTTTGCCGCCGGCCGCGCAACCAATGAACTTAAGATCGAGGTAATCTGGCGGAGCGGACAGCGAAGCGTCGTTGAATTCGTGAAGCCCAATTGCGTTTACGAAATTGAGGAAGCATTCGAGAGGAGCGTCGAAGCGTTGAAGCGTCAAAGCGTGGAAGCATCGCTGGCTCCAGCATCACGCATCACGCATCACGCTCCCGCGCTCCCACGCTCCCACGCTCCCACGCTGTTCGAAGACGTGAGTAACCTCCTGGCCCACACGCACACCGACGAGCCCTTCGACGACTTCGCTCGGCAGCCGCTTTTGCCGCGCAAGCTCAGCCAGCTCGGTCCAGGCGTTGCCTGGTTCGATGTGAACGACGACGGGTGGGAGGACCTGATTGTCGGCAGCGGGCGCGGCGGCCAATTGGGTGTTTTTTTGAACAACAGTGGAAGTGGCTTCAAATCGGAGCCGCCTTTTCCCCAGCCGGTCACTCGCGATCAGACCGGGATCGTCGGGCTGCGTCGTGAGGATGGAACGGCGATGCTGCTGGTTGGATCAGCCAACTACGAGGATGGCCTGGCAGTGGGCGCCTCTGTTCGGCAGTACAATTTCACGCGCAAATCCATCGATGACACTTTCCCGGGCCATGCGTCGAGCGCAGGCCCACTTGCTCTGGCTGATGTTGACGGTGATGGCGATCTCGACTTGTTCGTCGGTGGCCGCGTCGTGGCCGGTCGCTATCCAGAAGCCGCGTCGTCCCGGCTCTTCCGAAGGCACAACGGTCGCTGGGAGCAGGACGCAGAAGCGACAAAAATGCTGGCGAACATTGGCCTGGTGAGCGGCGCGGTCTGGTGCGATCTGAATGAGGATGGATTTGCGGAATTGATCCTGGCGTGCGAATGGGGGCCAATCCGCGTCTTTCGAAATGAGCGTGGCACCTTCGCGCCTTGGAACTGGCCTGTCACATTTACCAACCGCGCTTCAACGCTCAACGCTCAACGCTCAACGCTCAACGATTTCACCGGCTGGTGGACCGGCATCACGGCCGGTGACATCGATAGCGATGGAAGAATGGACCTCATCGCGGGCAACTGGGGGCTGAATAGCCCGTATCGCGCCAGTCTCGAACAACCGCTTCGACTTTATTTTGGAGACTTCGCGCAGCGCAGCACCCTAGACTTGATCGAGACTGAATTGGATCCGGCCACGCGGACGGAGCGGCCGGTGAGGATGCTGAACCCGATCGCGTATGCGCTGCCGTTCCTGCGCGAGCGGTTTCCTTCGCACAAACTCTACAGCGACGCATCGAGCGAGGACCTCTTGAAGGCGTTGCCGGCCAAAGCGAGTGAAGCGCGTGCCACCACACTGGCCTCGACGATTTTCTTCAACCGCGGCAGCCGCTTCGAAGCCGTCGAACTGCCGCGAGAAGCGCAGCTTGCGCCCGCCTTTGGCGTGAGCGTCGGCGACTTCGACGGGGATGGGAGCGAGGACGTTTTTCTAAGTCAGAATTTCTTCGGCACGCAGACGGAGATGCCGAGACTGGACGCGGGCCGAGGCCTTCTGTTGAAAGGGGACGGCAAAGGGCAGCTCGTCGCGGTCGCGGGCCAGGAATCGGGCCTTCAAGCTTACGGCGAGCAACGGGGCGCGGCCGTTGCCGACTTCAACGCGGATGGCCGCTTGGATCTTGCTGTCACGCAGAATCGCGACGAGACACGCTTGTTTCGCAATGTCTCCGCGAAGCCTGGCTTCCGGGTCAAATTGAAAGGGCCAGCCGGAAATTTGACTGGAATCGGCGCCGTGATTTGGCCGATCTTCACGAGCGGCAACGGACCGGCGCGAGAAATCCACGCCGGATCGGGATATTGGTCGCAGGACAGTGCCGTGCAGGTGATTGGGCTTCGGGATGGACCGATGCGTGTGGCGGTACGCTGGCCTGGAGGCCGGACGACGACCACAGAGATTCCGACTGGAACCAAGGAAGTAACCATCGACACCGCGGGCAATCGGGCGAGGTGAGCGGTTGACCTGCTTCAGCTTGTTTGGGAGGCTGACTGTTCGTGGGCTATTATGCGATCTGCGGATGTCCTAGCTCACGGGGACGAGCGCGTGCTTACGGCGTGGGTTGGAGTTCCTGCAACGGAACGTCGGCCGATTCATCGTTCGTTTCCATGGGAAAGGCGTGCGTCGAGGCGATTTCTTTGAGCCGCTCCTCGACTTCCCTGATTAGATGATCGGGCGTGGACGTGCCGGCGGTGATTCCGGCTGTTTGCGCGTCGTAGAACCAGTCCTCGCGAAGGTCCTGCGGCGTCTGCACATGATAAACGCGCTGGCAAAACCGGCGGCACGTGGCGACGAGTTCCCGCGTGTTATTGCTGTTCGCGCCGCCGATCACCACCACGACATCACACCGGCGTGCCAGGTCCAGCGCGGCCGTCTGCCGCTGCTTGGTCGGTTGACACACCGTGTCCGCGAACCGGACTTCCGAGTTCGGAAATCGGCGTTGGATCAAGGCGACCAGTTGCCGAACTTTCTGAATGGGCTGCGTCGTTTGGGCGGCCACGCCGAATCGGGAGTGCTCTTGAAGAAGCTCGACGTCCGCCTCCGAAAGGATCACATCGAACGCATCCAGATCCTCGACCATGCCGCGGACCTCAACGTGATCGCGCTTGCCCACAATGACGGGATGATAGCCCTCCCGCACCAACTGGCGAACGGCACGGTGCGCATGGTGAACGAGCGGGCAGGTCGCCTCCACGACGTTGTGCCCTCGCTGGCGGACGCGCTCCAGGGCCTTCTCCGACGCTCCGTGAGCGGTGATCATGACCGTCGCGGTCGTGACGTTGTCCAGTTGATGCTTGATTTCGACACCCTTGCGGCTCAGTGATTCCAAAACACTTTCGTTGTGGACGAGTTCACCCAGGACGGTCAAGGGCTTCTGAGTTGCGGTGGTGAAGGCGAGGTTGATCGCGTCACGCACTCCAAAGCACATTCCCAAATGTTCAGCACGAAGAATTCTCATAAGCATCAATCGTTCTTGAGTTTGAAAGTCAATCCCACCGAATGCCAAGTATCCGGGAGCTTGGCAGGGCGGCCATGGGACGTAAACCCACCTTGATGGTGCCTAGCAGTTGCCGCACTGTCGCGGAGTTCTTTGCAGTGCAAAGCAAATGGCAGCGCTGGTGAGTTCGATGGGAAAAGGCGGCTCATTTTTTCCGGTGTTGCTCGACGATTTGAGAGAGCAGTTCGATATAGTTGGTGAAGGCAGCCCGTCCGCTGGGGGTAAGAGAGCATGTTGTTAGTGGGCGCCGCTCCTGAAAGGTCTTGGTGACGGCGACATAACCCGCTTCCTGAAGGGTGCGGAGGTGGACGCTCAGGTTGCCGTCAGTCATGTTCAGCGTATTTCGCATTTCAGTGAAGGAGAGCTCCGGCGTGGCCGCAAGCAGGGACATGATAGCCATCCGCCCTTTTTCGTGAATGACGCGGTCTAGATTGAGGAATGGGTCCGGATTCACGCTTCATTCTTCCTGTCTTCCGTGAAGTAGAGGTAGATCCCGTACAATAGGTGGAGCCCTCCAAAACAGGCCCCCATGAGCCAGTGGCTGGAAACCGACGTGCGCGGGATCCAGGACAGCGTCAGAGCCCCTCCAACCGCGCAACTCGTGAGGATGAACAGCCAACCGAAGAGTTTCATGCCTCGCGGCATGAAAAAACCTGCCGCGTGAATCGCGCAACCGTAGAGCGCCATCCAAATCGGAGGCAGCCACGAGATTTCCAGGCTGCCTTGCGGCAGCACCAACAAGATCAACCCACTGACCACAAATCCAATAAAAGCCGCCGGGAGCGCCGCTTGCGTCACTCGGCGTGTCGGAGGAGACCAAAACGGCTCGGCATCACGCAAGGACTGCCGCCGCACCATCAGATAGGCGCCCGATATGCCGACGGCACTGACCGCAATCCAATACCATCCGAAGGCGCGTGAAGATGAAACAGAAAACCCCCATCCTGCAATCCCCGCGAGGATGCCTAAGATTCCAAGCAGAAGCATGACCGGAGCTAAGGCGCGGCGGTAGATCGCCGAACGTTCCATCAATGTGCGAATGACCTGAAGGTGTTCTGCGGCCCAGTTAGGATCCATGTCTCATACTTTGCAATACAAAGTGAGATTGTCAAGCCAGGACCGATACGTTCCTGGCCCGATTTCAGATCGATCGCACCTCTCTGTGGAGGCCGCGACGGCCACTTTTGAACAAACGCGTCTTTGAGTGGTCAAGATTCATGTCATCTCAGCATTTACAAACAACCAATTTGGTCTATCGTGACGGGCATTGCGATGTGCATTGAGGCTTTGAACCGATCGGCGAATTCCGCCGAAGCTCCGATCAGGCGACCGAATCCTGTCCTGGTGGCAGGGGTGTTTTTGCTTTGCCTTGTCTATCCGGTTGCCGCGGGGGAGAAGATCCGAATTACTGAAGGCACCGACAAAGTTGATCTGCCGAGCCGAGTTCCGAAAGACGACTTGTTTTCCAAACCGCTTGATTTCCTCAATTCTCGCGGTGGTGGCGGAGGTTCTCTTATTCCTGATCTGCCGCCACCCACTTCGATGTCGCCACTGAACAAGGAGCTTTTGGATAAAAAGAACTGGCTGAAAAGCACTTCCGAAAACTTCGATAAGGACGCCGTTCTGAAACAGATTTTCGGCGTTCGCGAATATAAGTTTGAGAACCTGGAGAAGCGATCGAAAGGGAGCCTCGACGATTCGTGGGGAGGAACTTCCAGCCGCGAAACGCAGCGGTCACCCGGTGGCTTGTTGGATCGCCCGCTTTCCCGCAGAGAACTGGAATGGGACAGAAAAGATATGGCGGCGGACCCCTTCTCACGGCTTCGGGACCGATCCCAGGCCGGTGCCGCCAGTTCCAGTGACGACGAGAGTGCCAACCGACCGATCGACGATCTGAATTTGAACAGTCTTCTTCATCCAACCCAGGGGACCGATCCATTCTCCCGCGTGCCCGGGGGCCTGATTCGTCCGGCGGGGGATGCAAAACGCCTGGGTCAATTCTACAATCAAACTGTAACGGGCCAATTCGGACGAACTCGCGAACAAGAATTGCGTTCCCAGGAGTTCGAGAAACTGTTAAAGGGCCAATCCGCGATTCAAAAGCCGGTCAGCGACCCTATCAATTCGGTTGCGGACAGAACCCGTCAAGAAATGAATCCCGTTCAGGGAAGACGTCTGGACGACTTTTCGAGACCGGCCGTTTCCGCCGTCGGTTCCGAGTCGCTGCCAGGGTTTGGCAGGCCTCCGCGGCCGGGCTTTCTCGACAGCCTGAACACGAAAGTGCTTGGGTCTTCGAGTCTGACTCCATCGATCATTGCTCCTCCGTCCGCTCGGATCACGGAAGCGAAACCTCCGGTGTTGGAGATTCCCCGGCGGAAGTTCTAAGGTTCGTCCTCCTCAGTCCTGTTCCCACCGCAGAACAGAAACGCTTTGGCCGGCCGGCCACTCTGTGGCGGGCGGAATGTCCACCAAGCCGTTCGCGCCGGCCAAAGAGCTCAAGATGTGCGAGGCTTGGATTCCTGCGAGGCGGACACTCCCATCGTGCTCGACCTTCACTCTGACGAAGTGCCGTCGATCACCGCGGTTCGCGAGCGCGTCGGCGAGCAGACCCGGATGACTTGACAAGTGAACAGCCGTAGCCCGCTGAAATCGAAGCAAGGCCGGTCGCACCAGAATCAGAAAAGTCACGAACGCGGATACCGGGTTGCCAGGCAGGCCGAAAAGAAACTTCTCGCGCCATTTTCCAAACACGAAAGGTTTGCCCGGTTTCATGGCTACTTTCCAGAACGCAAGCTTGCCGCCCAGTTTTTCGAAGGCCGCCTTCACCAAGTCAAATTCGCCGACGGAAACACCACCGGTGCTCACCACGACATCACACTCATTAAACGCCTGCGCCAGCGTCGCGCACGTGGACTCCATAGTATCGTTCACCAACGGCAGAATCCGCGCTTGTCCGCCGGCTTGAGAGACCAGGGCGGAGAGCCCGACGCGATTGCTCTCGTAGATTTGTCCAGGACCGAGCTTTTGCCCCGGTTCAACCAGTTCGCTGCCCGTGGCCATCAAGCCCACGACGGGCTTGCGTCCGACGCTGACCCCTGTCACACCGATTGCGGCCAGCAGGCCCACGCGGCTTGCCGTCAGTCGCTCCCCGCCGGCGACCAGGGCCGTGCCGCACTTCACGTCCTCGCCCTTCAAGCGGATGTTCTCCCACGACTTCACGGTGTCGAGGCAGAGGATTTTGGCGGGATCCGCGGGATCAGAACGCGTGTCCTCCTGCATGATCACGGCATCCGCGCCCTCCGGCAATGGCGAGCCGGTGAAAAGACGAACACAAGTCCCGGGCAAAACGCGGTTCTGGAAAACCTCGCCGGCGGCAATGCGGCCAATCAGCCGAAGCGCTGCCGGGGTCGCAGCGGTCGAGTTGCGAAGGTCTTGAGCGGCGACGGCGTAACCGTCCATCGCGGAATTGTCGAACGGAGGCAAATCAATCGGCGAAACAATCGGTGCGGCCAGAATCCGGCCCAATGCTTCGCGCAACGGCACGGTTTCCTCTGCCAAAGGCGTGATGCCGGAGAGAATTTGCTTCTGTGCGTCTTCAACGTTCAACATGGCAAAGTCCTTTCAAGCTATTGCGGGCAAGCCCGGGCGATTTCATCAATCTGACACCTCTTCCACCAGCGCTTTGGCCGGTCGGCCTGAGCCTCCTAACTTGATTTCCGGCACCAAAAGCAGACAGGAGAGGCCGATCATCCCGGCTGCAATGCCCCCCAACATTTCCATCGACACTTCGCGCACGAGATGAAATGCCACCAGCGGCGCTAGCAGACCTCGAACGCCCGTCAGACACGTGTGCACCGACATGTAATCCGCGACGTGCTCCGGCGGTGCGAATTTCGTGACCCAAAGGCTCCAGGCGACGTCGCCCCCGGCGTTCGAGATCCCGAACACCACGGCTCCCAGGATCAGCCCCGTCACGCTGGAACTCAGAAAGAAACTCAGGATGCCGATGGCAAAGCCAAGGTTCAACACGGCGCGCAACGCAAAAAAATTCGTCCGGTCAAAGAGCCATCCCCAAATCGGGCTTAAGACCAAGCGGGCGGCGTTCGGAATGACGCCCGTGAGGAAGGCGACCTCGGCGACGGATAGGGCCAATCCGTATTTTGGGTTGGCCAGGTACTCCACCCGCATCGGCAGCATCATGAGATTGGCGAAGCCCATCAGCATCCAGCTAATCAGCGTCCGCCGAAACAGCGCGTCCTGACGCGCAAAACGCAACGCACGGAACGGATGGGTCCCGCCTTGCACCGTGAGAATCCTCGAGGGGTAACGCGCCAGACAAAAACTCGCGAACGCGAACGTCGCGGCAAAGACGACCAGCAAGCCGCGAAAATAGCTGATGTGCTGGGAAAGCACCCGTCCGGCCAGTTCACTGAACAAGGCCGCCGTGGCGATCCGCACCATAACCGTTCTTGAAAACAGATGCCCCCGGGTTTTCTCCGGATAATTCTCCTGGTAGATTTGGGTGAGCAATGGAACTGCAGCCGAAGAAGCCGTCATCGCCAGCACGCTGCCCACGACAAAGACCGGCAAAACCGGCACCGCGGCCATAAACAAAAAGCAAGCGGCTCCTGCGGCGGCCAGGCACGACGCGGCGCGCGCGGTCGTCCACCCCAGCGCCGCGACGCTCGAAACGACGACCGGGGTGAGGACCAATCCGAGGCTTCCGCCGCCCGCAACCAGGGCCTTCGCGGTCGCCCCCGTGTTGAACGCGCGCACGGCAATGAGGAGGAGAAACGTGGTTCCCGCCGTTTCCAAAATGCCGCTCGAAATCGCCCGCCAACGCTCGTATCGGTAAGTGACTTCGGTATCCGTGCCCCGATGCATGGGCGGAGATTAATCGGCGAAGCCGCAAAGCTGCAAATTAATCTCTTCCGTTTGCCCAAACCGAGGCTATATCGTTGCGCCACATGAAGCGGGTTGCACTGATCACGGGGGCGTCGCGCGGGATTGGCCGAGGCATCGCTCTGGAGTTGGCCAGAATCGGCTTCGATCTGGTGGTCAACTACGCGGGAAACCAAACCGCGGCGCTGCAAACCGTGGGCGATTGCCGTGAAGTCGCACGCGCGGAAGGCCGCAAGATCAGTGCGGAATCCTGCCAGGCGGATGTCGGCCAGGCCGCGGATCGCCGCCGGCTCCTGGAGTTCGCGAAAGAAAAATTCGGCAGGCTGGATTTGTTGGTGAACAACGCCGGCATCACCTCGATCGGACGAGCGGATATTTTGGAAGCGACGGAAGAGAATTTCGATCGGCTCATGGCCGTGAATTTGAAAGGGCCCTACTTCCTGACGCAACAGGCCGCCAAATGGATGATCGAGCAAGCCGCCGCGCGACGTTCGTCAGCCAACGAAAATGATGCCGGCGCAGCCGACCCGGAGCCATTCCGCCCCAAGATCATTACGATTTCATCCATCAGTGCCTACGCCGTCTCGACTAATCGCGGCGATTACTGTCTGGCCAAAGCCGCGCTCGGCATGCTCACGAAACTCTACGCAGTGCGTCTGGCGGAATATGGCATCAACGTCTATGAGATTTGTCCCGGGATCGTCGCTTCGGACATGACGGCGGGAGTGAAGGAGAAATACGACAAACTGATTGCCGACGGATTGACGCCCATTCGCCGCTGGGGCGTGCCCGAAGACGTCGGCAAAGCCGTCGCCGCTATCGCGCAGGATGCGCTGCCGTTCAGCACCGGCGAGGTCATCAATGTGGACGGCGGATTCCACTTGAGGAGACTATAAGAACCGGTTCTGAGCGGATGATCTGATCTGTTCAGGCCTCTCGATAAATCCCCTTGCTGAGCGCGGTCGCTTGAGCCTATTTTCCAGTCGTATGCCGGCACATGTTCACACCGTTCGCACCTGGCCGAAACCCGGCCAAGTCTTCTATCCGGAAAGCGATGGGAGGCCCATGGCGGAAAACACCGAGCAATTCAATTGGATCGTGCTGTTGGTCGAAAACCTCAAAGCGCTCTTCGCGGATGACCCCAACGTTTTCGTGGCTGGCGATTTGCTCTGGTATCCGGTTGAAGGGCGCGTCGATATCTCGCTGGCGCCGGATGCGATGGTGGCTTTTGGGCGGCCCATGGGCTTCCGCGGAAGCTACAAGCAGTGGGAGGAAGGAAGGATCGCGCCGCAGGTCGTCTTTGAGGTGCTTTCGCCGAACAATACGGCCTTGGAGATGCTGGACAAATTCAATGCCTACGGTCGATTTGGAGTGGAGGAGTACTACGTCTATGATCCGGACCAGAAAGAATTTCGAGCCTGGCTGCGGCGGGGCGATCGGTTGGAACCGGTGGGGAATGTGGAAGGATTCCAAAGTCCGCGATTGAAAATCCGGTTCTGGCTCACCGCGGACGGGTTGAAAGTGGAGAGGCCCGACGGCACTGCTTTCCAAACACACATTGAATTGCTCCGGCGCTCGGTAGAGGAACGACGCCGGGCCGAGCAAGAACACCAGCGCGTCGAACACGAACGTTCGCGGGCTGAGCGCTTAGCCGAGAAGCTCCGCCGTCTGGGCATCAACCCGGAGGAAGTGTAGTCCCATCCGCATGGGCTGCCCTGGCGGAAAGAAAGCAGTCCGGATGGGGATTTCACGCGCTCTCCTGTGTTTCGGCCAGCATCCGTATCTGCTTATGTCCGGCAGAACTGCGGCGGAACCCATCCTTCACTCGACAGACTATTCATGCCCATCAAAACCGATTCCACTCTGACGGCACAAAAGCTCGTGCCCGCAATCAACCGCCTCTTCGATCTGTCGGCGGAAAGGATTCTCAGCATCGAACGAACCTGGAATCCAGCCCAGGGCACTCCGGTATTCACGGTCAAAGGGAAATATACGACGCGGGGTTGGACCGAATGGACGCAGGGTTTTCAATTCGGCTCCACGCTCCTTCAGTTCGAGGCGACGGGAGAAAAACGCTTCCGGGAGATCGGCCGCTCGAAAACCGTGCAATTGATGGCGACACACGTTTCGCACGTCGGTGTGCACGATCACGGCTTCAATAACATCTCGACCTACGGCAATTGGCTGCGCTTGATCCGCGAGGGGAGAATTCCTTTCAATGAACGAGAAAAGGATTTCTGCGAGCTGGCGCTCAAAGTTTCCGGAGCCGTGCAAGCCGCGCGATGGTCCACCACCGCGGATGGCACAGGCTACATCTATTCGTTCAATGGCGCACACTCGCTGTTCATCGACACCATGCGCTCGCTCCGCTCGTTGGCGGTCGCCCATCAACTGGGCCACGTGCTGATGGGTGAGCGCGACCGGAAGATTTCGTTGCTGCGACGCTTGATTGAGCACGCGGCCACGACTGCGAAACACAACGTCTATTACGGTGAAGGTCGCGACGCGTATGACGTGCGCGGCCGCACGGCGCACGAAAGCATTTTCAACACGAACGATGGGAGCTACCGCTGTCCCAGTTCCCAGCAAGGCTATTCGCCCTTCAGCACCTGGACGCGCGGTCTGGCCTGGGCCATCCTGGGCTTCGCCGAGCAATTGGAGTTTTTCCAGACCATTACCGATGGCGAGGTCCGTAGCTGCGCGCGCGACGGCGCGGGGAAAGTCGCGCGAAGTTCCACTATTGCCGCGAACGAATTCCACGGCGCGCTTACGAATGCCGCTTCGATCCGGGCCATGCTCCTGCACGCCGCGATGGCCACGGCGGATTTCTACATGGAACACGCCTGCACCGACGGCGTGCCGATGTGGGACACCGGCGCGCCGAATTTGCACCGCCTCGGAAATTACCAGAACAAAGCTGCCGACCCGTTCAACGCCTGGGAACCGGTGGACAGCTCCGCCGCCGCCATCGCGGCGCAAGGCTTGATCCGGCTTGGCAATTATCTGCAACCACGCGGCGGCCGAAATCGCGGAGCGCGGTATCGTCAGGCTGGCCTTACGACGGCACGGACTCTTTTCGGCGAACCGTATCTCTCCACGAGTCCGAAGCACCAGGGCTTGCTGTTGCATTCGGTGTATCACCGGCCCAACGGCTGGGATTACATCGCGCCACGCCAGAGAGTGCCGAACGGCGAGAGTTCCATGTGGGGTGATTATCACGCGCGCGAACTGGCGCTCTTGCTGCTGCGCGAAGCGCGCCGCGATCCCTATCTGACGTTTTTCGATTCTGGAGTCACTTCGCGGCCGAAGCGGTGATCCTGGAAAAAGCGCTTCGCGAGAGCAGGTTGAAGTCAATCGGGTGAAGTCAGCACGCAAAAAATGGGGTCCGCGTTCCAGCCTCTGGAGTCTTGCTGTCACGCCTAAGGCCGCGCCGGAATTTCGAAGGTTTTCACCCTCGCCGCACTGGAGGACAGGGAGTAGATTCGCCCGCACCGTATGCCTGAACCCATCAAACTGACCCGCATCCCGACGCTGAAGACCGTGGCGGATTTCCGCTCGTACGTCGCGTCGCTCGGAATCGACTTGCCGTGCGAAGACGCGATCGCCTCCGGTCCATCATCGCCGCTCGCGCAGCCCATCGCGTTCGTCAGGGTCAACGGCAAGAAGATTGGCAATCGCTTCGCCATTCAGCCGATGGAAGGGTGGGACGGGACGACGACCGGCGGGGCGACCGAGGAAGTGCGCCGCCGCTGGCAGCGCTTCGGGGAGAGCGGCGCCAAGTTAATCTACGGCGGCGAAGCGATGGCCGTGCGGCCCGACGGGCGCGCCAATCCGAATCAGCTCATCATTGTTGAGCAAAACAAAAAGGACCTGGCCGAATTGCGCGAAATCCTCGTGCGCGCGCACCAGGAACGCCATGGCACGGCCGATGATCTGGCCATCGGCTTTCAACTCACCCATTCCGGACGTTTCTGCAAACCGGCCGACAAATTCCGCATGGAGCCGCGCGTGGCGTATCGCCACCCGATCCTCGATAAACGTTTCAACGTCACGAGCGACGCCCAGGTTTTCACCGACAGCGAGATCGAACAACTGATCGAGTGCTACATTGCGGCAGCAAAGATCGCTTGGGACGTGGGCGCAGACTTTGTCGATATCAAGCATTGCCATGGCTATCTCCTGCACGAATTTCTTGGCGCCCACGCCCGGCCCGGCAAATACGGCGGTTCGTTTGAAAACCGCACGCGCATTCTGCGGGAGATTATCGATGGCATTCGCGCGTCCGGAAATCCCATCGACATCGGAGTGCGATTAAGCGCGTTCGATTTTGTGCCGTTCAAGCCCGATCCCGCGTCCTCAAAACCCGGCAAGCTCGGCCCCGGCGTGCCCGAAGATTTTTCCCATTGTTTGCCCTACCGCTACGGCTTTGGCGTCAACGCGGGGAATCCGGTCGAGTACGATCTTGCCGAGCCGATTCAATTTCTCGACCTGTGCGCGAAGCTGGAGGTGAAGCTGGTGAACGTGAGCGCGGGTTCGCCTTACTACAATCCTCACATCCAACGTCCCGCCGCTTATCCGCCATCCGATGGTTATCAGCCTCCGGAAGATCCGCTCGTCGGTGTAGCACGCCAGATCAACGTCGTGCGCCAACTGAAGGCGCATCTCACCAACGCAGGTCAGGCTTCCAGCCTGACCCGAAGCGGCAGCGCTCCAACCGAAGTGTCGGGTCCAGCCAAATTCATCTCACCGTCTATGATCCTCATCGGCACGGCCTATAGCTACCTGCAGGAGTATCTGCCTCACGTCGCCCAGTATGTTGTCCACAACGGTTGGACCGATATGATCGGCCTGGGCCGGGTCACGTTGAGTTATCCGACGATTCTGGCGGACGCGCTGCGCAGCGGAGTGTTGAACACAAAGGCGATTTGCCGGACCTTCAGCGACTGCACGACGGCGCCCCGCAACGGCATGATCAGCGGCTGCTATCCGCTCGACAAGTACTACGCTGGCAAACCGGAGGCGCAGAAATTGAAGGAGGTCAAAAAAGCGGCGGGCGCGTAGGCCTCAATTCTCGAAGTAGCCACGGAGTGGCGCAAGACAATAGCCCCCGGCGCGGGCCGTGGGGCAAAGGCAGCGTGTCCGCATTACTGC
>JACPRI010000059.1 GCA_016190065.1 Verrucomicrobiota bacterium
TCGCCTTTCTTCACGTTCTGCCCGACGATCTCCTTCACCTTGTGCGTGGTCACGACGCCGGTTACCGGGCTGACGACGGTGAGCAACCGGAGCTGCTCCTCCAGGTGCCGCTGCTGCGCGTTCAAACGGCTGATTTCCGCTTCCAGAGCCTCGATCTCCTCCGGACGAGTGCCCGCGAGCAGCACTTTGAGCCGCTGGTTCGACTCTTCCAAATCTTTCTGGCGCACGGAAACCGATTCTTCGGTGAGCTCAAAATCTCGCCGGGACAGAAGTTTTTCCTCAAACAGCGCGCGATCCATACTGAGCAGGCTCCGCGCGTATTTAAGCCGTTCTTCCGCCTTGGCGACGCCGGTCCGGGCCAGTTCGATTTCCTCGGCCCGCGGTCCTGCCTTGAGCAGTTTGAGCCGCGCTTGCTTCTCTTCGATTTCCGCCTTGGTCTTGCGCAACTCGGCGCGATGGTCGCGATCCGAAAGCCGCGCGATCACGCCGCCCCGGTTCACGACGTCCCCTTCTTCGATGGGGATGTCCTGAATGATGCCTTCGACCTCGGCGCGCACGTCCGCGTTACGGACCGGCAAGATGACGAATTCGCCGCCGATGCGAAGCTCCATGCGGCCGAACCAAAGCAACGTGGCGAGCAGCGCGAAGAGCGCGCAAACTTTCACTGGCTTTCGGCGCAAAGTCCCGGCGGCGCTCTCGCGCTGGAACAGGGAAGCGAGATGAGTCTTGAAAGCGCCGATCGACCTCGCCGCTGCCCTTGCCCCATCTCCATGCTCGGCAGATTTTACACTCCCTTCCCCCTCACCCCGGCCCTCTCCCCAGGGGAGAGGGAGAATCCCCGGCAGAGTCTCGCCAAACGGAAAGCGCCGAGCTTGTCGATGCGCGGCCCCCACTATTCCCTCTCCCTGAGGGAGAGGGCCAGGGTGAGGGGGAACGGGGCACTTGACAATCAGCCCGCGCAGCTTCTGCAAGGGAGCCGACAGCCCGCTCGCACGCAACCCAGCCGCCGCCCGGCGCAGCGGTTGTTTGAAAAGGACGAGCAGCAGGCCGGCGAACAGGACAAAGCCCCAGGCTTGATACTGCGCGACGAGGTAGGCGCCAAAGCTCGAAGCGATCAATCCAAGCAGCCAGTAGGAATAGGTCGCCGCCAACAGGCCATAGACGCGGAAGATCCAGCGTTCGCGCGGCGTAGCTGGCTGAGCGGGCGGAACGGCTAGGCCCAGCGCGCGCTTGCATCGGGCGCCCCAGTAGCCCACGGCTTTTTGCCGCAGATTTGGGATGTCCAGAAAGTCGCTGAGCAGATAATAGCCATCCAATTTAATGAGCGGGTTCATATTGAAGAAAGTTCGTATGCCCGAAGTTGCGGTCACTACCAACGCCAGGTAGTGCAGCGTCGTATGGGGTTCGGTGACGCGCCAGACCACCGTCGCCAGCCCCCAGAGAAAAATTTCAAAGTAGCCTCCGGCAAAAGTCACCCACATGCGCCTGGATTTCTCCGGGAAGAGCCACGCATCGCTGACGTTGCAGTAAAAAGCCGGTTGAAAATAAATCAGCATGAAGCCGATTTCGCGCACCCGCCCGCCAAAATGTTTGCAGGTCAGTCCATGCGAAAACTCGTGCGCGGTGATGACGCCGAGGTGATGATCCACGCCAGAAGCAACGACTCGAATCGGAGCAATCCGCCGAATTCCGGAAGGATCTCCGACCAATGAATCAGGGTCACCCACAGGCCGGCCGCGACAAATCCGGCGGACACGGCCAAAAACCAGGGCGTGAAGAGAAACTCCACTCGCGGGAGCAGCCAGTCGAACAAGTGATCCGGGTTGAAGGCTCGGAAACGGAGATACAGCGCGTCGCCGGCAACTCGTTTCGGCGCCGAAGGACAGATCGCTGGCCCGGCGGCCCCGTCGGTCGCCAGGCCCAGACGGCGCAACCGATCGATGAACTGCTCCAGATTCTCCGGCGAGAGACGGACCTGAAATCGCTCTTCGACTCGCTGGAGCACCAGCTCCGGCGGCGTCTGGCCATCGAATTGCGCGGCGATGAAATGCTCGATCTCCTTGAACCGAAAGAAACGCTCGGTCACCGGATCTTTGATCACGATGGTCGTGCCTTCCGAGCCAGCCTGCTGGCTGAAGATCAGGTCGCTGCGCAGTTTGATCGTCGCGGCGGTCATGCTGTTTTTGGAGTTCGGCGACGGAGCCTCCGGAGTCGCCGCTTTGGATCTCCAATCCCAACGGGATTGCGTTTCATCGGGTCTCGGAAGATGCGTGTAAAGAGCAGAGTCCCCTGGCGCTTTTTCGGGACGCACAGGCCGAACGGGGCGTCTCGAAAGCGGCACAGGAGTGCCCGCACTCCACAGGGCTCACGGTCTGTGCGCACGGCCTAATTCAGGGGCCACCCTCTGTGCGGGTGGCCCCCGTGTCCCAAGCTCATCGGAAGAGGAGCAGTTGGGAGACTTCGGGTTTATCGACCCGGTTCGGGCTGCGGCCTCGAACCGCCGGAGACTTCGGTCCCGTGACCGCTGCTGTTGCTCTGGCCGGTTCCCGGCGTCCCGCCGATCCCGTCCGGAGCGATGCGCTCTTCGAGTTCTTCGACTTCAAGTCGAACTTGATCTTGGTCTATCGTTTTCATTTTTTTCAGCTTTCTTTCGTCAATGACCATTTTGGAGTTGGTTGTTTAGTTCTCCGGATTAGCGCTGCCTTCCGGATTGGCGCTGCCGGATGGATTATTCGGAGCGGAGCACTGGTTGCCGGGCTGGCCGTCATAGCCGCCGGTGCCGGTAACGCTCGGAGCGATCCGTTCTTCCAGTTCTTCCACATTGAGGAGTATTTGATCTTTCATCGTTGTTTTCTTTCTTTGGTTCATGGTTTAGCGCAGGAGAAGTTTGCTCGCCGCCTCCCTCTCTCTTGAGGGAGGTATCTGTTTAGCGTAGCGCAGATTTGAAATCTGCCGTATCGCGGAATTGTATTCCGCAGGCTTCGGACAGCTTCGATCGCCCTGGAACTTGCCGGCGCGTTGCCGATTGCAAATCGGCGATACGCAGAAACCAATTCTGCGCTACGTCGAAGGCCGAGGCGAGGGAATGCAAGGCAGCGAATTTCGAATAGCCGGCGGCGCAGCAGCGCCGCCCTACCACGATACATTTTCCCCTGCGAAGGCCGCGCGGGAACTCGCGGCCTCGCACTTTCATCGCATTAATTGCCGTGCGAATCGGCGGTGTTATTCCCGGGCTGCGGCTTGCTGCCGTTGGAGACCTCGTTGCCGGGGTTTCCATTGCTCTCGCCAGGAACACCATTGACGCTGTCAGGCGCGATGCGCTCTTCCAGCTCTTCCACGTTGAGGAGTATTTGATCTTTCATGTTGCTTCATTTCCTTTCGTTGTTGAGGGCTGATGAGCTGCCTGACACCAGGCAGTCCCCATCATCCATTCCATACGACGACATGCTTATTTGTCGTCACCCAGACCGGGATTGCCGCCGGCCTGGCCGCCGCCGCCCTGGTCGTTGGAGCCGTTCTGGTCGCCGCTGCCGGAGTTGCCCGGACCGCCGCCCCAGTTGCCTGAGCCCGGAGGGCCGTCGTGCGGATCGTTGATGCCGCCGGCATCCGGCGCGATGCGTTCTTCGAGTTCTTCCACGCTCAGGAGTAATTCGTTTTTCATATCGTTTCTGTTCCTTCAGTTTGTTTTCCGGCTCAGTTGCCGGTGGACACTTGACCGCCGGTGCCTTCGTTGCCCGGATTGTTTGTGTTGTTCAGGGGAGGATTGTTATTGCCGGGATTGCCCGTCGCGCTCGGAGCGATTCGCTCTTCGAGTTCCTCGACCACTAATCGGACTTCTTCCTTTGTTTTAGTCATAAGTTACATGACCTTTCGGTTACGGATTGCGTCCCTCTTGTTGGTCTCTCGATGAAACACACTCATGTTCCCGGAGACGCGGAAAGACTAGCACTGCCCTGTGCGAGCCGAAACCGGGTGAACGCCCCAAATCCCTGGATCGAACCATCCAACACGCGCGTGAAAACGAACCCCACCGACATTTAGGCGATCCGAGCGCGCAGGCACGGATTCGGAAGGATGCGAAGCGCGTTTGTGCCAAAGACCTTGAGAAGCTTTCGGCGGATGAACGGGAAGAAAGGCTCTGTCCCAAAATGCCCTGGCTTCCGCATGGCGGGTGATTTGGGCGATTGGCCGGGCTACAAACACTGGCCTTACCCCATTAGTGCAAAACGTTCGGATCGGTTAGTGGTAACGCGAACCAGAGAGATCACCATGGAGGGATGGGATTCTCCAAGAAACGAACAAATCCAAAAACACTACGATGAACATTACGACACTAAGACAAACCGCTTGCACTGGCTCGCTCGGCATGGCCCTGGCTTGCCTGGCGCTCGCGCATTCGTCCCAAGCCCAAACGGCAAAGGTCAGTGCCTCCTTCAGCATGCCCACGCGCGTCCAAGCCGTGGTCACGACGATGGATTGCGAAAATCATCCAGGCCCCACCATCACCCTGGAAGGCGGTCTCATCCTCGGCGGCCTGAACGTGGACTTCATTTTCCGCAACAACATCAACAAAGACGTTCATGTCCGGACGGAAAGTGTGACGGTCAACGCGAGCTTGATTCCGAAGGACTCGAGAATCCAAATCCCGAAACAACCGGTCCGAGGCGGTACCGGCGGGAATCCGTTCATTTGGGTCCAATTCATCGATGGCAAAGGAAACGCCGTCAGCAAGGAGATTTTCCTCGGCCGTTGCGTGCAGGGCCTGTTCAACGTGGATAAGGCGCTGGGAACACTAACCAGCACAATGCTCAACGTCCTGGTGGAAGGATGCGAGAACAGTCCCGGGCCTTACATCACGTTCGACGGGAGTTTCACCTTCAAGCAAGGCATGTCCGTGCAGTTCATCTTCCGAAACAACGACAATCCTGTGGGTGGACCGCACGAAGCCATCGTGAAATCGGACGCGATCATGCTGATTCCTCCGGACGTGAGCATCACGTTCCCGAAGCAGCCGGTCCGAGGCGGCGTAGGCGGCAATCCCTGGATTTCCGTCCAGTTCCGAAATGGCGACGGCACTGCGATCGGCGGGGAAGTTCTGCTCGGACGCTGCGAACAACTGAGCAAGCAATAAGGGCCATTTTCCTTCAGCGCCAGGTTTCACGAAGGCCACCGGCAGTCCCGGTGGCCTTTGCTTTCTACTTACCAGACCGTGGGATTCATACCTGAAGAGAAGCAAACGAAGGAAATTAAGCCGCAGGTTGTCGATGCCGCGATCTCTTCCCCCGATAGCCCTGTCGCAACGGCCCTGGGTCGAGCGGAGGCGGGTCTTGAGCAGATTTCCCACCTGAATTTTCTGTGTTTTCGACCTCGGTTTTCGGGGCTTGCCCCACTTTCGAAGGATCAGGGGCGCGATATTCTGTGAGCGTGAAACAAATCGTCTTCTTGATGGCTCGGGAAGACCGCAATGCAACGCTAACCTAAAGAAAGGAGAACTAGCATGAACCTTGTCAAAAAACTGTCCGCGGCGACCGCGCTGGGAACCAGCGTGTGGATCTTGTCGTCCGCGCTCAACGCGGGGCCACCCGAAGAACCCCCTCCCCCCCCGCCTTTGCCACCACCGGAATGTGAAGATCGTGTGACCGGCGGCGGATGGATCACCGGCACACCGTCCGACAGCTTCGCCAATTTCGGCGTCGGCGGCGGCATCCAAAACGGCAAATTGTGGGGGCATCTGAACTACATCGATCACGGCACCGGCATGCACGTGAAAGCGCAAGAGGTCACCGGTTACTTCGTGGATCCGACCGACGCGCTTTGCCGGATCATCACCTACAACGTCACCATCGACGGCGAGGCCGGCACCGCCAAAGTGCGGGTCTGCGATTACGGCGAGCCTGGCGAAAATGACATCTTCGAGATCTCGCTCTCGAATGGATATTCGGCCGGCGGAGATCTCGGTGGAGATCATCCGGGCGGCGGAAACATCCAGCTCCACAAGCCGAAATGCGACTAACCGATTGTCTTCGTCCAGTCCGTCCGTGCATAAGCGCCCGATGGAGCCCTCAGGATCGTTGATCCATTGCCTCTCTCACGAGAGCGCAGGGGAACACGGGCCAATCGACGAGGAACCCACACCAACACAAAACCAGAAAGGAAAAGACCACACTATGAAACTACCCTGTCGATTATCTAGAATCGGCATCTTAACCCTCACCCTCGCTGCGCTCACGCTCTGCGTCCGAAGCGGTCCGCCCACGGTACCGCCCGAATGCGGTGATTTTGTCACGGGCGGCGGATGGATCACCGGAACGCCCTCCGGCGGCTTCGCGAACTTCGGAGTCGGTGGCGGCATCATGAACGGCGAACTCTGGGGGCATCTGAACTACATCGACCACACGACCGGGATGCACGTGAAGGCGACCGACGTGACCTTCTACGGCGTAAAAGCGGACGATCCGCTCTGCCGCGTCATCGATTACATCGTGGAAATCGACGGCGAGGTCGGCTGGGCGGAAGTCATCGTCTGCGATTACGGCGAGCCCGGTCGGGATGACACGTTCACGATCATTCTGTCGAACGGATACGCGGCGGGAGGCGATCTCGCGGACGATCATCCGGGCGGCGGAAACATCCAGCTCCACAAGGCGAAATGCGACTAACCGGCCGCTCGTGTTCAGTCCGCTCGTAAATTCCTAACTGCCTTTGCAACCATCAAGACAGTTCCTCCACAACTCTCGCGAGGTGTTCCCAGAACCCTCGCGAGAGGCTTTCCGCAGGCTGATTCCCAGCACGGCGGAGCCGCACACAAGAACGTTAAAGCGTTACAAGGTTAAATCGTTAAATCGGTTAAATGAGATTATAGAAAAAGCTTCCCTATGAATTTACCCGTACAGATTCACCCAGCATTTCATGCCGCCGGTTCAGAGAAATCCAAGAGACGGCCCGTCCGGAGTCTGGCGGCGTTGACACTGGCTTCGATCGGTCTCCTCACCGGGACCGTGGACGCCAACAATCCGGACACAATCCATTATCCCGATTTGCAGACCTGGAGACCGTACGATCTTAGGATCGACCGCGGCGGCGGAAGGAAGTTGTTGCGGTTCTCCAACACCGTGGCCAATCGCGGGCAAGGGCCGCTCGAAGTCGCGCCCGTCAACAAACCCGATGGCACAACCGATGGCTATCAGAGGCTTTACTCTCACGGCATCGCTGGTAACTGGTATGTCGCGGGCCAGGCGTTCGTCGGGACGTTCTCGTTTCATCCCGAACACAATCACTGGCATTTTGAAGATTTCGCGCTTTACGAACTGCGGACCGTCGCGCCGGACGGATCGGTCGGCGCAGAGGTTCTGCGCAGCAGCAAAGTCACGTTTTGCATGGTCGATAACACCCGGGATGATTCCACTTTGGAGCACGCCGCCCCTCAAACTTACACGACCTGTGGAGTCGAAGTCCCGCAGGGCATCTCGGTGGGCTGGGCGGACACGTATCCGTCCTGGTTGCCGGATCAGGACCTGGACATCACCAATGTCCCCAGTGGGGATTATTGGCTGATTTCCACGGCCGACCCTCTCAACCGGCTTAACGAAGGAGGCGGGACGCGTGAGTTGAATAATTCGTCGGCGGTCAAGTTTCGGCTCCGGGGAAACAAGGTTCAAATCCTCCAGTGATTCTGTGCCAACACGGCCAAACGCAACCAATGAACCGTCCAAAGCACGCTCTCGCGAGGAGCGGATCAGACTCCTCGCGGGAGTTCTGCCGGCTCGCACCAAAATCGCACGGTGAATGCTTGCGACTTGATCTTCGATCGCGACCATGGCCGCACTCTCCTGCGTTTCTCCTGCACTATCGCCAACCGGCGGCCGTGGTCCGATCGAGGTGTCGTTAAATCGTTAAAACGGTTAAAGGGGTTAAATTAAATTAGATCGCTGCCTGCGAGCAAGTTTGAGGATTGCGGTGCATGCTTTCGAGACTCACTTTTGCGGCGGGCGCGGAACTAACGGGTCCACTCGTCCCTCAAAACGGACTCGCAAAAACTTGCGTCCGCCGCGTTCACCGACCCGACCGCATGGGCCATGTAGTGATGGAGTCATGGAGTCATGGAGTCGTGGAGCGATGGAGGACTCAACAACTCCAGCACTCCGATACTCCAACACTCCTTTCCGCGCTTTGGTGGGAGACGGTATCTCTCATCTGTCGAGCACAAAAAGACCTCCCGCCGCATGCCGCAAGGGATCGGCGGGAGCGTCGCTTTGGGAAAAGGAGTGTTGGAGTAATGGAGTAATGTATTTTCCAGCACTCCGAGACTCCATTGCTCCAGCACTTCATCTAAGGGCTCGCCCATTTGGATTTGAGCGGGCGGTGCTAACTGACCCGGTTCTCGCTGAGTTGGAGGTTCTGCCTGCGGAGCGCAAAGTAGGGTTGCGCCTCCATGGCTTGTAGCTTCTCACCCACCTTCACGGCTAACGCCAGCAATTCTAATGTGAACGCGGTCCGAGCTTGGATGTTTCGGAACTCATGAGGGACGAAAGCAATAACAACATGAGGGACACACAAAAGAAAGGATGCAGAAGTATGAAGCGAGTATCGAAGTTGATCACAATCAGCGTGCTGGCGGCGGGACTTTTCACGGCCGGCCGAGTCGGATTGAGCGGCCCTCCAGTGACTCCACCTCCGCCAGGGTGCGATGATTTCTTGACTGGTGGAGGATGGATCACTGGAACGCCTTCCGGGCACAAGGCTAACTTTGGCGTCGCGGGAGGGATTATGCGCAGCGAACTATGGGGCCATCTCAATTACATCGACCACGGCACCGGCATGCACGTGAAGGCGACGGCAGTCACCGGATACTTCATCGACGCCGGCGATCCGACGTGCCGAATCATCACTTACTTGGTGACCATCGATGGTGTGCCGGGAACCGCGGAGGTGAGGGCGTGCGATAAGGGCGAACCGGGAGTCAATGATCTCTTCTCGATTCGCCTGTCCAACGGGTATGCCGCAAGCGGTGATCTGGGCGGACATCGGCCCGGAGGCGGCAATCTCCAACTCCATCAGCATTGCAAGTAATCTGCCGGTTCCGGATGGCGGGCCGCGTCTGCCATCCGGATTCAGCCGGACACAAACCGAACCTCCCGCCGTTGGCTTCCGTGGAGCGCGGCGGGAGTGTTATTTATTACCATGGGTGACCGGCTCATCTTGAACAACGGCAGCCATCGGTCCTTCACGTTGCGTGAGATGGGCGTGACCCGCGCGCCAGCCGTCATCCAGCACGTGTCGTCCCGCGAGGAATTGCAGTTCGTGGTGCCTTCCGATGTCGTCAAGGATCCCGACCGTTATCTCAAGCATCCGCGGCCCTCAGTGATGAAGGATTACTTCAATCCGAAACTTCGAAAAGTGATCCCCTCGCACCGGCGGATCAAACAGGTGATGGTGAATTGACGTCCAACGCTCCACGCTCCCACGCCCTTTGGCCTGGTGAACTTCGTTACCTTCCTTCCTCTGGGAACAATCCACACTGAGAGGCGAGGTTCACCGGGCCGTCTTTTTTCCTGAACCCACCCCTGCTCCGGTTTTCAAGTTCCCCTCCTGCGAAGGGAGGAGAGGGCCGGGGAGAGGAGGGCTCTCCCCACTCGTCCCTCGCGGGGCGAGGAAGGAACGCCAGCGCGTTTGCAGAGATTTTTTGATGCGTCCACACTGAGGGGGGAAATGGCATTTGCCGGATTGGAAATCGTGCTCTTAAATGCCCCGAACCGATCAAACCCTGACTATGAACGAACAAGGTTTCTTAGCCGTGAACGCCCATGCGATGCCCTGGGAAGAACGATTCAACGAGCACATCGGCCGGGCGCTCTTCCGCAAGGAGCTTTTCAACGATGCGGAGACGGGCGTTCTGGTCCGGCTGGTTCGCTATCCCGCCGGAGTCATCAATCCGAAACACACCCATCCGTGCGGCCACGGCATGTATGTCCTGGAAGGCAACCTGGTCACCCACAAAGGCACTTTCGGTCCCGGCCACTTCGTCTGGTTCCCCGAAGGCGAAGCGATGGAGCACGGCGCAAGCGCGGAGGGTGACGTGACGGTGGTTTTCGTGACCAACAAGGCGTTCCGGATCGATTACGTGATTTGAGGCTGGCCACAGTTGAATCCCCCCGCAGGAAAGCTGTCTGAATCTTATTCGACCCTCGGTCTCAGGCCTTTGTTCTCTTCGTTGCCTTCTGTTCAATTGAATTTTTGGCTTGGTCGGTTTTGGAGTGCGGGAACAGCGAAGCAATTCGCCGCTTTTGGCTTCGGCCTTGCCGATTACGCCCGATTTCCGTGAGTCCACTTCCAAGCCGGATCGGCGACTCCGCAGACTCCGTCGCCGCAGTCCAAAGCCTGGCGGCGCTTCCATCGGTTCATGAAAAGTCGCCACCCACCGTTCCGAAGAACTTTCACCGGTCGGCACAACTTTCGCTATTTGCGGACATGCGTTATGTTGGCCGGAGTTTTATGAAGGGACAGCGTCTTGTACCCGCGTTTCTGGCGGTTCTTGGCTCATTCACTAGCGGCGGTGTTCTGGGCCAGGCGCCCAATTCGCCGCCCAAGGTCAGCATCGTCGCCCCCAAGGACGGCACCGTGGCCCAGAGTCCCGCCAACATCACGCTCCTGGCCGAAGCATCCGACGCGGACGGCTCCATCCGCAGCGTGGAGTTCTTTTCCGGCGATAGAAGCCTGGGGGTGGCCTCGGGCACATTAACGATGCGGATGCCCGTCAATCTTTTCCAGTTCGTTTGGCGAAGTGTGCCGGCCGGCGACTACGTTTTGACCGCCCGCGCGACCGATAACCTGGGAGCGAAAGCGACTTCCAATCCGGTAAAATTGACCGTCCGGGCGGCGGCTGTCCAATCCGATGCCTTTAGCGCCAAGATCAATTTCCAGCCGGCTTCCGCCTCGGTCCCGGCCGGCTACCTTGCGGATTCCGGCCAGGTTTTCGGCGCGCGCGGGAATAGGCTCTCCTACGGCTGGAACAAAGACAACCGGGCCAACACCCGAAACCGCAACGACCCGCTCTCGCTGGACCAACGCTACGACACGTTCATTTACACCCGGACCGGGGAGGACATCTTCCAATGGGAACTCGCCGTGCCGAACGGAACTTATCGAGTCCACGTCGTGGCGGGCGATCCGACCGCTTTCCAAAGTTTTTACGGGATCGACGTCGAAGGCGTTAAAGCAATCAGCGATAGCGCCGGCATTTCCAGGCGTTGGCTGGAAGCGACCGTGAGCGTGAAGGTCAGCGACGGCCGGCTCACGGTGACGAATCGGCCCGAAGCGAAGGATAACACGCTTTGTTTCATTGAAGTCCAAAGCGAAAACGCCTCCAACCCGGCCCCCAGCCTCCTGCCGGATGTGCAAATCGCCAGCCCGCCTAACGGGGCCGTCTTTGTCAGTCCGACACGAATTGACCTGGTGGCGGTGGCCAAAGCCCGCCAGGGGCAGATCAAAGCCGTGGAATTCTTCGAGGGACGGCAAAGTCTCGGTTTGGCCACCCATAATCCGCTTGCCGCCTCCAGCCCTGACCTCTACCGCCTCACCTGGACCAATCCCGCGCCGCGAACCTACACCTTGACCGCTAAAGCCACCGATACGCTCGGCGGCTCTGCGACCTCGCCTATCGTCATCGTCATCGTGCGAGGCTCCGACGCGAAAGCGGCCACTCTGATCATCACCAGCCCCACAGAAGGCGCCAGCTTCCTTCCTTCATCCGCCATCCCGATCAAAGCGACGGCTATCGACCCGAGCGGCTACATCAATCGTGTCGAGTTCTTCGCCGGCGACAGCCGTATTGGCGTCTCGGAGCTGACTTTCATCCGCGCGCCGGATCCAGGCGAAGCGATTTTCCACAGCACCGAATGGAGAAACGCCGCGGCTGGAACCTACGCTCTCACCGCCCGCGCCAAGGACAGCAAAGGGAACGCAGTCGCATCGAAGCCCGTGACCATCAGTGTCAAATCGGGGCCGCTTGTGTCATTCGTGACCCGGCAATTGCCCGCCAGTTACTCTCCCGGCACGCCATTTACGGTCGAGCTCCAAGCTAAGCCGCCGGAGGGAACCCGGGCCTACGCGGTCGAAGATCAACTTCCTGGCGGATGGACGAATTGGGCCAAAATCACCCACGACGGGGTTTACGACGCCGCCAATGGCAAGGTGAAGTTCGGCCCGTTCTTTGACGCCACACCTCGGACTTTGACCTACGACATCACTCCGCCTTCGGCCAGCGTCGGAGAAAGAATCTTCCAAGGCTCCGCCGCAGCCGACGGCAAGGTCAGTCCGATCACCGGCCCAAGCCGCATCGATTCGATCTTGCTGCATCCGGCAGACAATAACCCCGCCAACAGCGAACTGACGCTGAACGAAGTGACCGCTTACGGTGCCGCCTGGCGAAATGGCGATCCGTGGCCCCTGGGTCCGAATCCCATCCCTATCAGTTACGTGACGCGCGCGGGCGCTCTTTGGCGCGGGGGCGAATCGTATGCTTACGACCCGAAGGCTGGACCGGCGCCGAACGGATGGGTCAACGTCGCCAAACCGCCGCCCAGAACGGGAATCGGCAAGCAATCGGTCGCACTGAATGGGGAGCCGGCGCCCGGCGGACAGAGCCGCGCGGGTAGGGACGGATTCCACTCCGTCCCTGACTTTACTTGGCGATCGGAAGAACAATATCAGGGACGCGGTGGAACGCGTCCCGACCGGTTTATGGTTTCATTCCTTCGTCCACGAAAAGGGGAGTGGCGCCGGTCTCTGCAAGTGAAGCCAGCCGTGAATGGGCTCAGTCACGCTGTCGAAGACTCGGTCCCGCCAGGTCTGGGCGTCGTGAAGATCAGCCACGGCGGTGTGTTCGATGCCCGGAACGGGAAAGTCAAATGGGGACCGTTCTATGACAGCGTTTCCCGGACATTATCCTACGAAGTGATTCCCTCTTCACCGTTGATTTCGCTTGCCTTTGGCGCCACGGCGTCGTTCGATGGTGCGGACGTGACGGTCGCGGATGTGTTGCCGCGCGACTCCGACTTCTTCCCAGGCTTAAGGAGTGCTAGAGCGATCCGACGCTTGCCCACCGGCGAAGTGGAACTCACTTTTCCGGGGGCGCCAGGCCAGACGTATTCGATCGAAACCAGCCGCGATTTGATCGAATGGGCCGAACTGACGACGGTCACGCCAAACAAAAACGAATTTCAGTTTATTGATGGGACGAACCGAAGCATGAACCAGCGCTTTTACCGCGTGCGGCCGGTGGCGCCGAAGCAATGAGTTTACTCAGTTGCACGATAGGCACGCACACATACCCAAGCATGCAAAGCAAGTTTCCCTCCGGGAGGGGCGCAGGCATGGGTCGTTTCAAAGCGACGGGACCCAGACTGCCTTCTGATCTTTTCCAAAGCGTGGCGCATTCCATGAAGCTGATTTGCAATTCAATCCTGTGAACGAAGACAACCGAGCCGCTCGAATTCTTGCCAGACCAAGCGCGCGTCTTTTTTTCTTATTTTGCCTGCTCATCGCAGCGAGCTTTCCCTGGCCAGGTGCGCAAGGCGCCCTCTTCTTCTCGGGCATTCCCAATCAGATCGTTGCCGAGGACACGCCGACTCAGCCGCTTTCATTCACAATCTTCGGCGGCCAAGGCGCAATTACGGTGGCTGGCAGTTCGGACAACACGGAATTGATCCGTATCGAGAACATCCGGATCACGCCGTTGGCGAATGACCTATGGCATGTCGTTGTCGAACCCTCCACTAACCAGTTCGGAACCGCCACGATCACTCTGACAGCAAGAGACTCCCTCAACGCAATCGGTAGCAGATCATTCCCAATAACGGTCCAGCCCGTCAACGATCCGCCGATAGTTCGCCTGCTAAGTCCGATCCCGGGCAAATACGCTGCAGATTTGTCCATACCGATCAGCGCCGAAGCGACCGACGTGGAGGGGGCTTTGAGGTCCGTTGAGCTCTTTCTGAGCAGGATAGAAGGAACCACCGCAACCTTGACCAACAGCCTCGCCACTATCACTTCGAGTCCCTTCAATTACACCCTGCAGAGCGTGACCACAGGATTTTACGACCTCTGGGCAAAAGCGACTGATGGAGGAGGCTCCGTGTCCGAGTCGCCTCGCGTGCGCATCGAAGTCTCGCGAACTCCGGTACCTCCACCGAATTATGTTCAACTCCTGGAAGGTGATTCCTCAGCGGGTTCGCGCCGCAGTTTCCTTGTTCCGATCCTGGCCTTCTCCTACACGAATTCAGTAACGCTTAGTTACTCCACGCAGAGTGGTTCAGCTATTGAAGGCATCGATTTTCAGCCTCTGAGCAATAGCACCGTGGTCCTGGATCCCGGCAAAATCACCGCGCCAATCACGAATCTCGTAATCTACGGAAATCCGGTCGATGATTCGCCGTTCCGCTCTTTCTACTTGAACTGGAATGGGCCCAATGGTGTTCAACTCCTAGCGAATAGCACAGAAATCAGGATTCTGGACGACGATGAGCCGCCGGTCGTGACGATCTCCGACGCGCAACAGATCATCGAAGGGAATCCAGGGACAACCAATCTTGTGAGTTTTACCCTTAGCCTCAGTTCAGAGAGCCACCAACCTGTCTTTGTCGAGTTTGCGACAACGGGGGAAGGTACGGCGACCGCGGGAACAGATTACTCCGCGGTCACGGAAGAGGACATTGACACTAACTCCATCAGGATTGATCCCGGATTCACGACCGGCCAGATCAAGATCCAAGTCGTTGGCGATACACTTGATGAGTTCGACGAATCCTTCTTTGTGAGACTCATCAATGCATCGAACGCGACCCTCGATCCCGTCAAAAACCAAGCCCGCGCCATCATCCTGGACGATGATGCGCCTCCGACGCTTTCGATTTTCCCGACGGAAGTTGTCGAGGGCAACGACGGCCCGACTAACGCTGTCTTCACGGCGAGCCTTTCTGCCCCGAGTGGCCACCCGATCACGGCTCAGTATGCGACAACCACCGATGGAACGGCGGCTTCAGGTGTCGATTTCCGCTCTGCGTCCGGGACCTTGACGTTTCAGCCTGGCGAAACGAGCAAAACCGTCATCGTCGAAGTCGTGGGCGACACGTTGCACGAAGGAACGGAAACGTTCTTTGTCGCCCTGAGCAATCCCACGAACGCCTCCATCGCTATCCCCCAAGCGCAAGGCAGGATTTTCGATGACGAGGCCGCGCCGGTGGTTTCGATCCAGGACGCAGTTGCGGTCCTGGAAGGAAACACAGGGACTGTCAATGCCACGTTTCAAGTAAGTCTGTCCGCAGCCAGCGCTCAGGCGGTGACCGTCGTTGTCGCCACCGCTGACGCGACTGCAATCGCTGGGGTGGATTACACGGCCCGGACCAACACCGTGGCGTTCAATCCCGGCAGCCCGTTGACCCAAACGGTGTCGGTGGATATTCGCGGGGACAATTTGAGCGAACCGGATGAAACGTTTTTCGTGAACCTGTCGGACCCGGTCGGCGCCACCCTAGGAAGGAACCAGGCCACTGGAACGATCAAGGATGACGATCCCACACCAACGATTTCAGTCTTCACCACCAGCGTCGTTGAAGGCAACGGAACGACAAATGCCGTGTTCGATGTCAGGCTTTCTTCTCCGAGCGGGTTGTCCGTGGCCGTGAGTTTTGCCACGACGAACGGAACGGCGATCGCCGATAGCGACTATCGCCCCACGCAAGCTTCGGTCAGCTTCAGTCCGGGCGAAACGAATCAAACCATTCGGATTCCAGTAATTGGTGATGCGATTCACGAGGATAACGAGACCTTTCTGGTCCGATTAAGCCTGCCGCAGAACGCAACCATTGCTATCGGTGAGGCCGAGGCCACGATCCTCGACGACGATCCTCTGCCGACCATCTCGATCCAGGACACCGCGGTGGGCGAAGGGAATTCCGGGATCACAAACGCCGTGTTCCTGCTAACGCTTTCCGCCCCAAGCGGCATCCCCGTGTCCGTAGGGTTTTCCACGGCGAACGACAGCGCGGTCGTCGATCAGGACTACAACCGCGCCGAAGGGACGCTGACCTTCAACTCCGGGCAAACCAACCTGACCCTCAGCGTGGCTGCGCGGGGCGACTTGATGAACGAGGCCGAGGAAGCCTTTTGGGTCCGCCTTTCCAGCCCGACGAACGCCACGCTCGCGAGAGCCGAAGCCAAAGGGATTATTGTCGATGACGATCCTTTCCCGGTGCTGTCGATCGATGACACAGCCGTGCTGGAGGGAAATGCGGGCGCGACCAATGCCGTCTTCAATGTAAACCTGTCCGTCGCCAGCGGCCAGACCGTCACCGTCAGCTATGCCACCGTGGATGGGACCGCGACTGCGCCCAGGGAATACTCGGCGGCCAGCGGGACGCTGACGTTCGCTCCGGGCGAGACCACCAAAACAATCAATGTCCCGGTCAATGGCGACACCGAGGATGAACCCAACGAAACGTTTCTGCTCCGTCTTTCCAACCCGAGCCACCTGACGATCCAGGACGCCGAAGCCCAGGCCGTGATCATCAACGACGACGTGGTGCCCTCGTTGACGATCCGAGATGTCTCCGTGACGGAAGGGAATTCAAGCACGACAAACGCGGTGTTTCTCGTAGCCTTGAGCCAACCGAGCGGGCGGACCGTCACCGTTGAATTCCACACAGCCGACGGCACGGCGACGGCGGGCCAGGATTACAGCGCGCTCACGAACAAGCTCACGTTCAACCCCGGCCAGACCAATCACTCGATTAGCATCGCGGTCTCCCCCGAGACACTGCACGAAGCCAATGAAGTGTTCTTCGTGAACCTCGTCAATCCGGAGAACGCAACCATCGCGCAAAAGCAGGCCCGGTGCGCCATCGTCGATGACGACCCGCCCCCGGCCATTTTGATTGGCGACGTGTCAATCGCGGAAGGAGACACGGGCACGAAGAAAGCCACTTTCTCCGTCAGGCTCGCCGCGCCGAGCGGCCAGGGCGCGAGCGTGGAGTTTGCGACCACGAACGGGACCGCTGTGGCCTTTGCCGATTACCTCCCCGCCTTTGGAACGCTCTCGTTTGCTCCGGGCGAAACGAACGCGACCATCAACGTCGAAATCATCGGCGATATCATCAACGAATCAGCGGAGGAATTCCTCGTCCAGCTTGCCAATCCCGTGAACGCCACGATCACGAAAGGCCTGGGTCAATGCCGGATCACGGATGACGATCCAGTTCCTACCTTATCCATCAACGATGTCAGCGTGACCGAAGGCGATGCCGGCCTAAGCCGGGCGGTCTTCGAGATCAAACTTTCAGCACCCGGAGGGCAAAGGATCACCGTGAAATACGCCGCCGTGGAAGAAACAGCCAGTGCGGCGACCGATTTCGTCGCGCAATCCAGCACGCTGATTTTTAATCCAGGCGAAACGAACAAGCGCATTACCATCCTCGTGAACGGCGATACGTTTTTCGAGCCGTCCGAAACTTTTTCGGTGAATCTCTCGACGCCGGTGAACGCCACAATCACCAGAGGGCAAGGCCAGGCCACCATCCTCGACGACGATTCGGAGCCGGCCATCTCCATCAACGATCTCGCCGTGATCGAAGGCAGCACGGGCACGACTGAAGCCGTGTTCACCGTCAGTTTGTCGGTCGCGAGCCTGAAGACCGTTTCGGTCGATTTTGCCGCCGCCGCGCAAACCGCCACGGCCGGGAGTGATTACGTGGAGCAGTCCGGAACGCTGAGCTTCAAGCCGGGCGAAACGACCAAGCCGGTGGCGATTGCCATCCACGGGGATTTGATTGACGAACCAGACGAGGCGTTTGTCATCAACCTTTCGAACGCGGCCAATGCCACGCTTGCCAAAGCGCAAGGACGCGGCACGATCACCAACGACGACGAGACGCCGAGTATCATCATCCGCGACGCGACGTTCGTCGAGGGCAAGAGTGAAACCACGAACGTTCTGGTCAACGTCAGCTTGTCCGCGGCCAGCAGCCAGCGCGTCACGCTCGCCTTCACCACGACAAACGGGACGGCGACTGCGTTCAGCGACTACAAGCCGAGTTCGGGCCTCCTGATTTTCGAGCCGGGCGAGACGAACAAGACGATTACGGTTGAGATCCTCGGAGACGATCTTCACGAACCGGAAGAATATCTTTTCGTCGAACTGGCCAGCGCGACCCATGCGCGCCTGACGTCAACGCAGCTAAAACTGCTCATCAACGATGACGATCCCCTGCCCGTGATCTCCATCCGCGATCTAACCATCGCCGAAGGGAACGATCAGCCTCGCAAAGCGCTCTTTGAAGTCACCCTTTCCTCGGCTTCGAGCGAAGAGGTCACGGTAGATTTTGCAAGCGCGGATGAAACCGCGATTGCAGGAAAGGATTATTTCTCGGCGGCCGGCACACTCACGTTTCGTTCCGGCCAAACGTTTGAGACGATTGCCGTAGCTGTGTCGGCTGACTCGGCGCGGGAATCGAACGAAAGCTTCAAAGTCATTCTGTCGAATCCAAAGAACGCGACGCTCGCCAGGAGTGTGGCCGTGGGAACAATCCTGGACGATGATTCGGTTCCCACCCTTTCGATCAACGACATTTCAGTGATCGAAGGCCACAGCGGCACGGTCAACGCCGTGTTTGCGCTCACTCTTTCAGCACCCAGCGGTGAAACCGTGAGTGTGAATTATGCGACGCGCGACGGCACGGCCGCTGCCGGCAGCGATTACCAGACTCAATCCGGAACCGTTGCCTTCAGCCCCGGCGAGACGAGCAAAGCCATCGCGGTCCCTGTTCTGGGCGACCTTGTCAATGAGCCGGACGAGGTCTTCGTTCTGAACCTGATTCAGCCAGTCAACGCGACCATTTCGCGCGGACAGGGGACCGGAACGATTCGAGACGACGACCCGTTGCCAGCCATTTCCATCAGCGACACCGCCGTGACCGAGGGGCATTCCGGAACCACGAACGCCGAGTTCGTCGTCACATTGTCCGGCCCGAGCGGCCAACTCGTGACTGTGGATTTTTCCACGTCGGACGGAACAGCGACGGCGGGCTCGGACTACGAGCCGAGGACTTCAGGGCAACTGACGTTCAAGCCGGGGGAGACCCGCCAGACGATAGCCGTCGCGGTCATAGGCGAAGCAGTCCCGGAAGCGGAAGAGTTTTTCCTCGTGCGACTCTCCAGCCCTACTCAGGCCACAATCCTGGACGGAGAAGCCGTGGGCACGATCACGGACGACGACAAATCCGTGGGCATTTCGATTACGGATGCGGCCGTGTTGGAGCCAGACACCGGAACCACGAATTTGGTGTTCATCGTCAGCCTCTCGGCTCCCAGCTCGCAGCTCGTGTCGGTCGCATACGCCACGCTCGACAACACAGCGCAAGCTGGAGGCGATTATGCCAGCGCGTTCGGATCGCTGACGTTCCTTCCTGGAACAACCAACCAAACGCTCGCGGTCCAAGTCAGGGGCGACACCGCCAACGAAGACGACGAAAGCTTCTTCGTTCGCCTGAGCGCCCCGACGAACGCCGTCATCCTGGATAACCGCGCCATTGGCACGATCACGGACAACGATCGTTTGCCGACAATCTCGATTGCCGATTCGACGGTGACCGAGGGCAACAGCGGCACGCTGAGCGCGGATTTCACTGTGACCTTGAGCGCGCCGAGTGCCAAGATTGTATCAGTCAATTTCACGACTGTTGAAGGCACGGCCACGGCGGGCAGGGATTTTCAATTGGCCTCCGACACGCTGACTTTCCTCCCCGGCACGACCACGCGAACCATTTCGGTGCCGGTCATCGGCGATACGGATGATGAACCCAACGAAACGTTCGCTGTCGTACTCAATCGCCCGGTAAACGCCACGTTGGAGAATTCGCGCGCGCTGGGCACGATCCTCAACGATGACGTGCTGCCCACCCTCCTGATCACCGACGCTTCCGTGCGCGAAGGCAATGTCGGAACGAGTTTCGCGGAGTTCACGGTCCGTTTGTCCACCCCGAGCACCCAAGCGGTGAAGGTGAGCTTCAATACGGCTAATCGGACCGCGATAGCCGGGAGCGATTACCAAGAGGTGAGGGGTGAATTGACTCTGGCGGCGGGCGCGTCCACCAATGTCGTCCGGGTGCCGATCCTGGGCGATGCGACCGTGGAACCGAACGAGACTTTCGAGGTGCGGCTGAGCAATGCCAACCA
>JACPRI010000064.1 GCA_016190065.1 Verrucomicrobiota bacterium
CGTCACGAGGATGTTCGACGGCTTGAGGTCGCGGTGGATGATTCCCTTTTGGTGCGCGTGCTGCACGGCATGGCAGACGAGCGTGAAGAGCTCAAGCCGCGCGGACGTCGGGAGATTGTGCTGGTCGCAGTAGTCCGTGATCTTGATGCCGCGAACGAGTTCCATCACGAAAAACGGCCGGCCGGTGTCGGTCGCGCCGGCGTCGAGCACCTTGGCGATGTTGGGGTGGTCCATCATCGCCAGGGCCTGGCGTTCCGCCTCGAACCGAGCGATGACACTTTTGGTGTCCATGCCCAGCTTGATGATCTTCAGGGCGACCTTGCGGGTGACCGGCTCGGTTTGTTCCGCCATATAGATGACACCCATGCCGCCTTCACCGATTCGTTGCAGCAGTTTGTATCTTCCGATGCAGGTCCCTTCGGCTTCGGATAAGGGGCGGTCGGGAATAGTGATCACGGCCTCGCCGGGGTTCGTCGGCATGAACCCGCCGACATCCTCGTGCGCCTGGATCAGCGATTCGACCTGTTGTCGCAAGGCCGGATTTTCGCCGCAAGCGCCGCGCACATAGGCCGCGCGTTCCTGCGGGGTCGGAAGTTTGATCGCCACCTCGAATATCTTTTCAGCAGTCGTTTTGTTCATAGCAATAAAGGGTCTGAATCGGCCTTCATTCTTAAGTGCGAGTTTCGGACAAAAAGCGGTTCAGAAAAATGGAGATTTCTGAGGAGATGGGGAGCGCACGCGCCCTCGCGTGCCGTGGTCGGCGCCCCCGCCGACCACATGGGCGCACCCGCACCCGTGATCGTTCCGTGATTGAATGACGCGCCCGTTCCGACCGGCGAGGCGCCGGTCGGGACACGCGAGGGCGCGTGTGCTCCCCGATCCCAACTGCATACCCTACGCTAAGACGAACCTTGAGCAGAAGCTTGCAGGCGCTTGATCTCTCGAAGCAGAAACGCGCGGGCGTAGGTCCAGATGCGCTTGGCGGTCGATTCGGAAAGGCCCAACGCCTGGCCCGCTTCTGGAATCGTCATCCCGGCGAAATATCGCAACTTGACCAGCTCCGCCTTTTGCGGGTCTTCCTGCTCCAGACGCGTCAACGCCTCGTTCACGAGCAGCAACGTGTCGTCGTCGGTCTGGATCGCGACGTTCACCTGGTCGAGGTCCACGCGTTGCCAGCCGTGGCCGTGTTTCGGACGGTGCTTGCGGCGCGCGTTGTCGATCAGAATTCGGCGCATGGCCTCGGCGGCGGCCGCGAAGAAATGATACCGATTGTTCCAGACTTGCGGCTCCGGCCCCGCCAGGCGCAACCACGCTTCGTGAACCAGCGCCGTCGCCTGCAGCGTCTGACCCGCCGGTTCGTGGGCCATCCGAATGGCGGCCAGCTTTCTCAATTCCTCATAAACGAGTGGCAGCAATTCCTCGGCGGCTGCGGGATCGCCTTGCTGCACGCGTTCGAGAATGAGTGTCACGTCGCTCACGGCTCATTCGTAGCAGCGGCGGGGAAAAGGTTCAAACCGCGAATCGTGCGCTCGCTCACGCGAGGATGCTTTCAAGTTTGATTCGTTTGATTCATCGCCTATTTCCAAGTACCATGGCCCCTGATATTGCATGTCCCCGAAGCTGCAACTGGACGGTGAAGCGTGGTCGGCGGTGTTGGCAGAGCTCGCGCAAGCTCTAGGCAAGGAAGGCGCGCCGCTGCGGTTGTGTCTCATCGGTTCGGCGGCCTGCCTTTTCGGAGGAATGGATGGACGCATTTCCGCCGACCTCGATATTTGGAAGCCCGCCAGCGATTACGACCAGCGTGAACTGAAGGCGGCGGCGGAAACGGCAGGTCTGTTGTTCGATCCGAAGCAAACGCTCGACCCTGACCGCCCCTATCTGCAACTCATCGAACCAGGTCTGACGCAACTCGGCACATTTGAGACGGTCCTCATCCAGCGCATCGGTCGGCTGCATCTTTTTCGTCCGCCGGTGGAGAATCTGATCGCGGCGAAGCTCATCCGCGCCGAGCCAAAAGATTTGGGAGACATCCGCTTTCTAGTAAGCCGTCATCGTCCCGATTTGCTGCGGGTGCGGAAAGTCATTGAGGAATTCAAGCCGCCAGCTCGCGAGCGGGCCACCGAAAACCTGGTTTACCTCGACGTCTTGGAAATCTGACAATGAACGCCCGCGAAGCAGAATTGACCGCCCGCGCCTTGCTGGCCGACCAGGCGCAAATCGATGTTTATCTCCGTGAAAAGCGCTGGGCGGAACTGCTGGCGCTGGTGCGCTTCGCCCATCGCGACGTGCCGGTGCAACTGGCGCAGACCGATCCCGCGCTCTACCGCTTGTTGCGCGACCAGATCACGCGCTTCTTCCTGCGCGGCGGTGATGTGCTTTCCCGGCGGAAACTTGAATCGCTCGTTGAGGGTTAGAATGAGACCCCATCAAGACTCTCCGTGAAGGGGGCCTGCCGTTAGCCACAACAGGCCATCCGAATGGCGGCCAGCTTTCTCAATTCCTCATAGACCAACGGCAGCAATTCCTCGGCAGCCTTGGGATCGCCTTGCGGCACGCGTTCGAGAATGCGCGTCAGGTCGCTCACGGGGGAAGATTAAATGTTGGCCGCCAGTTGACCACCACATTGTCAGTTTGTCCGGGAGAGCGTCTGGATTCATAAAACACCCGAACCTATCGAGCCCAGCGAAACTTGCTGTTGAGCAGGCGAAAGGCCTTTTCATCCACCCGGTGCAGGAGCATGGAAACCTCGGCGCCATCGAACTTCCCAACCAGGCGGAGACGATCGGACGGTTCGAGGGTGTAAGCCAGCACGATGGCAGTGCCCCGCCGTTTGCCGCCCAGATTCATCGTGAGCTGGCTTCGCGTTGCGTCAATCGTTGAGGAAAACCCGAAGAAATAAGGATTGTCCATGGGGCGCACCCATCCGTCGCCGTCGGCATTGATTTCGATCCTGCGCCAGCAGTTTGTGTCGGTCAGCAAAGGGCGCTTGCCAGAGTAAAGCGTACGTTTTATCTGCCCATGTTGTGGCAAGATTAAGCCCCAGCGGAAAGGGCAGGTTGAAGAGGATCAAATAAGCCGCGCCGAACCGAAAGATGAATCGGCGCAACCAACTGTTCGGGTCGCCAGGGGGGCAGGCATTCACGGCTGATCGAAAACGCTGGCGTCGAGTTTATCGTGCAGTTTCATCTCGGAGCGCTGTTCTTCTTGCACTGCCATGTCATCGCCGTAGCGCGTCATCCATTTTAGCTTGGAGGCGTATTTGATTCCGCCTGTCTCCTTGTATTCGCTGAAAATCCGCTCCTCCGGCGGAGTATCTTTGTTCCTGCTCTTAGTGACCAACTTCGCGAGCAAGCCGGTTTTGCCGTCGAAGTACAATTCAAATTCAACTTCGTGAAGTTCCCGGTGAGTCACTTTGATGCCCTGCACTTCGCGGCCATCAACTCGGCTTTTTCCGAGCGGCGACAAGGTTAAGGCTTTGTCGGTGAGATCAAGACGCAACGACGTCCAGTGGAGGAAATTCTCTGCGCTGACGCCACCGGGCTCGCGCTGGGGAAAAGTCGTGAGGTTCATTCTGCGGTCGCGAAACCAACTTTTGTTTCCATTCTCGACGAGAGTCGTCTTGTAGGCTTGGCCGTTCTCCGCCCACTCCCGTATCTTGCGATAATGGTTCGGGCCTTGAATGGCCCACTGGCCGGTGAAAGAACTGGCAACCCCTTTGAACTGATAAGTGCCCTTGCTCCTCCACGTCATCGCCTTCAACTTGGCCAGTTTCGCTTTACCGCCCATAGCGCGGGTGGCTTTGTCAACGATCACCCGCGCTTTGACTTGCTGGTCGGTCGGACCGGGATGACTCTGGCTACTCACGCTCAACCATCCTTCGCGGATCTTCAGTTGATCGGCGGTCGGCCGAGACAACTCCACGATACGGTACACTTCCCTACCATCAAGCTCGCGTGAGCCAAGTTTCAGCATTATGTCCCGCTCTTCGCCAGCACGCTTGATTGTCCACTTGATCGTCTTCCCGATTCTCTCTATTCCTAGCGACGATTTGTTAAGCTCTTCGCCGTCGATTGCGGTGATGACATCTCCAACCAGCAGGCCTGCTTCAGCAGCAGATGATCCTGGAGGGACGATGGTGACCCGGCCACCACGTTCAAAACTAAACCCCGCCGAAGGCCGTTTTTGCGTTGTCTTCTCGACTCGATACCCGGCGTAACCGAAAATCGTATCATAATTCGGCACTTCGATTCCCCAGACGTAACGGCGGAAGAAATCGTGGTAATCACGCTCCGTGATGCGGTTGATGATTCTGATCATATCCTCGGTCGAGAAGCCCTTGCCTCGCTGATAAAACTCTCGATAAAGGCCGCGCATCACATCATCCAGACTCGATTTTCCCTGGGTATCATGGCGGATTGACAGATCGAGCAGCGCTCCAAGATTCTGGCCTTGCATGTAATAGTCCGTGCCGAAAACCTTCCCCGGCAGAACATCCGACACGGAGGCTTCGGCCGGCGAGATGTAAGCACGCGCCGCGCTGGTTTCCACGCTTGTGATAGCGCGAGCGATTCTATCCAGGAAACGCTGTTCGCTGTTCAGTCCGAGACGATAGAGAGTCCTGATGGCATAGTAGTTCGAGAACCCTTCGCATACCCAGAGCAGCGGAGTCTCGTTCTCCCGCTGATAATCGTAGGGCCACATCTCAACCGGCCGGATGCGTTTCACATTCCAAAGGTGGAAGAATTCATGCGCCGCCGTCCAGGCCACTGGCTCCATTGGGAAATCTCCAGCCGGGACAAACGCCGTAGATGAGTTCAAATGTTCAAGAGCACCACCTTCAGAAATCATTTCTCCCGGCGGCAGAATGAAATAAAAATAGACGTACTTTTCATAAGGCAGACCTCCGAACATCGCGCTCTCCGAAACGGCGACCTTGCCGAG
This sequence comes from Verrucomicrobiota bacterium, assembly GCA_016190065.1. Classification (GTDB taxonomy): domain Bacteria; phylum Verrucomicrobiota; class Verrucomicrobiia; order Limisphaerales; family SIBE01; genus VHCZ01. Next base: position 4,942 of record JACPRI010000064.1, read on the forward strand.
CACATCCGTGAGCTTCTTTGCATTTTCATTTGAGAAAGCACCTGCCGGCGTGGCGGCGAAATAGTGCGGCTTACCTTCAACTTCAAAGCGGGTCACATCAAAGTGGCCCATCAACGTCGGTGCATCAGCCAGCGTATCGTAATCGGGCGCGGTGAAAGTCGTCGGGTTCGATGTCTCTTTGAGCGCCGAGATCATCCTCCACTCTGCCGGAAATATAAAATTCACGTTGCTCGGCCTCATGCGGTGGCCTTCCGCCATCAAGAACAACTGGACACCGGTGAAGTACGCGAAGTCTTTGGCAATCGTCGCTTCATTAAGCTGCGGCACATCGAGCGCACCTGCGAGCGTATCTGCGCGGTAATCGAACTCGACTGTAACCTGATTCAGTTTCCTGGTGTCGATGCTCCAGGTCTGTTTGCGCACCCTGGTGTAGGGCACTGGAACGCCTTTGGCGTCGGTGATTTTGAAGCGCAGCATGTGCTTCGCATAATTTCGCATCGTGTAAAAGCCCGGTCCCCAGGCCGGCAGGGAGAGATCAAGCCGGGCTTGCCGGATGTTCTTCACCACCGCAGTCACATGAAACAGGTTCGTTTCACGATTCGAGACCTCCACGGTATAATCAATGTGGAATTGGCGATTTGGACTGATGGCCGCATCTGCGTCTATGCCAATGAATAGGAAGACCAACAGAAGTTGCTGAAGGCTTGGAGTTTTTCTTAACATCATTCGTGTCCTCGACCGTGTTATCTATCTATCGCCGAGAACTGACCTCGTGCGCCCCATCAAGAACACGAGGCAATTGTCCCAGCCGGGACGGGGCGGATGAAGTGGTAGGCGTTTGTTTTTCGTGTGGTAGGAGTGTCCCGGAACGCAAGGGGACTACAAGACGAAACCGGGCGAAATTCCCCTCAATCCATTTATCCACTAATCCAGTCCCGGCACGACGAGCGAGCGACCGCGAGAGCTCCGAGGCGTGACAAGAGTTTAGAAGGGCTCTATGCTCAGACTATGAAGAGTCCGTTTCCGGGTATGGACCCATATCTCGAAATGCACTGGAGTGATGTGCATCAGCGTTTGATCACCTATGCGGGTGAGGAACTCGGCCAACACCTGCCCAGTGACCTGGTCGCTCGTCTCGAAGAGCGCGTCTTCATCGAAAAGGAACCCGACCGTATTCGCCGCATCGTTCCAGATGTTCACGTTGCGGTGCATCCCGGTTGGACAGCGCCGGATGTCTTGCGGGAGAACCGTGGACCTCCCGCGGTCGCGGAACCGGTTGTGTTCGATCTAATCCTGGATCCGACCACTGAGGGATACATCGAGATTCGCGAGAGCCGCGGGGGCAAAGTCATCACCGTCATCGAATTCCTCAGCCCGGCCAACAAATGCGGCGGCGCCGGCCAGGAAAAATATTTTCAAAAACAGGAGGAAGTTTTGTCCTCCGCCGCCAGCCTGGTGGAGATCGACCTGGTGCGTTCGGGAAGGCGCGTGCTGGCGTTGCCTTCGGCGGAGATTCCGCCCCGGTTCCGCAACGACTTTCTTGTGTGCATCAGCCCTGGGTGGGTGAAGGGACGGCGGGAACTGTATCCGCTGCCGCTGCGTCAACCGCTCCCGGCTGTTCCAATCCCGTTGCGCGAAGGCGAAGCGCGCGTGAACCTCGCTCTCCATTCGTTGGTCGAGCGCGTTTATGCGGTCGGCCGTTTCGACCTCACCGATTACTCCGCGGAGCCTGAGCCGCCATTGTCTCCCGAAGACGCGGCCTGGATGGCCGATCTGCTCAAGGCCGCTGGCCGGCGGTAGCGCGCTTTTGGAGAGCGGCGACGGAGTCTGCGCAGTCGAGGGCTTCATGTCGCGGTGGATGAGGTCTTTCTGGTGCGCGTGCTAGATTTCCACGTCCACGCGCGGAGCGGACCGGGAGATGACATTGATCGCGAACAACCCGATCATGATTGCGCAGCAGACGGCCTTCCCAAACGCGCCGACGAACACGCCGACCAGCGCTCCCACGCCCGCCCGGGCGGCTTCCTTCCACTCACGCCCGCCGAGCATTTCAAACGCGACTGCTCCCACGAATGGCCCGATGATGACGCCGGGGATGGAGAAGAGAATCCCGATCATCGCCCCCAGGACGGCTCCCAAAACGCCGCGCCAGGTCGCGCCCAGTTTTCTGGCGCCGAGCACGCTGGCCACGTAATCGATCCCGAGCGAAACGAGCGTCAAAAGCGTCAGAATAATCAACACCGTGTTGCTCACGCCCGCGTCTCCAAACCAGAGCCGATGCGCCCCCGTCGCCAGCCAGACCAGCGGTACGCCCGGCACACCTGGAATCATCGTTCCCGCGAGGCCCACCAACATGACGAGCAAGGCGAGGAGCAGCCCGATGATCTGTTCCGTTATCATGAAGCCAGCCGTCTCTATGCAGGAGAGAGCAGCCTTAACCACGGTGTCTCAGAAATTCGCCCAATTCGTGTCTGCATCCGTAATACAGTGTCACAGAGTTTTCCATTTTTTAACAAAGTTTTCAGGAGGGCCAACGGAACGAGTTTTTCGACGTCAGCTTGGTGGGCGGCCAACAACAGTTCTCGTGTTGCTCACAGCCCAGGCCCGCTCGCTCCACTCGGCGGGCCGGCCAGTGCCAACCATTGAGGCCGTAGCGCCCCTTGGAGTTGGAGATTTCTCGCCGCGCAAAATTCTGCTATGACTCAGCCGTGAAGCCTTCCATTTATCTCACTTCGTGGACAGCGCTTGCGCTGGCCTTCATTTCGGCCGCTTCTGCCGCCGACTCTTTCCCCGTCGCCATCCGCGTGGATGCGGCAAAGCCGAAAGGCGAACTGAAGCCGATCTGGCGCTTCTTCGGCGCCGACGAACCGAATTACGCATACATGAAGGACGGGAAGAAGCTGCTCGCGGAACTTGGCGAGCTCAGCCCGAAGCGAGTGTATTTTCGCACGCACAACTTGCTTTGCTCCGGCGACGGCACCGCGGGCTTTAAGTGGGGATCCACCGGCGCTTACAGCGAAGATGCCCAAGGCAAGCCGATTTACACCTGGACGATCCTCGACCGCATTTTCGACACCTACCTGGAGCGCGGCGTGAGGCCTTATGTCCAGATCGGTTTCATGCCGAAGGAATTCTCGACCCGGCCGGAGCCGTATCAACACAACTGGAAGCCGGGCGACAATTACAATCGCATCTACACCGGCTGGACTTATCCGCCGAAAGATTATCAGAAGTGGGCGGAGCTGGCTTTTCAGTGGACGAAGCATTGCATCGAGAAATATGGCCGGGCCGAAGTGGAATCGTGGTATTGGGAAGTCTGGAACGAAGCGAACATCGGCTATTGGCGCGGCACGCCGGAGGAATTTCGCAAGCTCCACGATTACGCCATTGACGCCGTGCGCCGCGCGTTGCCCACGGCGAAGGTCGGCGGGCCGGACACGGCGGGACACGGCGGCCGGTTCACTCGGGATTTTCTCGAACACTGTTTGCGCGGGACGAACTATGCGACCGGCAAGATCGGCACGCCGATTGATTTCGTCTCGTTCCACGCCAAAGGCGCGCCGACGTTCACCAACGGTCACGTGCGGATGGGAATCGCCGCGCAACTGCGCACCATTGACGAGGGCTTTCGCATGATCACTTCCTTTCCAGAACTGAAGAGCAAGCCCATCGTCATCGGCGAGTCGGACCCGGACGGTTGCGCAGCGTGCTCGGCGCAGGTGTATCCGCAGAACGGCTATCGCAACGGCACGCTCTACGCCAGCTACACCGCAGCCAGCTTCGCGCGCAAGCATGACTTGGCCGCGCGCCACGGCGTGAATTTGGAGGGTGCGCTGACGTGGGCCTTTGAGTTTGAAGATCAACCCTATTTCGCCGGATTCCGTTCGCTCGCCAGCAACGGCCTCGACAAGCCGGTGCTCAATGTCTTCCGCATGTTCGCCAAAATGAGCGGCCGGCGTGTCGAAGCGGAAAGCGACGGTGGCGTGACGCTGGATGAAATCATTCGCCGCGGAGTCCGTGACAAATCCGACGTCTCAGCCCTGGCAAGCCTTGAACGCAACCAGCTTTCCGTTTTCCTCTGGCATTATCACGACGACGATCTCGCCGGGCCAGAAGCGCAAGTCGAGTTGGCGCTGAACAATCTCCCGCTTGCGAATGGCGAAGCGACGCTCCGCCACTTCCGAATCGATGAAGAGCACAGCAACGCGTTCACGGCCTGGAAGCGGATGGGTTCGCCGCCACAACCCTCGCGCGATCAGTACGCGCAACTCGAAAAGGCGGGCCAACTGGCAGCGCTGAACACGGCTGACCCGATCCGCGTGGAAAACGGCAAAGCCACGGTTCTGATCAAACTGCCAAGGCAAGCGGTATCGCTGCTCCAAATCACGTGGTGAACACATGCACCGGGACCAAGAACTCTGTGGAGTGCGGCACCCCTGTGCCGCTTTTCTGGGCAAGCGGCCTTCGCGGCGCGCCGAAAAGCGCCAGAGGACTGGCGCACTCCAAGGAAGCTTCATGGAGGGCCTCCACGATTTCTCGATTGCGCACCGGGACCCTGAACCCACCCCTTCCCCTCCCAGGAGGGGAGCTACGTTTGGTGCGTCGATTGCGAATTCCCCTCCTGGGAGGGGCGCACGGGTGAGTTGGTTCACGGCAGGCGAGGATTGGACGATTCATGGCAAGCCTTCTACAAACGCTGGCTTGTTCGCCTGCGCTTTGGCGGCGGCGCTGTGGCTTGGTCTTTCCGGGATTCAAGCTGCGGATTCCGGTTTGGCCGGATCGACCCCACTCGGCAACACCTTCACAGACGTGACTCAGGAGTCCGGTGTGGGCGAGGCGATCGCGCGCCAATACGAGCGCTATCCCAAATGGTGGTTGAGCGGCTTGAACCTGGTGGACCTGGACGGGGACGGGATACTGGATTTGTTTCTCGCGGCACACGGCGCGGGCACAGCTCTCGCGCTGATTAACGACGGACGAGGCCATTTCAAAGAGGCGAACGGGTCCTATCCCACTTCAGAAATCCATCTGGCTTACGACATCAACGAAGACGGCAAGCTCGACCTGCAAATGACTTGGCAGGACGGCGGCGGGAAATGGTGGTTGAATGAATCCGCGCCTGGCCGCCTGAGTTTCCGCGAGACCGGCATCACTTCCGGACAAGGGCGCGCCAATGCCATGATCGACCTCAACCGCGACGGCCGCGTGGACTGGCTACATGAACGGCCGGGAGTGGTGTTTGAATTCGGCGATGGGAAAGGAGGTTTCAAACTTGGCGGCCGTTTGGAGGTTGCACCCACTCGCAACGAAATCAACATTCACCCGGCGGACTTCAACGAGGACGGATTCATTGACCTGGCCTTGCACTGGGGCCGTTATGACAACGAACGCGGCAAGTCGCGCATTTATGTTTCCCGCAGTAACAGCCGAGGCAACAAGTCTCTAAATCCCAAATCCGAAAATGAATCGAGCCGGGCAGCGCCGGTGGCCGCGAACTTCTCCGACACCACCGCCCAAGCCGGTTTGATCGAAGACGGCCTCGCTATCAAAGGCGTCGGCGACGTGAACCAAGACGGACACCTCGACCTCCTGGTGTTAGAAAACAGAATTCCCGAAATCTACTTGAACAACGGCAAAGGCAATTTCGCGAAGAAACCCAGCGCCTTCGCCGGCATGGAGGCAGCCAGCAAACCCCGCTACGTCTCCTGGGGCTTGGCCGTCGTCACGGATTTTGACAACGATGGCGTGCCCGACATTCTTTGGAACGGGCGGAATTTCCTTTGGCTGCTGCGCGGCACGGGGGGCGGGAGCTTCACTTACATGAACAAGGCCTGGGGCATCGAGGACAAGTCCGCCGCGTCCGTGGACGACGGCCTTTGCTTCGGCGACATCGATGGCGACGGCGATCTCGACATCATCGGCTACACGGGACCGCTCGATTCAAATCGCCGAGCGAAGGTTTATCGCGATGATCGGCCGGCGCAGAACTGGGTTCGGGTTCGGCTCGTGGGCGCCGCGGGAAACCGTGGCGCAGCCGGCGCAAAAATCCGCCTGACTGAACCAGGCGATCCGAGCAAGCTGCTCGCGTTCGAGCAAGTGATGATTCTCGATAGCCAAAGCGCGCACAGTTATTATTCGCTGGCGCCGACGGAACGGCATTTCGGACTGGGCCGCCGCAGCGCTGTGGATTTGAGCGTCGAGTTTCACCCTTCCCGCAAGCGTGTCCAAAGGCAGTCCGTCGCGGCCAATTCGCGCATCACGATCTCGGAGGAACCCTGAAACAGAGACTCGATTCTTCAAGTCGTCAATGACTGGACTTGCCACGCTCGTGAGAGTTGAATTCAAGCCGCTATGAAAACCCTTGCCCTGAGCCTGTCTGCGCTTTGGATTTCTTGTCTCCCAGCCTTCGCCGCCGATACGGCCGCGAAAGCCGACGCCAAAGTCAAACCTTCTGCCCAAGCCAAACCTCAGCGCCCACCCACAAGCGCCAATGTCCCCTATGGCGCGCACGAGCGGCAGGTGCTGGACTTCTATCAAGCCGCGTCGGACAAACCCACGCCCGTCGTCTTCCACATCCATGGCGGCGGCTGGGTCGCGGGCGACAAGAAGGTCGTTGCCGGTTTGGAAAAATATCTCGCGGCGGGCATTTCGGTCGTGTCCATCAACTACCGCTATACAACCCAGGCCCAGCTCGCGGGTGTGAAACCACCTGTCGAATGGCCCTTGAGCGACGCCGCGCGAGCGTTGCAGTTTGTGCGCAGCAAGGCCGCCGAGTGGAACCTCGACAAGAGACGCATCGGCGCGACCGGCGGCAGCGCCGGCGCGTGCTCGAGCTTATGGCTCGCGTTCCACAATGACCTGGCCGATCCGAAGAGCGCCGATCCCATAGCGCGCGAATCCACGCGACTCTGGTGCGCAGCCGTCACCGGCGCGCAGACCTCGCTCGACCCGCAGCAACTCAAGGAATGGACGCCGAACAGCCGTTACGGTGGACACGCGTTTGGCTTCATGCCCGACCCGAAAGACAACAAGACTCGCGACACACAGTTCGCCGAGTTCTTGGCTGCGCGTGAGTCCGTGCTCCCCTGGATCAAGCAATACTCGCCCATCGAACACGTCACAACCGACGACCCGCCGGTCTGGCTGGTGTACTCCGCGCCGCCTGCGCTGGGCCAGGATCAGAAAGATCCGACGCACACCGCGAACTACGGCGTGAAGTTACAGGAAAAGTGCCAGACCATCGGCGTCGAATGCGAACTCGTTTATCCCGGCGCGCCCGGCGTGAAGCACGCGACAGCACAGGACTACCTCATCAAGACGCTCAAAGCGCTGGTCAAATGACCCCATCGGATCCGCACAACTTCTAACCGGTGCAAGGACGTGAACAGGCCGGGCAACGTCGAGTTGAATCTGGAGAGCCGAGCTTGCGTTCTGCGGACCCTGGCATTTGGAATCGGCTTGTGAATGGCTGGAACGCAAAGGGCGAATCGGGAAATTCTCCGCGCCGTTTGGCCTCACCAAAATGAACCGCGTCGAGGTGGAGGAACCCGCCTACCTTTGCGAAGAGGAGTGATGAGCGCGTCGTGCGCTGGCTTTCTCACGGGCGGTCAGGTTCAAGGACTCTGAGGTCATCCACCCACGACAACGTACTCGACCTTAAAAACTGCCAACAGACGAATAAACTCGAGTGTGTCCCCAGAAAAGTGGGTGAATTCTATCGATTGTTCTTGTGGCATTCCCTGACGTCCGGCCTCTTGCCGGGGAAGAGCCGCTCTTTAATTTCGCGCGCGGCCCGCATTCGCTCCACCGGTGTCATTTCCTGGTACTGCTTTCTTTCCCAGGCCTCCGGTTCCGCAAAAGTGCGCGCCTTATGAACGATCCGCTGCATCCACAAACATTTAAGCTCGCCTTCGGGCCCGGCAAGGAGGAATAACAAGAAGGGTAATGGACAACATTTGCAATCCAGGGCATTGCCCTCTCTTCCACCTTTCGACTCAACCCCGGCACTCTCCATTCTTACAAGAGTACCGGCGAGGTTCCTCCACCCTGATGTTAGCCTCGCGTTTATTCTTAATGAAATGCTCTCCCTCATCCCGTCCTTCTCCCCCCGTGGTGGAGAAGGTGCCCGAAGCGCGGTTGAGGGGAAAGCTCATGGTCCCAATGCGGTTCAGGAGTGCCCTGGCTGTCGCGCTGTCGCTATTCGCAATTCTCAACCCGGGCGTGACTGCGGCCCCCGCCAACGCCGATTGGACAACGTATCTTGGCGATAAAGAGCGAAGCCTTTACTCCCCGCTCCAACAGATCAACCGAAGCAATGTCGCCCAACTGAAAGTTGCGTGGACTTACGACACGGGTGACAAAGGCGAATACCAGGCCAACAACCTGATCATCGCGGGCGTGCTGTACACGGCGTCGCCGAATCGGAAAGTCATCGCGCTGGACGCAGCCAGCGGTCGTGAATTGTGGAAATGGGACCCTCGATCCGAACGGTCTGGAGACGTAGGTGGTCGGCAGCGCGGCCTGGTGTTCTGGCAGAATGAGACTGGCGGCGAACAGCGACTCTTCAGCGGGGCTGGCAATCATCTTTACGCCTTGGATCCGAAATCAGGCCAGCCAATCCGCAGCTTTGGTGAAAATGGTTCCATTCATCTGGGCTCGGGCCTGGATGTGGAAGGGACACCGAACATCAGCTTGAACACACCGGGCGTGACGTATCGGGACGTGCTGATTATCGGTGGCGTGGGCGGTCCGGGCGCGGTGCGCGCGTTCGATGTCCGGACAGGCCAGCGGCGTTGGATATTCCATTTGATTCCACGACCCGGCGAATTTGGCCACGACACTTGGCCCGCCGAGGCGTACAAGACCGCCACGGGCGTCATGCCATGGCCCGGCCAATCGCTCGACGAAAAGCGCGGCATCGTTTACGTCGCCACGAAAACGGCGGAACCCGATTTCTACGGCGGCCATCGTCACGGAATGAATCTCTTCGCGAACTGCCTGGTCGCCCTGGACGCTGCCACGGGAAAACGGCTGTGGCATTACCAGATCGTTCACCATGATCTTTTGGACAAGGACCTGCCGTGCCCTCCGGTTCTTTTGACGGTGACCCATCGTGGCAAAAAAATCGATGCGGTGGCTCAGGGCACAAAGCACGGGTTGTTGTTTGTGTTCGATCGCGTCACGGGCGAACCGCTCTGGCCGATCGAGGAAAAGCCAGTGCCGCAATCCGAACTTCGCGGCGAGCAGGCCTGGCCGACTCAACCATTCCCCACCAAACCCGCGCCGCTCATGCGGCAGCGCTATCGGGAAGAAGATGTCTCACGCATTTCTCCCGAAGCTTATACGAACACTCTCGAGCGAATCCGGGTCTCGCCTAACTTCGGACCGTTCCCAGCTCCGAGCATCAAGGAGACAGTCATGTTTCCGGGATTCGATGGCGGAATGGAATGGGGCGGCGGAGCGGCTGATCCGGACGGGATTTATTACGTCAATGTCAACGAGATGCCCTGGCTCATGCAAATGGTCGAGTTGCGCCGCGCCGATGGAACATCGGTCCCGCGCGGCGAGCAAGATTACATGGCGTTTTGCGCTCCGTGTCATGGGCTGGATCGCGCGGGCAACGCGCTCAGCGGATTCCCGTCTTTGATCGATGTCCTAAACCGAAAAACTCGCGAGCAAATCGTGCTCGTCACAAAGCAGGGCGCTGGACGAATGCCGGCCTTCGACCAACTCTCGGACGTTCAACGGAACAGCATTCTGGATTATGTGCTGGGCGTGAATCAACCTTCCGCGCCACGCCGCGAAGGCGAAAATGTTGCCTCGCCAGCAAACGATTCCAGGAACACTACGCCACCGTATGCGTTCCCTGGATTTCGCCGCTGGTTGGATGCGGAAGGTTATCCAGCCATCAAGCCGCCCTGGGGCACCTTGAACGCCGTGGACCTGAACACCGGCGAGATCAAATGGAAAGTTCCCCTGGGCGAATATCCCAAACTCAAAGCGCGCGGCATCCCGACCACGGGGACGGAGAACTACGGCGGACCTGTCGTGACGGCCAGCGGCTTGATCTTCATCGGCGCGACCGCGGACGAAACCTTCCGCGCGTTTGACGCCAAAACGGGGAAAATTCTCTGGCAAGCTAAGCTGCCCTTTGGCGGCAACGCCACGCCCAGCGCCTACATGGTTAACGGACGCCAATTTGTCGTGATCTCCGCCGGAGGCGCCAAATCCGGCCGCCCCGCCGGCGGCAGCCTCGTCGCCTTCGCGCTGCCGACTCCGGAAGCGCGCGATTGATAAGCCCAATCCCAAAGGGATTGCAGCCTCCAGCACAAGGTTGCGAGGAACGAGCTACCTTGGGTCATGGTTAAGAAATGAAATCAACCGCAACGCGGTTGTGGCAAATGTCGCGTGTGATGAATGGATAGGATGGCCGCAACCGCGTTGCGGTTGGAAATTGTTCTCGGAAGGTAACCAGGGCAGCTCATGTCTCGCAACCGGACGCGTCCTCCGCGCGCATTTGGAACCCAAAAAACGGTGGCGCGCTGAGTAGCGGCTTCTTCGCCTGAACGCAAAGGGCTGACACGAATTTCACGAATCCGCGCGAATTGAAATGCGAGGGCGACGTCCACCACGCTCTTCTCCGTTTCACGGAGCAGGCGTTTCCCTCCATCCATCCGCAAGTTGAGGTGGTAGTGCGAAGGCGATACGCCCACGGCACTTTTGAGGCGACGATCAAAGAAATCTTGCTCAGCTTATGCGGCCAGTCGATCAAGTTGAACTCTTCAGCAACGTTTTCCGTCATCCAATCCGTTGAACACCGAACGGGTGGCGCAAACCAGCGTGCAAGACGTGCGTGCTTTTGTGCGGCTGCGGCAGTTGCTGTCGTCCAATGCGGAGCTCGCGCGGCCTCAAATAGTCAGTGACCGGCTCCCTTTAAGGTCGCAAACTGTGACCGCCTTTCGAAAATGGCAAGCTATGGATGCACAAGTCAGTTTGGTTCCACCGGAGCGAATCGAGCGCGCCATCATTCTGGTTCGTGGCGAGAAAGTGATGCTCGATAGCGACTTGGCTGAAATTTATGACGTTGATACCGGCGCCTTAAATCGCGCCGTCAAACGCAATCATTCCCGCTTCCCGGCGGACTTCATGTTTCAATTGACGCGCGAAGAGGCCAAATCTTTGAGATGCCAAATTGGCATCTCAAACGA
>JACPRI010000067.1 GCA_016190065.1 Verrucomicrobiota bacterium
CAGGTCGATCGGGATGCCCAATTCCTCGAGCACGTCGGCGCTCCCCGCCTTCGAGGTGATCGCCCGGTTGCCATGCTTGGCGACGGCAATCCCGGCCGAAGCCACCACCAAAGCGACGGTCGTGGAGATGTTGAAGGTGTTGAGACGATCACCGCCCGTTCCACAAACGTCGAGAATCTCCCGCCGCCGCGTTTCGCCATCCAGGGGCGGCGGAATGGCGCGGTCACGGAGTTCGCGGGCAAAGGCGGCGATTTCGTTCGTGGTTTCCTCTTTGCGCGCCAGCGCGGTCAGGAAGTCGGCTTTGGTCTCCGCGGAGATCTGCTCGTCGATGAGTTGAGAGATGGCCTGGCTGACTTGATCGTCAGCCAGCGCCTGGCCTTGAAGCAATTGAGCGGTTAATTCACCGAGCACACGAATCAGGCCGCCCCGACGGCGAGCAAGAACTCGATGTTGCTGCGCGTCTTCTTGAGCTTGTTGAGCAGCAACTCCATCGCTTCCACGGGAGGCACTCCGGTCAGCGCGCGGCGCAGCACCACGACCCGGCTGTATTCGTCCGGATGGTAAAGTAGCTCTTCCTTGCGCGTGCCGGACAACTCAATGTTGATGGACGGGAAGATGCGGCGGTCCACCAGATGGCGATCCAGGTGGACCTCCATGTTGCCCGTGCCTTTGAATTCTTCGAAGATGACTTCGTCCATGCGCGAACCGGTGTCCACGAGGGCCGTCGCCATGATGGTCAGCGAGCCGCCTTCCTCGATGTTTCGCGCCGCGCCGAAGAAGCGCTTGGGTTTGTGCAGCGCATTCGCATCGACGCCGCCGGAGAGGATTTTGCCGGAGTGCGGCTGAATCGTATTGTAAGCGCGCGCCAGACGCGTGATGGAGTCGAGGAGGATCACGACGTCTTTCTTGTGCTCGACCATGCGCCGGGCTTTCTCGATGACCATTTCGGCAACCTGAACGTGGCGTTCCGGCGGTTCGTCGAAAGTCGAGCTGATGACTTCGGCGGGACGGCAAGTGCGTTCCATGTCCGTGACTTCCTCAGGCCGCTCGTCGATCAGCAGAATGAACAGATAAACCTCGGGATTGTTCTTGATGATCGCGTTGGCGGCGTTTTGCAGCAGCACGGTTTTGCCGGTGCGCGGCGGGGCGACAATCAACCCGCGCGTGCCTTTGCCGATCGGGCAGACCAGGTCGAGCACGCGGGTGGAGAGTTCATCGGCTCGAGTTTCCAACAGGAACCGTTTATTCGGAAAGAGCGGCGTGAGATTGTCGAAATGCGTCTTGTCCTTGGCCTTGTCCGGATCTTCATTGGCCACTGCCTCCACTTTCAACAGAGCAAAGAAGCGTTCCTTCTCCTTGGGGGGCCGGATTTGTCCGGCGACCAGATCTCCGGTCTGGAGGTCGAAACGGCGGATCTGAGACGGAGAAACGTAAATGTCCTCCGGGCAAGGCAGGTAATTGAAACTTTGCGAGCGCAGGAAACCGAAACCCTCCGGCAGAATCTCCAACACGCCTTCGGCAAAGAGAATGCCGCTCCGTTCGGCGTTCTTCTGAAGAATCTGGAAGATCACTTCGTGCTTCTTCATCGTGCCGAAGTTTTCGATCCCCATCTCCTTGGCGATATTGTTGAGGTCCAGCATGGACGTCGCCTGGAGCTGTGCGATGTTGATCGTCGGGCCTACGGGTTTCCTTTCACTTGCCGGGCGTTTCTTCGGTGGAGTTTGCGTCTCTTCGGCCCCGGGTGCGGGAGTGGGAGCAGGCTCTTTGGATCCTGGAGTTATCGCTTCGGGAGGCGGCTCAACGGTGTAGGGTGGCGGAGCTTCTTCCAATTGTGGCGGGCCCAGATCAATGGCGCTCTCGCCATTGCCGGGCGTCTCAGGAGCTTTGAGCTTCGATTTGGGGCCGCCCCTGGGCCGGGCCGGTTTCTTCGTGGCAGTCTTTGACATATTACTCGATAGTGGTTTGGTTCCAACGAAGCGACCTCGAAAACAACGAACGTTGGAACGATGGTTTAAGATCTCAAAAGCAAGATTCTTTGATCTGGAGCAGCTATGGCCGGGGTTGCTTCCGGAGGTCGGCCGCAACGATAAGTTAATAAGGCAAGGGGAATCTTGCGGTCAATTCGCGCACACGTTCGCGCACCTTGCGGGCGACGTCAAGGTTTTTGATGTCGAAGAGAACTTCACTGATCATGTCGCCGATGGCGGCCATTTCCGCTTCGCGCATGCCGCGAGTAGTCACCGCCGGAGAGCCGAGGCGAATGCCGCTGGCCTGGAACGGCGAGCGGGTTTCAAAGGGGATCGTGTTTTTGTTCACGGTGATCCCTGCCTCATCCAGTGCCGTCTGGCTCTCTTTGCCGGTGAGCCCCTTGGCACCGACATCCACCAGCATCAGATGGTTATCCGTGCCTCCGCTTACAAGACGGAATCCATTCCTCTGCATCGCGCCAGCCAGCGCCTGGGCATTCTTCAGGATTTGTTCCTGATAAAGCCGAAAGCCCGGCATCAGCGCTTCCTGAAGGCAGACCGCTTTCGCGGCGATCACGTGCATGAGCGGTCCGCCCTGGATGCCCGGGAAAACTTGCGAGTCAATCTCGCGGGCGTACTTCTCCTTGCACAGGATCAATCCACCGCGCGGACCCCGGAGCGTCTTATGCGTCGTCGTGGTCACAAAGTCGGCGTGCGGAACGGGACTTGAGTGCAACTGGGCGGCCACCAGCCCGGCGATATGAGCGATGTCCGCGAGGAGATACGCCCCAACCTCGCGCGCAATTGCGCCCATGCGCGCAAAATCGATCTGGCGCGGATACGCACTGGCGCCGACAGTGATCATGCGGGGCCGATGTTCGCGCGCTAGTTGAGCCAGTTGATCGTAGTCGATCTGTTCGTCGTCTTTGCGGACGCCGTAATGGATGATCTCAAAGAACTTCCCGGAAAAATTCGCCCGGTTGCCGTGGGTAAGGTGTCCACCATGGCTCAAATCCATGGTGACCAGTTTGTCTCCTGGCTTGAGGAACGCGAAATACACGGCCATGTTCGCGCTGCTGCCCGAATGCGGCTGCACGTTGGCGTGTTCAGCGCCGAACAGGGTTTTGGAGCGGTCGATGGCGAGTTGTTCTACTGCATCGACGTGCTCGCAGCCGCCGTACCAGCGTTTGCGCGGGTAGCCTTCGGCGTATTTGTTGGTCAACACCGATCCCTGGGCTTCCAGGACCGCGGGGCTGGTGAAGTTTTCGCTGGCGATCAGTTCGATGTTCTCTTGTTCGCGTTGCTTCTCCAGGTAAACGGCCTCGGCGATATCCGGATCGACGTGTTTCAATTTCGCGCTTCGGACCCTGGAAAGCGTTTCCATCTTCTGGACGCGGCGCTCATGACGGCCCCCCTCGAAGTGGGCATTCAGGAACGCATCGAGGGTTTTCTTGGCTTCATCGGGAGGCGTCACCTTCTGGCCCAGGCACAAGACATTGGCATTGTTGTGTTGCCGGGCCAGCAAGCCCATTTCCTCGGTAAACGCGAGAGCCGCCCGCACGCCGGGAACCTTGTTCGCGGTGATGCTCATCCCCACGCCGGTGGAGCAGACCAGGAGGCCGAGGTCGCATTGGGAGTCGGCCACGCGTTGGGCCACCGCCTGGGCGTAGTCCGGGTAGTCGGTGGATTCGGCGGAGTAGGTGCCTACGTCGATGACTTCAATCCCCTTTTTGAGGAGATGTTCCTTGAGAGTTTCCTTGAGCGTGAAACCCGCGTGGTCAGAACCGATGCTCAGTTTGAGCGTCGGATTCGATTCGTGGCTGGCGGGCGAAAGAGAAGTGGTTTGTTCCATGAATTTGAGCATTGAGGCGATGCCTTGTTCGACTTGGTCGCGGCAGCTCAAATACACTTCGTAGGAGCCGCCGATGGGGTCCGAGATGTCTTTCTCGAACACGTCGAGAGTCTCGTCAAATTCGCGAAGCACAAAAGTTTTCTCGGTCGCTTGCGGATAGAGCATGATCACCGCGTCCACATGGCCGTGCGTCATGCCGAAAATGTAGTCCGCCTCCTGCACTAATTCCGCCGTCAAAGACCGGCTTCGCTGCCCGGAGATGTCAACGCCCAGTTCCCGGAGGGCCCGGACGGCGTTAGGGCTCGGCGGCTGACCATCGACAGCGCCGACACCGGCCGACAAAACCCGATATTCTCCGCTTCCTTTCACAGCGTGACGGAAGAGGCCTTCAGCCATCGGGCTGCGGCAAACGTTGCCGGTACAAACGAACAGAATGGTCTTCATGCTTCCGAATATCTCATCAAAGTGGGGCGCACTGCTCAAATCGTCAACGGCGAAATCCGTGGGTCCGGTTGGGTGGAGCCAAATGCTCACCGACGGCGGCCTCCGGCCATCGCGAGGCCTTTCAGCACATCCAGCGCGCGCGCCAAAGCGGGATCCTGGATGATCGATTCGGAGGCTGGCTCTTTCTGGGGGGGCGGAGCTTGCGCGCCTTCATCAGCCTCCCCGCTCCTTTCGCGAAGGAGGCTCGATTCGTCCCGCCTCAGCCGCGGCGCGCCTCCCGAGGTTGGAACCAAAGTGTTGAACGGATTCTCTAAATATTTTTTCTCCGATTCGAGACTGACTTTCACAAGGAGGTCCGGCGCGATGCCCTGCTCGGAAAGGAGTTGACCCTTCCCAACCTCGATACGGCCCGACGCAATACCGATCTTGTGTCCTTGGCTCAGGGGAAATTGTTTGAACGCGTGCGTGTGCCCCGCCGTCGGACTGCCGACGATCAGCCCGATGCCTGCCGAACGCAGCGCCGCCACGAGCGCCTCCGAAGCGCCGGCCGTGGCATGATTGACCAGCAGGACCACCGGCAAGGCAATCGCGTTCGTTTTGTCCGTGGAGCGCAAAGCCGTGTCTCCCCACTTGAGCAGAGGTTGCTCGTGGCTCAAAAATAAGTCGGCTAAAGCTCCCGCCTCCGTGTAATCGTCTCCGGAAGCGAATCGAACGTCGAGGACCAGCCCGCTTAGATGGTTGCTCGACTGCAACTGGTCGAAGGCCTTCAAAAAGGCCGGGGCTGTTCCCGGCCGGACCCCCCCAAGCCGCGCGTAGGCGTAAGCGCGTTCGAAGATGGCGGTTTTGCTCAACGAATCTGTTCCAGATGAGGGACGGCCGTTGGGCGCGTTGGTCATCAGGATGACTTGGGTTCGAAGCTGATGCAAAAGCCCCAACACGGCCGCGCGGTTCAGTTCTGCCTCGCCCAGTCCACTCAGGTTGGAGCCAATGAGACTATAAACCTCCTGGAACCGAGGAAACTCCGGCCCGCCGGCTGCATGTTCGCCAGGGTTGGCGGGCCGTGCCGAGAGGAAAAACCCCAAAAACAGAACGAAGGACAGCATTGAATTCGTCATAGTCGCGTCGCAATTTCGCCGCTCATCGCAGCGCCTTGGCCGCAATATCGCGGCGGAAATGCGCAGCGTCGAACTGTATTTTTTCCACCGCTGCGTACGCGGCGGTCTGCGCTGCTTCCAGGCTTGGCCCCCAGGCGGTCACACCGAGAACGCGGCCGCCGCTTGTCACGACCGCGTCGCTTTGCCGAACCGTGCCGGCGTGAAAGACTTTTGTGTTCGGCAGGTGCGCGGCTTCGGCCAATCCTTTGATCGCTTTGCCCTTCGCGTAGCTGCCCGGATAACCGCCGGAAGCCATGACCACGCAAACCGCCGCGCCGCGTTTCCACTTCAATTCGTGTTTCGCGAGCGTGCCGTTGACGCTGGCCTCCAGCAATTCAACCAAATCATCTTCCAGACGGGTCAGATATACTTGCGTCTCCGGATCGCCAAAGCGCGCGTTGAACTCCAGAACTTTCGGCCCCTCTTTCGTCAACATCACTCCCGGATAAAGAAGGCCGCGGAACTCGATTCCTTCCGCGGCGCAACCTTGCAACCACGGCTCCAGGATCTTTCGGGCTGCCTCCTCGAGTTGGGCCGGACCCAGGAACGGCGCGGGTGAATAAGCGCCCATGCCGCCGGTGTTCAAGCCCTGGTCTCCATCCAGGGCCCGCTTGTGATCCTGCGAAGTCGGAAAAAGCTTGGCGGTGGCGCCATCGCAAAGGGCGTGGAGCGAGATTTCCACGCCTTCCAAAAACTCCTGGATGACGACCTGCGAGCCCGCCGCGCCGAACGCTTTGTTCACCATGATTTCGCCGATGGCCTTTTCAGCTTCAGCGACGCTCCGACAAATCAGCACGCCTTTCCCCAGCGCCAGCCCGTCGGCTTTAACCGCGCAACGGCCTCCCAGTTTCGCCGCGAATTCTTTGGCGGCCATCGGGTCGGCGAATGTCCCGGCTCTGGCTGAAGGAATCCCGTGCCGCTCCATGAACTGCTGAGCGAACACTTTCGACGACTCGAACCGGGCGGCCTTTTGGTTCGGTCCCCAAATGCGCAAACCGTGTTGCTGAAACAAATCGACGATCCCCAGCGCCAGCGGATTGTCCGGTCCGACTATCGTGAGGTCCGCCGCTTTCTCCTGAGCGAGCGCCAGTAATTTCGGCAAATTCTCCGCGCCGACCGGCACGCACTCGACGGGCGATTGGTTTTTTGCCAGGCGTTCTTCGGCAATGCCGGCGTTGCCCGGCGCACACCACATCCGCGTGACGTGCGGCGACTGCGCCAGTTTCCAAACCAGCGCGTGTTCGCGCCCGCCCGCCCCAATGACCAGGACCTTCACGCCAGCAGCTCCGGAATGACTCTCGCTTCCGACACCACCGAGTCGGTCAACGTATCTGCGCGGCCTTCGTGGGGATAAGTGAGGCGATTGTGGTCCAGTCCGAGCGCGTGCAGCAACGTGGCGTGCAGGTCGTACACGCGCACCGCGTCTTTCGCGGCTTTGTAACCGAAGTCATCCGTCGCGCCGTGAACGTGGCCTTTCTTGAAGCCGCCGCCCGCGATCCAGAGCGAGAAACCGTGGCGGTTGTGATCGCGGCCGTCTTTCCCTTGCGAAATCGGCAAGCGCCCGAACTCGCCGGTCCAAAGCACAATCGTCGAGTCGAGCAAGCCGCGTTGCTTGAGGTCCAGCACCAACGCCGCGCTGGGTTGATCCGTCAGCAAGCAAAGGTTTTTCAGGCGCTCGGCGTTCTTGTCATGCGTGTCCCAGGGCTGGCCTTGAAGATAAATCTGCACGAAGCGCACGCCTTGCTCGACCAAACGCCGCGCCATCAAACAGCGTTTGGCGTAATTCGCGGTCGCGGCGTTCGGATGCTCCAGGCCGTAAAGCTTCCGCGTCTGGGCTGATTCGCGGCTCAGGTCGAGCGCGTCCGTCACGGAAGTTTGCATGCGCGCCGCCAGTTCGTAATTGTTGATGCGCGCCTGCAACTCCGAATTCTCCGGATGCTCGCGCAGATGAATCTGATTCAGCCGCTCCAGAAAGCCGAGTTGATTCGCCCGCGCCGAGCCCGGCACGTCTGCCGGCGTGGCCAGGTTAAAGATGGGCGACTCCGACGACCGCACTTGCGTCCCTTGATAGATTGCGGGCAACCACCCCGACGACCAATTGCGAATCCCATCGATGGGTAATCCGCCCGGATCCGAGAGAACGACATAAGCCGGGAGATCTTGCCGTTCGGTGCCCAAGCCGTAGATGACCCACGAACCCCACGCTGGCCGGCCCGCCTGGAATTTGCCCGTGTGAATGATGCGCAACGCCGACTCGTGATCCACGGAGTCGGTGACCATCGACCGTACGAGCGTGAGTTCGTCAGCGATGGAGGCGGTGTGCGGGAGCAACTCGGACATTTGCATTCCGGACTGGCCGCGTTCGAGAAACTGGAATGGCGACCGAAGGAGCTTGCCCGCCTGTTTGTCAAAGTGGATCTCTAAATCTTGGCCGGGATAATCCTGGCCGTCGCGCTTGTTCAATTCCGGCTTCGGATCGAACAAATCCATCTGGCTGGGGCCGCCGTGTTGAAAGAGGCAAATCACGGCTTTCGCGCGCGGCGTGAAGTGCGGCGGCTTGGGCGCAAGTGGGTGCGCCGCGGCGCCGGGCGGTCGGGCCAAGGCGGCCGCTCGTTCCAAAGCGAGCAGATGTGACAGCGCCAGGTAACCCAGCCCGCCGCCCGCCCACCCGAGGAATGAGCGGCGGTTGAATCGAAACTCATTTGCGGACGCGTTCGTCATCAGGGCTCGGGAAGGATGACACCTGGGCACGTGTTTGACAACTGATCACGATGGCCAAGATAGCCGAAGATGGCTATCGCGTGGTAACACGTTTGTAACATTTCTGCTTGTTGGTCCGTTGCCTTCCAAATAATCTGCTTCCCGTTGACGCAGCAAATGTCCAACACGTTTATGAATACTTCTCGACTCCCTTCATTACTCAAAGCGTGCCTGTCCTGGGCCGCGATTGTTTCATTCACCAGTTTGGCCCAAGCGCAATCGACGGTTCGCTGGGAGGCCTTCAACGATTACCGGCCGAGCGATTTGACGCACCCGAACGCCAGCGGCTATGACTTGCGCGTCACCGACGACGGCGGTCCGCTCAAAGATTTCAAAACCGGCCTGGATTTGAAAGCCTCCGTGCTCGTCGTGGTGGAAGGCGACGGCACGCCGGACGATTTTGGCGCCAACTCCCAGGTGAATGCGGGGACGCCCGCCGACAAGCTGTTCAAAGGCAAAGTCGATGTCGGGAACAGCGGTCTGCCCGGCATCCGGGCCAATCTCAACACCAAGCTCATTCTCAACTTCAAAGGCCTGGATTCCACCAAGCGCTACAATTTCCGCGGCACGGTCAGCCGTGGTGGCGGGTACAACGACCGCTGGAGCGTTTTCACGATTACCGGCGCGGACTCCTTTGTCGCCGTGCACGAAGACGGCAGCGTCAACAAGAACATCTTCACGAAGGCGACGTTTGACAAATCAACCCTCGGCCCCAATCAGGTGGCGTTGAATACCGGCGATAACAAGGCGGGATCGCTGGTGGGCTGGGACAACATCGAGCCGGGGGCGGATGGCGAATTCGCAATTGAGGCGCAGCAGTACACGGGTCCGGCGCCGTTCGGCAATCCGTCAGCCGCGCCCTACGGCTATGGCTTTGACGCGATTTATCTGGCGGAAATCGAATCCACGGGAAGCCTCAAAATAACCGAGAACCCCGCGAATCAAATCGTGCCTGCGGGCAAATCTGCAACGCTCAAAGTTGTCGCGACCAGCCCGCAAGCTATCACTTACCAATGGCAAAAGGCCGCGCCGGGCAGCACGGCCTTCAGCGATGTCAGCGGCGCGACGCAGGCCAGCTATACGACTCCTGCCCTGGCCGCGTCGGACAACGGCTCGAAGTTCCGCGTTAATCTGACCAGCGGCGCCAGCAAAGCCACGAGCGGCGAAGCCACGATTAACGTCGATGGCAGCATCCCCACCATCACCGGTGTCACCGGGAGCATTAATTTCAACGCCATTTACGTGACCTTCTCCGAGCCGATGAAGCTCGATCAGTTGGCCAACAAAGCCAATTACGCGGCCTCGGGCGGCCTGACGATCAATTCCGCGATTGCGTTGGACGCCACCACCGCCCGTTTGCTCACCGGCAAACAGACTTCAGGCACGAGGTACACCGTGACCATCAATAACGTCGAGGATCTCGCCGGCAACAAAGTCGCTGCCAATGCCAGCGGCAGTTTTGCGGGATTCACCGTCCAGACCGGCGTGGTCGGTCTTGAAGTTTGGAATAATATCCCGGGCGGCGCTGTGCAAGACCTTCGCAACAACGCGCGCTATCCCAATGAACCCGACGTGGACTACGTCACGACCACGCTCGACTCTTTTCTGATCATCCCGGCCGTGCCGGACAAGAACACCTACGGCGGCCGATTCCGCGCCTGGCTGACACCTGAAGAAACCGGAGATTATGAGTTTTTCGTCCGCAGCGACGGCGGCAGCGAATTGCGCGTCAGCACCGACGACAAGTTCGACCTGCTTGACGATGTGAACGCGACTCCTACCGCCGTTGATACGAGCGCAGGTGACACTTTCCAGGAACCGGGCTTGGATGAATCCGCTTCCCTGCCCGTTCGGTTAGACAAGGGCAAAAAGTACGCCTTGCAAGCAATCTGGAAAGAAAGTAACGGCGCGGATTACCTCCAGGTTGCGTGGCGGAAAGTCGGCAGCTCAACTCCGGCGGATCAGCTTCAGCCTATCCCCAGCAAGTTCCTCTCGTACTATGGCCCCGGCGCCGCACCGCAGGCCGAACCTAAGATCACGAAGGTTGCGTTCCAAGGCGGGAAAGTGATCGTGGAATGGACGGGCGCTGCGCTCCAATCTTCCGATGACCTGAAGACGTGGAAAGACGAGGCCGGCGCGGCCAGCCCGTTCTCTGTCACGCCAGCAGGGACGAAATTCTATCGGGCAAAGAATTAGCCGGCGCCGGCCAAAAGTCAGATACGTCACCGCGGCGATCCGAGTTGGACCAGGGTTCTTTTCATCAAATTCCTGGAGGGCGCGCAGCCAGTTCTCATCCAGATTCTCCTGAAGGAACTGACGGCCACTATCAAGCAGTTCATCGAGCGTTAGGGCCTCTTGCTTCACTTGAGCCTGCAGCGTAGCGGCCAGAATAAGCATCGAAATGATTTGAAGGTTCATTGGATGGGACAGTAACCCAGTGCAGCCGCGAAGCAAACGCGAGGGCTAAACCGCTAAATGACTTTGCTTCTGTTGCCCCATATTCTTGAGCAGCGCGTGGGC
>JACPRI010000063.1 GCA_016190065.1 Verrucomicrobiota bacterium
GCACGAGCGGTTCCTCAAGCGCCCGCAGTCCTTGCAGCGTCCAAAGCGCTTGGTGCCGGCCCAGCGGTTGCTCGCCTCCAGAAGCGAGTTTCTTCAGCGACGGGACCGCGGCTTTATCCTGGCGCTGGACCAGCAGACGTTGCGCGGTGCCTCGCCACCATTGGCTGGGATTGGAGAGCGCTTGAACCAGTTCGTCCGAGGATGCGCGGCTCAAGTTGGGGCGTCGCGCGGGCAAACCAGTCTTGGGCGTTACGCGATAAATCCTTCCACGATCTTCCCCCGCGCGGAGATTCTGTTTCTGCTTCACTTTTTCCGGAATGTAATCCGGGTGTTCGATCACCTCGCGCTGCATATCGATGACGTAAAGCGCGCCGTCGGGACCAAGCTCGACGCCGATGGGGCGGCAGGCATTGTCGCGGCTGGCGAGAAACTCGCGGCGCGTTTCGTCGGGTGAACGCCTGGCTACAAAACTCGGACCGTCCTCGAGCAGAACGTCCCGGTGGACGAGGTTTCCCACGACGTCACAGACGAGAATGCTGCGCGGCAAGTCAGCGGGATAGGCCGCCGTACCGATGAAACCCATGCCCCCGGCAGCAGAAAAATGGCCCGCTTGTTCCGGATGATTCGGCCGCGTTTCCGGTGTTGAGATCGGGTAAATGCGCGACATCTCCTCGTGATCGGAGATGCTCACCGTGGTCTCGACCGGCGGCAATCCTGGGAACCTCCGGAGATAACGCGTCGGCAAGACCCGATGCTGAAGGTGATTGATGTTGTAAGTGACGAAGCTCCGGCCCCACTCGTCGAAAACCAGGCCAAAGCCCTCGCCGCTGCGGTAAGTCGTGGCGAAGTCGCCCGTGCCGGGATCGAAGCTGAAGTCCTGATCCTTAAGGGGAATCGGCGCGTCCGGCTTGCGCAAGGACACGATATTTCCTCCGTTGCCGCCGTTCGCTCCGTGCACCCGGTTGTCCAGCCCCCAACGCAGTCCATTCACGTTGCTGTCCGTCACGCCCAGGACGAAGCCGCGGAACAAGACTTCGCGGACATCAGCCCTGCCGTCGCCATTCGTGTCCTTCAGCCAGAGCACCTCGGGCGGTGCCGTCACGAGCAGGCCGCCGTTCCACGGCGCGATCGAAGTGGGAAAGCTGAGTCCTTCCGCAAAAAGCCTCGAACGGTCCGCGCGTCCATCGGCGTTTGTGTCTTCCAGAAGTCGAATCGTACCGCCGGGGCGCCGCTCCGGGCCGATGCCCAGCGGATAATCCCGCATCTCGACCACATACATGCGCCCATCCTCATCAAACGTGAGGGCCACTGGATCCACCACGTCCGGTTCGGCCGCGAAAAGGGAAATTTGCAGCGCGGGATGCAAAACGAAGTTGCTCTCGGCCGCTGCTGGGCTTGAGGGAACGGCGCCACGTGCCAAGGCGGCCGCACTGAACACCGCCGCGCCGATGAGAAGGACGGGTTTGCAGAATCGATGAGGCATAGATCAACGTGCGGCGAGCGTATCATAGACTTTTGCCTTGGCGCAAAAATTGTGTTCTCGCCATGAACCGATCCCCCTCACCCTTCCAGGAGGGGAGCTTGCAACCGATCCATGAACGCCGATCTACTCCTGGGCACTGCCGTTGAATTAAGCGGCCAGGGAGGCACCGATCTGCTTCCTCTCCCCGCGAAGCATGAGTGGGGAGAGGATCGAGGAGAGGGGAAACCCAATAAAGACGGCCCTCCTCTCCCCAACCCTCTCCTCCCTTTGCAGGGAAGAGAGGGAGAAATCGCAAGCGTACTCTTGAGTTTCATTCCTAGATTCAACAAGAGTGCCCCTCCCGGGAGGGGCAGGAGTGGATTCCGTTTATCCGAGCAACTGCAACGCGGCGATGGGCACGGCGTTGGCTTGAGCCAGCATCGCGGTGCCGGATTGCACCAAAATGTTCTGCTTCGCGAACTCCGTGCTCTCATCCGCCACATCGACGTCCTTGATTCGGCTGTTGGCCGCGGACAAGTTCTGATTCAAAATCGTCAATTGCTCGCTCGTCAGATTCAACCGCTGGATATTCGCCCCCACCAGCGCCCGCATGTTCGCCAAGGCCTGGATGGCCGTCTTGATCTGGTTCAAGGCCGAATATGCTGCCGTCGAAGTCGAGATCGAGATGCCACTGTAGGCGTTGATCACCCCGGTGGAGGTGGCTCCGGCCAAGTCCGCGGCATTCACTCCAAAGGTCAGCGCATCGCTGTCGATGGTGATGCTCAAGCCCGCGCTGTCAAACAAGCTTACCCCGTTGAACTGCTTGCCCGTGATGTCGCTGATGTAACTCTGCAACTGGGTGAATTCGGACTGGTAGTTCGACAGGTCGGAGTTGGTTTTGGTCGCATCCTGCGCCAGGACCGAAAGTTCGCTCATCCGATCCAGGGATTTCTGGACTTTCTGAAGGAATCCATCCTGGGTCTGGCTGAAGGAAACCGCGTTCTGGACGTTGCTGTTCGCCGCCGCATTGCGGTTGATCTGGGCGTCGAACTTGATGGACTGAGCCAATCCTGCGGCGTCGTCCTCGGGGGAAACAATGCGTGATCCGGAAGAGAGCCGCGCGAGCGATTTCGCCAGCCGCGCCGCCGATACGTCCAGCATACGCATGGAATGCGTCGCGGACACATTCGTATTGATCACGAGAGGCATAAGACAAATCCATTTGTCTTCTGTTCCAACATCAACGACATCCGTGTCGTCGGAACCAACCCCTGCGGATTGATTCTCCGGTCCTGACCTCCCACCCCTAATGCCAGGTACCGGTACTATCGGCAGTCTCCGCAGAAACTTTAGGGTTAAATCAATTCAGACTCCGATGGACCGCCGGCTCTCTTTGAGATCGATCGACAGATTCAGTTCCGGGTGCAGATCCTCCAGCAGAAACTTCCAAATCCGGGCGGAAGCCAGCAAATCCGGATCGCGCATCGGGAGCATGGAAGCCACTTGCCGGGCGATCCCAGGATCGTGGCAGAGGCGATACAATCGTTTCCAATCCTCGGTTCCGCCGCGCTGGATGAGATTGAGATAGGTCAGCGGCGTGAAACCGTCGGTGCTCCGGTCCGGATTCATGGCTCAAAAAAACC
>JACPRI010000001.1 GCA_016190065.1 Verrucomicrobiota bacterium
CTCGGGCAGGGCACATACTCGAACGGGTTTCCAAAATCACGCAACCCGACTAAAGCCGCACGGTTCAAAAAATCAGGGTAGAACGGACGCGTCTCCCGGTGCATGTTCGTGCCCACGCCCCAGATGACGACGGGCGCCTTGCGGTGGTGGAGAAGCGCCGCGAGTTTTTCCGAGAGCACCGCATTGAGCAATCCACCGCCGCCGACAATCAATGGAGAACCGGCGAACTTATCCGGCGCACTGTCCCAATCCATTTTTTGAGCGGACCGCAATGGCTCAAAATAATCCACCGGACTGCAGACCTGGTCGCCGAGGTTGGTCGGGTCGTTGAAATGGCAGGCGTAGATTTGAGGCATGCGGGTGTCAGATTCTCCGGACCGCTTCGCGATGGCGAGCATCAAACCTTTTAGCGGGCGTTCTCCACATTGCCAGGGCAAAGTTTATGCGGCGCTGCAAGTTCCCCTTCTGGGAGGGGTGTAGAGGTCGGTTTCAAGGATGTGCGTTCGACACTCCCCCGGTTCTCGGATTCATTTTGTAAATCGCTTGAAATCGTTAAATCGGTTAAAATCCGTTCGCTCCACGCGGAGGAACTTCCACGGGGAGATAGTGCCCGGCCGAACTTCGGTCTCGTCGCCTTGGGTGGTTTAACCCAGTACCGCGTAGGTGTTCACCCGCTATGAAACTCAGGCTATGCAGCCTATTCCCCACCGAGAAACCATGATGGGCCCTCCGAATCAAAACTATGAAAAACTATCGCCTGCTATCCACCACCGTCTCCTCGCCTTGGTTAGCGAAGCGGATCTTCGCCCTGTTAATCTTCGGTGTCACCTTAGGTTTAGCACTCGCCCAGATTCAGCAGCGCTGGACGCCGGAAGAAATCATCCAGAACACCTCCCTGCGCCTGCCGCTGGAACAGATTTGGCGCGCTCCACCTGCCGTCGATGCCAAGGATATTGAGTGGGCGAAATTTGGCATCACGCACTCCGACGAATTGGAAAAGTTGGCGGAGGCAGCCAAGACGCCTGAGGAGAAAGCGAAGGAAGGCTGGATACGATTGGCCATTCTCGATCCCGACGCCTACCGGCGACAAATGGCCGCTGCCGGCACGCCGGTCACTTCGACCGCCCAGGAACAAGCCGCGCACGATCTTGCCGTGCTCGGCATTTTGCGCCCCATTGAAGCCGCTCAAGTTGCGGAGCGGCTGAAAACTCCCGCCGAGAAGCGACACGATGAACTGGTCAAGGATGCAATCCTGAACCCGGAAGCCTTCAACGCCGAGGTGGCCCGGCTGAAAACTCCTGCGTTCCTGGAGCGAGAGGCGCGCGTTCGGAAAGCGATTCTTCAGCCGCAAGAATTCAACAAAGAACTGGGCCGATAAGCCACGCCCAAAGGGTTGAATTATGAGAACACCAATAGTGGCTTCCAATGAGGTAGGCACAAAATTCATGGGCTTCCTGGCCGCAGGTTTATTCTTGCTTAATGCCCAGACCCAAATCCAAAGCGCGACAGTCACGCCGGATTTCGTGTGGCATCACCCGACGACGCTCAACAACGCGATCTGGATCATGAACAACAGCACCATGACCGCTTCCAGCATGTTGTGGCCTGATCCTCCCACCGACCCCAATCCCGACTGGCTGATCATGGCGACCGGTGATTTCAACGCGGATGGCCAAACGGACATTGTCTGGCAGCACAACGCCACCGAGGAAATCTCCGTCTGGCTCATGGATCGCCAGATCATGAAGAGTACCGCCTCATTCAATCCGTCCCTGGCCGGACAAGCCGGCTGGCGCATCGTCGGTGTGGCCGACTTTAACCTTGATAACAAACCTGATCTCCTTTGGCAGCACACCGCCGGCCCGTCGCCAACCGGGATGGTCGCCATCTGGTACATGGACGGGACGGAGATGACGTGCAGCACGTTGACCAATCCGAGCACGCCGACTCCTTCGGATTGGCGAATCCTCGGCACAGCAGACTTCAACGCGGACAACAAACCGGATCTTCTCTGGCAAGCCCCGGACGGCACGGTCGCGATCTGGTACATGAATGGCGCCACCATGACTGGCTCCACCTTGACGACTCCTTCAAATCCGGGAGAAGGGTGGCGAATCGTGGACGCCGCTGACTTCGACTTGGACCTCAAGCCCGACATCGTCTGGCAGCATACGGGCGGGTCGAACCCATCCGGGATGGTTGCTCTCTGGTACATGAACGGCGCGACCATGACTTCCTCGACCGTCACGACTCCCAGCACCCCGACTCCCTCCACTTACCGGATGGCTGCCGTGGGCGATTTCAGCCTCATTACCGACTCCGACAACGACGGCCTGCCGGACGCCTGGGAAAACCAGTTCTTCGGCAGCCTCACCTGGAACCGCACGCACGACCCGGACAACGACGCGTTGACGAACGAAAAGGAATACCAAGCCGGGCTGAACCCCAACTCCACGGACAGCGATGGCGACGGCATTGGCGATTTGCTGGAGTATGAATTATCTTTCAACGTGATCGTGAATAGCCGACCGCAAGACTGCGAGACCGACGAGAACGGACGTGCCACTGAGCAGAACAGTCAGTTTGAATCCTCGTGCGCAGTGCTGAACGGACGGGTCATCGTGGCGTTCGTGGACTCAAACCAGATTCTGGGGCCTGCACCGCGTTCTGGAGGCGTGTATGCGTTCGGATCATCAGGGCTGCTCCCCAATAGAACGCCGCGTTTCGTTGCTTATTCAATCCTGGACCCTGGAGCGAGCCTGTTCAAAGACAAGGGCAATCCTCCGGTCAGCACTCTGGGGACGCCAGGTGACACGAGTGACGACGGCGACGCGGGTGATCCCGTCCTGGCGGTGGATAAGGCATCAAGTTTCGTTTACATGGTCGGCACCTCCATGCGAAGGACAGCCGGATACAAGGGCATCCCGCTTTGGAAATCCACTGATGGTGGCGTCACCTTTGGCGATCCAATCACAGTTCGATCCGAGATTATCGAGTCAGACAAGCCGTGGATTGCTGTCGATAACGCCGCAGGCACCGGGCAGCATGATGTGTACATTACATTCAGTGGCACTGTCTCACCGCAGAAAATCTGGCTTGCGGTCTCCACCGACGGTGAAGGCGCCACTTGGAACACTTTGCAGCAGATTCAAGGGGGCGACGCCAACATCTTGCCGCATGCGGCGATTCCAGTCGTTGCCTCGGACCATGCTGTTTATGTGTTCTGGATCGAGCGGGAAACGGTCGCAACTAATACCTATCGCAATCATCTCAAGGTGTGCAAGGTCACGAATAGAGGCCAAACCGTTGGACCAATTAACCCGATCCGAACACTCGTCACAACCCATGAAAACCTTGGAGATTTGGAACTGAAGCGGAGCAACACTGCGCAAAGCAGTGACACGTTTCGAGTGTCTCCACTGCCCGTGCCCGCAGTCAATCCGAGTACGAGCAAGGCAAATCACCTGTACGTTGCCTATGCCGACAAGCCGCAAAATGGCGACCCGAACGACCGAGCCGACGTGTTCTTCCTTCGCTCGACCAACGGCGGGACCAACTGGGACGGTGGGACCAGCGGGGCCTCTGAGCCGACCCGGTTGAGCACGGGCCAAATCAACGATCAATGGATGCCCGTGCTGGCTGTCAAGGACGACGGGACGAAATTGTTCGTGGCCTGGTACGACCGCCGGAACGATTCCAACAATTCCCTCATTGATGTCTATGGCCGCTGGGCAACAATTGCGGCGGATGGCACGGTGGCTTTCGGGACGGAATTCAAGATCACGACGACCAGCTTCCCACCGGTCTTCGGCGGGACACTACCCGACAACACTAACGTCGGCCACTACGATCCGGTGTATCCTCCGTTCAACGTTAACTTGCACTGGTGGTACCCAGAGTGGCCTGAAGACAACCTTGAGCAATTCCGAACCTTACCTACCTGGAGCCGTCACGTGGGAGAGTATAACGGTGCCTGGGTTGACGGGGCTTACGTTTACTTCTCCTGGACGGATTACCGGCTGACGCATTTGTCCTCCTATTGCCAGGGCAGCCCAAGCGAATGCACACGAAATCAGAGCGACATCCGCTTCATCCGGCTCACCTGGCCTCAGTAGAAGCGCTTGTCCGATCCATTTTTGTGGTAAACCGCGATGATCGATGAAGACTATGAAAAAATGGATATTGAGTTGTTCGCTGCTGAGTCTACTGTTGACTCCATCCACACAAGCTCAATCGACTTTTACACTACAAAACCGCGATTCGTTCAGTAAGCCGCCTGTCGATGCTCCTGTGTTCGACGCGTTTGGTATTCCCCTGGCCGGCACGAACTATTTAGCGGAGCTTTATGGGGGGGCAGCCCCTGATGCGTTGGCACCTGCAGCAGATGAAGAGGGAAAGCGATTAGCAGCGCCGTTCAGAACGCAAGGTTACTTTTTTAACTTTGAGGGCGCATTCGTCCGCTCGGTTCCGCCTCGAGCCTGGGCCTGGCTTCAGCTCCGAGCATGGGATGCTCGCCTCGGAACAAATTATGAACAAGTCGTTGCTCGTGGCCTTGGTGGCTATGGAGAGTCTCCGCTATTCTACGCGCGCGGCGGTTCTCAAATCCATCTCGGACCTCCTCCTCAACCTCTCGTCGGACTGCAATCGTTCCGTCTGCGTCCAGTGACTCCTGCGGTGCTCATGCGGAGCGTTCGGCGGCACGGAGATCAAGTCGTGATCGAGTTGAATGAGGGTTTCAAGCGGTATCAACTCCAGCAGACCGCCGCGCTCGGCCAGCCGTGGCAAAACGTCGGCGAACCGACCACCGCTACAAGCGTTACAAACAACATCACCGGCGGCACACAATTCTTCCGCGTCGTCGCGCTGCTGGATTGAGTCTTTTTGGTGCCGGCGATCAATCCGATTTTGAGCAAAGCCGACC
Organism: Verrucomicrobiota bacterium; assembly: GCA_016190065.1. GTDB lineage: Bacteria > Verrucomicrobiota > Verrucomicrobiia > Limisphaerales > SIBE01 > VHCZ01. Next base: position 4,922 of record JACPRI010000001.1, read on the forward strand.
ACCTTTACGTCGCCTACGCCGACAAGGCGCAGAATCCCGATCCGAACGACCGAGCGGACGTGTTCTTTGTGCGTTCGACCGATGGTGGAACCACGTGGAGTGAGCGAGTTCTGATGAGCACCGAGACCACTAACGACCAGTGGATGCCTGTCCTTGCAGTCAAAGACGACGGGACGAAATTGTTCTTGGCCTGGTACGATCGGCGTCAAGATTCAAATAATTCCCTCATGGATGTCTATGGCCGCTGGGGAACGATCGCGACGGATGGCACGGTGACTTTTGGCACGGAGTTCAAGATCACGATAACCAGCTTCCCGCCACTGTTCGCCGGTACACTGTCCGACAACAAGGCCAATGGCCGATACGATCCCGTGTATCCACCGGACAACGTTAACCTGCACTGGTGGTATCCAGAGTGGCCCGAAGACACCGAGCTTGATCAATATCGAACCGTGAATGCTTGGATTGGCCATGTCGGAGAATACAACGGAGCGTGGTCAGATGGGCCTTATTTGTACTTGAGTTGGACAGATAATCGCCTAGCGGCGTCAGGAAGTCTGTATCCGAGAAACCAAAGTGATATTCGGTTCGTCCGGTTGACTTGGCCGCAATAAGAGCGTGTAGCTCGATTCCCCTGCAACCATGAAAAGGAGCGCATGATGAAAGTGATTTTACTTGCGAGCAGTGTGGTGATCAGTTTACTGCTGCCGTGGTCGGCATCGGCACAGGCATATTTTGAATTCACCAACCGAATGCTCCTCCTCGGCATTGACGCTCCGGTTTTCGATGCTCAAGGGGTGCCCCTGGCGGGTACCAATTATCTGGCCGAGCTCTACGGTGGTCCCAGCCCGGACGCGTTGATTCCAGCTATCGATGAGGTGGAAAGAAAGCGCTTGCCGGTTCCGTTCAGAATCCAAGGCTACTTCGGGACGACGAGAGGCTTAATCATTATAAGCGTGCCGGGCCGAGGCTGGGCCTGGCTGCAAGTCCGGGCGTGGGACGCCCGTCTGGGGGCGACGTATGAAGAAGCAGTGGCCCGCGGGCTAGGAGGGTACGGGGAGTCTCCGTTGTTTTATGCGCGAGGTAACACACCCGGGCATCTTGATGCCCCTGAACCAGTGATAGGCTTGCGATCCTTCCGTCTGCGGCCAGTGACGCCCGCAGTGCTGGTGCGAAACCTCCGTCGGGAAGGTAATCGAGTCGTGATTGAATTGAATCCAGGCTTCAAGCGTTACCAGCTTCAGCAGACTTCCGCGCTTGGCCAGCCCTGGCAAAACGTCGGCGAACCGACCTCTGCCACTAGCGTCACGAACTCGATCAGCGGCAACGCACAATTCTTTCGCGTCGTCGCGCTTTTGGATTGAGTCTTCGGTGCCGGCGGTCAATCCGAGTTTGAGCAAAGCCAGCCACCTCTACGTCGTTTACGCCGACAAGGCGCAGAATGCTGATCCGAATGACAGGGCAGATGTATTTTTCCTTCGCTCGACAAACGGCGGCGCGTCTTGGGATGGCGGGACGACGGGGTCCATGTCGCCGACACGGCTCAGCACCGTTCCAACCAGCGATCAATGGATGCCCGTGCTGGCGGTCAAGGACGACGGGACGAAATTATTTGTGGCGTGGTACGATCGGCGGAATGATCCGAATAATTCGCTCATTGATGTCTATGGCCGTTGGGCGACTATTGCGACGGATGGAACCGTGAACTTCGGCGCGGAGTTCAAGATTACGACGTCCAGCTTCCCGCCAGTGCTCGCCGGGACGCTATCCGACAACATGATCGTTGGCCACTACGATCCTGTCTATCCACCAAACAACGTTAACCTGCACTGGTGGCATACAACAGACTGGCCCGAAGACACCGAGCTTGATAAGTATCGAACCCTGAATGCTTGGATTGGCCATGTCGGTGAATACCACGGAGCGTGGTCGGATGGCCCATATTTGTACTTCAGTTGGACGGATAATCGTCTGGCGGCGTCAGAAAGTTTGTATCCAAGAAACCAAAGTGACATTCGGTTCATGCGCCTGACTTGGTCACAATAACCATAGTTAGTTACTCAAATCGTTACAAAACCTCCCGTGCAACTGACCTGCCGATCTTTCAGCCTCAAACTGGCTCATCGCTGGACGATTTCGAGCGGGCTGGGTCCTGGCGGCAGCGGCGGCACCGATCTCTTTCCGGTTGCGTTTGTCGAACTCAAGGACACCAACGGAATCCACGGCATCGGCGAGGCCGCGCCCTCGACGCGCTACGAGCGCGGGGTGGAATCCACGCTGGAATTCCTGCGTCGCGTCGATCCGAAGCGCCTGGCGTTCGAGAACGTTCCCGCGAGTATGGAGTATCTCGACAGCCTCGAAGCGAAACAGTTCGCGGCCAAAGGCGCCTTGAACATCGCGCTCCTGGACGGCGCAGCGCGGCAAGCGGGCCGGCCAATTTATCATCATCTTGGCCTCGGTTTCACGGAAGGCAAGCATGTCACCTCCTTCAGCATCGGCATCGACAGTCCGGATGCGATCCGCGAGAAAGTTTGCGAAGCGGACCGTTACCCGGTTCTCAAACTCAAGGTCGGCAGTCCTCGGGACAAGGAAAACCTTGCGGCCTTGCGCGAAGTTGCCCCGAAGAAACCGATTCGAGTCGATGCCAACGAAGCCTGGAAAACCAAAGAAGAAGCGCTGAAAAACCTGGAATGGCTGGCCTCCGATGGCGGGATTCAATTCGTCGAACAGCCCATGTCGGCGACGACCGATGCCAACGATTTGACCTGGTTGAAGAGCCGCGCGCCTCTTCCGATCATGGCGGATGAATCGTACCTTTCAATGGCCGACTTGCCTCGGTGCGCCGACGGTTATCACGCAGTCAACGTGAAGTTGATGAAGACGAGCGGAATCAGCGGTGCGCTCTCCGCCTTAAAAGCCGCGCGCTCAGCCGGGTTGAAGACCATGATCGGCTGCATGATCGAGTCGAGCGTGTTGATCTCCGCGGCGGCGCATCTTGCGGAATTGACGGATTATCTCGATATCGATGGAAACCTCTTGATCACGAATGATCCGTTCCTGGGTGCAACGGCGGAGAAAGGAATCATTTCCTTCACCAACACTCCGGAGGCAATCGGATTGCGCGTGCGAGCGCGGCCGGGGATTTCTTCATGAAGCTCTCTTCAGCTAAAGGGACAGACGAACGGGCCATCAAACAGTTGTTGGCCCAATGCGAACTGCCGTTTGAAGACCTGGCGGCGGAGCAGCTTCGTCACTTTTTCGTTGGCCAGGACGGCGAACGACTGCTGGGCGTAGTCGGTGTGGAGCCTTGCGGTGACGCCGCGCTGCTGCGTTCGTTGGCCGTGGCGAGCGATCTCCGCGGCCAAGGTCTGGGCCGGCAATTGGTCTTGCGCGCCGAGGAGCATGCGCGCAGCGCCGGCGCAGAATCGCTGTGGCTATTGACGACGGGCGCTGAGTATTTCTTCGCCCTCCTCGGCTACGAGGTCACAGATCGAGGTGCGGCGCCAGAAGGGATTCAGAACACAACTCAGTTCGCGAGCCTCTGCCCGTCGAGTTCAGTTTGCATGTTGAAGCGCCTATCCACTCCCTATGTGATCTCCACTGAGGCCTCTCGGATGGACGCCGGTTTGATCCATGAATTCCTTCACTCGTCCTATTGGGCAAAGGACATCCCGCGCGCCGTCGTGGAGAAATCCCTTCAACATTCGCTGTGCTTCGGAGCTTTTTGCGATGGCGGACAAGTTGGCTTCGCGCGCGTGATCACGGATCGCGCCACGTTTGCCTATCTTGCGGACGTCTTCGTGATTCCCGAACACCGCTGCCGCGGCGTCGCCCGGAAGCTCCTGCGCGCGATTCTCGACCATCCGGAGTTGCAAGGGTTGAGAAGGCTTCTGCTGGCGACGGACGGCGCGCACGCTCTCTACGCCCAGTTTGGATTTCAACCGCTGGCTCATCCCGAACACTACATGACGATTCACCATCCGGACGTTTATCGGCGGCAGCCGCAGCGAAAAGACGGATAGCGCCGGCACATGCACGCCAGCGCGTTGGCTCCGGCAGCTTCCATCACGTGGGATCAAGCCGAATCGTCCGGCTCATTTCCGGGCTGCCTCGGGACTCGTGCTCGGATTCGCGTCCATTCGCGCGCATTCGCGGTTTCCCAACAGAATTCTTGCGCCCACAGCTCACCGACCGGCCCGCAGGGATTTCCCAGCCGTCAAACGGCCAGAAATGCACTCGGCCGCGACACCGGTGCCGGATGAATCGCAGCCAGGGCAAGCCCGCGTGTGTGGACGTCGCCACCTGGCCCTGCACGTCGAATTGAAACACCGACTTCGCCGAGGGCGTCCATCGCTCGGTCAATCGCAACCACGACGAATCACCTTGCCTCTTTGCGCCCTGACCACGGCTGCCATCGCCGCGAGAACATGCGATGCAAGAGCATCTGGTTGGAGTCGGGAACGCGGTGAATGCCGAAAGGCAATGGAGACTTGAACGCCCCGTTGCGCGGTGGAGATTTGAAATGCTCGGTCGGGAACGCACTGAACGTCGAAAGGAAGACCCAGAGGACTTTCCCGGTTGGCGCGGGTCTGGGCTGGCGTGGAGCCCAGCGCTGGGGTTTGGGGAAGGCGCGTTTCTCCAACAAAAGAAAAGCGGCTGAACTGCGGAGGTTCAACCGCGCGATAATTCAGGGAGGCTCAATCCTCGTTTGGGAGCATCACGGTGACGGCGGCCTGCGGATCGTCGATGTCGAGTGCGCCACAAATGGCGATCAACTTCACGAGACGGCGCGCGTTGTTGTCGTTGCGAACGTAGAGAGCGAAGGGCAAACGCTCTTGGCTGGGCTTCGCTTTGGAGATAGCCAGGCGCAGCATGGTCATGATGTCCCAAAGCCGGCCAGCTTCGTCCTGACAGGTCACGCCCGGTGGGACGGTCACGTAAGCGTCATACGCGGCGCGGGTGAGAAAAACCGGGAATCGGATTCCGGCTTCGGTAGCGACTTTTGAAACTTCAACCTGCACGCCGTCTGCAACGGCCTGGGCGCGGGTGTAGGAATAGATGACTTCGGCAAACAGCGATTCGTTAGGATTCGTATTCATCGGCGCATCTCCTTTCAGGCGGGCTTTATGTCGGCGGCGAAATAGCTGCCGTACTTCTGGCGCGGGTCAAACGTCGCGGCCACGTCGGGATTCAACGCGCACGGATGCTGCCAAGCCTGGCGTGCCCGGTTCCAATGGAAGCCAAACTCGGACAAGGCGCGTGTGACTTCGCTGGATTGCTTCTCCGGAAACTGAATCCAAACCCACTTGCCAACCACTTCGGCCAAAGAATAGAAGCTCGGCACTTCACTGCGCAACAACGCGAGTAATTTCTCGGTGTCCAATGAACGATTCGCGCTGCGGCGAGCGAAATTGATCTGCGATTTGTTTCCAGTGCTCAACTGTTCGGATCGGTTCTTGAGCCCTGAATTGTTTTTCTGAGCGTTGGTTTTCATGGTCTTTTTTTTGTGCTCTGCTGTTCGTCTTCGGACTGTCGCCCTTCACCCAAAAAGGCCGCGCAACCGGGCTCGTCCGTGGGAGTAATCTTCAGAGGGCACCGCGAGACGCCCCGGTGGAGCGGCCAGGTGAGGGCGACAGAACGAGGCGAAGGGCAGAGATAAAAGACCTGAAACCTCTGGAGAGATTGGGCGGGTCGCGAGAGCGCAAGCCCCGGTTATTCTGACTCCTCGACGGCAGAGCGAAGCGCCAGGGCAAGTGCGGCAGGGTGAAAGGGGCGACGCAACGCAGCCCGGCGCGTAGCCTGAGGTCGAGGTGTCAGACTGGAATTGTTGCGGAGTGAGGTCGGGCAGTTTCGCGTTAAGTCTGCGAGCGAAAGCTGGCCGTGCTCACGACGATTCGGAAGAAGCTTAGCGAAGAAACGATTTCGCCTGTCTCGGCAGTTTCCGCACCGCCGGAACGAAGCGAAACGATCCGAGAAGTC
>JACPRI010000072.1 GCA_016190065.1 Verrucomicrobiota bacterium
AACGGCAACTGCTCCAGGTGCGCCGCAAGTTCGGGATGCTCTTTCAAAGCGCGGCTCTCTTCGATTCCTTGACGGTGGCCGAGAATGTCGCTTTTCTGCTGCGGCGGGAAAGAAGGCTCTCCGGCAAAGAAATTGCCCGGCGTGTGGACGAGACCTTGGAGATGGTCGATTTGCCCGGCACACAATCGAAAAAGCCCTCGGAACTTTCCGGCGGCATGCGCAAACGCGTCGGTCTGGCGCGCGCGATCGTCTATCGGCCGGAGATTGTGCTTTATGATGAACCGACCACTGGCTTGGATCCGGTGGTGGCCGACAGCATCGACCAACTGATTTTGCGCGTGTGCGACCGGCTCCAGGTGACCTCTGTGGTTGTGACCCACGATATGCGAAGCGCCCGGCGCGTGGGCAATCGCATTCTGATGCTACATCAGGGGCGCATTCATGCGTCGGGCTCGCCGGCCGAGATATTCGATTCCAAAGATCCGATCGTTCACCGGTTCGTGGCCGGGATGGCCGATCCGAAAGAACACCTGTTTTGATATGAGCCAGTCACGCTTGGAGTGGAAAGTCGGGCTGTTTGTTCTCATCGCACTGATCCTGATGGCCGCAGTCGTTCTGAAGTTCAGCAAAGGCACTTCCGTGTTCGACGCCACCTACGAAATCACGCTGAGGACAAAAAACGTCGGCGGACTGATCGAAGGCGCGGTCGTGCTGATGGCGGGAGTTCCGGTGGGCCACGTGGCGGACATCGATCTCGGCCCGGGCGGAACCAATGCCGTGGTTCGACTGCAAATCCTGAAGTCGTATCCCATTCATCGCGATGCGGATTTTTCCATCAAACAAGCGGGCTTCCTGGGTGACCGTTTTGTCTCGGTTGTGCCCACCGCAAACGCCCCGGGTCTGTTGCAGAACGGGGATGTAGTCGAGAGTGAGGAGCCCTTCGACCTGCAGGAAATGGCCCGGTCGGCGGTCGGCCTGCTCCAGCGCGTGGACGACACAGCGAAAAGGCTCAACGACGCCGTCAAGCGGATCGACCGCACTTTGTTCGCGGAGAACACGCTCTCCAACCTCACCGTCACTGTCTCCAATTTCCGCCAGGTTTCAGAACGGGCGCTAACCACTTTGGACGGTGTCGATCAATTCGTGCGGACCAACACCCATCCCTTGAGCGCGTCGGTGAGCAACCTGGTGGCTTTCTCCGAACAATTAAGCCAGACAGCGAAAGAGATTCGCCTGACCATTGCCACGAATCGTTCCGAAGTGCACGCCATCATAAAAAACATTGAATCCGCCAGCGGCGAAGTGGATAAACTGGTGTCCGATTTGCAGACCGGCCGAGGGCTGGCGGGGCGACTCCTGAAAGACGCTCATTTGGAGCAGGAGTTTTTGGCGACCATGAATGATCTGAGTCTGTTGAGCAGCAATCTGGGCCGGTTCGGTCTCTTCTGGAAACCGAAAGCGAGACCGTCGCGCCCGGCGCCAACCGCGCCCCCCTTGGGGCGGAACCCTCGCCAATAAGCATGTCACTCTGGGTTGTCCGCATCTTGTTTCTTGTGCTCTGCACGGCTGGGGGCTACGCCATAAGCCAGGTTCGCCCGGAGTTGATCGAAAAAGGGATTTACGGGCTCACCATCGGCTTTGGGTTCGGAGGGTTGCTGATTGGCATCGATGAGATGCTGAAAGGGTTTTCCCTCCGCGCCTTCTCCGCGGCCACATTCGGCTTGCTCCTGGGCACGTTGATCGCCTGGTTGATTGATCGGTCGGGCTTATTTGTGTATGCTGATGAGCGGGAGCTGTGGTTGATCCGGCTTTGCCTGTTCGTTGCGTTCGGCTACATCGGCATGGTGCTGGCCATGCGCAGCAACAAGGAGGATTTTTCGCTGATCATTCCGTATGTGCGTTTCGCTTCCCAGAACAAACCGGACAACTTGCTTCTCCTCGACACGAGCGTGATCATTGACGGACGCATTGCGGATCTGATCGAGACCAATTTTCTGGAGGGGATTATCGTCGTTCCCCGATTTGTCCTGAAAGAATTGCAGCAAATCGCCGATTCGGGCGATCCCATCCGGCGCGCGCGAGGCCGGCGCGGTCTGGAGATGCTCAGCCGCATCCAACGCAATCAGCGCAACGAAGTCAAAATTCATGAAGGCGAATTTCCGGAGGAGACCAGCGTCGATTCGAAGCTGGTCCGTCTGGCGCATATGTTGGGCGCAAAGCTGTTCACCAACGATTACAACCTGGGCAAGATTGCCGAACTTCAATCCGTGGCGTTCGTGAACGTGAATCAGCTTGCCAGCTCGCTCAAGCCGGTGATTTTGCCGGGCGAAAGCCTGAATCTGCGGCTCGTTCGCGAAGGCAAAGACAAAGGCCAGGGCGTCGGCTATTTGAATGACGGAACTATGGTGGTCGTGAACCAGGCGCATAGCCTGATCGGACAACAGGTCGAAGTGCAGGTTCAAAGCCTTCTTCAGACGGGCGCCGGAGTGATTATTTTTGCCGATCTGAAATCACCGGCAAAGTCCACAGTGCCCGCTTGAACTTTTCCCCCGTCGGCTCCACCTTGCACTATGCAGCTCGTCACAGTTTTCAAAACCTTCAGCGCAGCGGAAGCGCAGCTCGTTCGTTCACGGCTTGAAGTCGCGGGCTATCAAGCCGAGGTCGCTCATGAACTCGCCTCGTTAAGCATGGATGGCTATTCGATGGCGACCGGCGGCATCCTCGTTCAAGTTCCTGATGACCAGGCTGAGGACGCCCGGTCGCTGGTGACCGCAGGTCCTTCAACTGAGGATGAACTCAAGTAACCGGGTCCTCCTTGATCAACTGAGGAAGCGGCTTCCACCCGGAGAACTCCGGCTGGACCCGGCGACTTTAGAAGCACATGCCGGAGACAAATGGTTTGCCTCGCACTTGCCCGAGGCCGTCGCTCTGCCGCGCTCCGCGAAAGCCATTTCCACGATACTGCGTTTCGCGTCGCAGCACTCGATTCCAGTGACTGCCCGCGGCGCGGGCTACGGCTACGTGGGAGGCTGCGTTCCGAGCCAAGGCGGGATTGCTCTGTCGCTCGCTCGCATGAGCCGCATCAAGGAAATCAACCCGAAAGATTTCGTCGCCATTGTCGAGCCGGGCGTGATTACCCAGACGCTGCAGGAGGCCGTCGAGAATCAAGGACTCTATTATCCGCCCGATCCCGCAAGCCGAGCGGACTGCACCATCGGCGGCAACATCGCGACCAACGCCGGCGGCCCGCGCTGCCTCAAGTACGGCGTCACCCGCGAGTACGTGCTGGGCGTGGAAGCGGTCCTGGCCGACGGCGCCATCGTGCGGCTCGGCGGCCGCACGCACAAAAACAAGACCGGCTTCGATTTGGCGCGCCTGTTCGTCGGTTCTGAAGGCTTGCTCGGCATCGTCACGGAAGCCACGTTGAAATTGTTGCCGCTGCCTCCATTTCGGGCCTGTCTCTCAATCGGCTTGGCGTCGATGCGCGCAGCCATTCGGACCATCGACGCGATCTTCGCGGGCGGGTTCCTGCCCAGCGCCCTGGAATTAGCTGATGCATTTACGCTGGCGGCGGCGGAGAAGCGGACGGGAAGCCGGCTCCTCTCCGGGTGCCGAGCGCACCTCATCGTCGAATTGGACGGGCAGGAACGATCCGTTCGAGCGGAAACCAAGCAACTGGAGCGGATCGTTCGGCCCGTGCATCCGCTTTTTGTGCAGCGGGCTTTGGGCACCCGCCAATGCGAGACGATCTGGCAGTTGCGTCGCGAGTTCTCCTACTCGCTGCGCGACACGGGCCTGACCAAACTAAACCAGGACGTCGTCGTACCGCGCGGACGATTGGAGGAATTATTCCAACTAGCCGTACATCTGCGCAAGAAACACGGATTCCCGGTTGCCTGTTTTGGCCATGCCGGGGATGGAAACATCCATGTCAACATCATGGTGGACACCACACAACCGAATGCCCGACGACGCTCCGATGCAGCGTTGGATGAGTTGTTCCGCGGTGTCTTGGCGCTGGGCGGTGTGATTACCGGTGAACACGGCATTGGCCTGGCGAAAAAGCCGTGGTGGCCGCTCGCCGTTTCGCTTGAGGTGCGGCGAATGCACGAGGCTGTGAAACGAGCCGTCGATCCCAAGGGAATTCTGAATCCCGGCAAATTCGTTTGAGCTTGCTCGGCCAGCCCGCCGTGGTTTGCAGTCTCGAAACGGGCGAGCGGTTTTCGTTGCTCGACGAGCCTTCCTACCCGCATTAGAATTGTCCCAATGTCAGCGATTCTTGAAATTCCGGAAGTTCGCCGCCGCGTTTCGACCCTCTCGGTCGAGGAGTATCATCAACTCGGAGAGTACAACGAGCATCGACGACGCACCGAACTCATCCGCGGCATCATTATCGAGAAAATGTCCAAATCTCCCCTCCATCGCACGCTCGCGTCGCGTCTCTACCGGCTGTTCCTGGCTCGTCTGCCCCAAGGGTTTTCCGTCTGGAAAGAAGAGCCGCTGACTTTTATGGACTCTGAGCCAGAGCCGGATGTGTCCGTAACACGAGGAGGTGAGGAGGACTACACCAAGGCTCATCCCAGGACTGCCGAGTTAGTCGTGGAAGTTGCCGTCTCCAGCCCGGCCCTCGATCAGGCGAATGCCTCGCTCTACGCCGAAGCCGGTGTCAAAGAATACTGGATCGTCCTTGGCCACGAACGCCGCGTCGAAGTTTACCGTCGTCCTGAGAACGGGCGTTACCTGGAGAAGATTTTGCTCGGCATGGGCGACTCCCTCGAATGCGCCAGTGTGCCAGGCGTGCGCATTGGCATCGCCGAACTGTTCGCCTGATCCGCCTCGCCCGATTTTACGAAACCGGATTGGCGGCTCCAATCAAAACGACGAATTCGCCTTTGAGGGACCGCGCTTGCGAGACGGCTAGAAGCTCTGCTGGCGAACCGCGCAGGAACTCCTCAAATTTCTTCGTCAACTCACGCGCGAGGACCACGGATCGATCCGGAAAGATCTCGTTCAATTCCGTGAGCAGCTTCTCGATCCGATGCGGGGACTCATACAGCACTAGCGTGGCGTTCAAATTCCTTAGCCGCTCCAAAGTCTTCCTTCGTTGCCCGGACTTGTGCGGCAGGAAGCCGATGAAATGAAACTCCTCCGCCGGCAAGCCGCTTGCGGTGAGGGCCGCGACCAGCGCGCAGGGGCCCGGCACGGCTTCGACTCGAAAACCCGCCTCCATGGCGGCGCGGACGACTCGTTCGCCAGGATCGCTGATGCCTGGGCTGCCCGCGTCGGTCACTAACGCCACTTTCTCTCCGCGCCGCAGCCGTTCGATGATTTCTTCGCTTCGCTTCGCCTCATTGAACCGGAAATAGCTGAGGATCGGCTTGGAGATTTCGTAATGCCTCAATAACTGGCCCGTGCGGCGGGTGTCCTCGGCCGCGACCACGTCGCACTCCCTCAATGTCCGCAACGCCCGGAGCGTGATGTCTTCAAGATTGCCAATCGGCGTGGCCACCAGATAAAGCGCCCCAGCCGCGAGCGCAGGCAGTCCGCGTTCGTTCCTGTGAGAGGCCGGCTTGATTTCGTCGCGTTTGTCCATGGGACAGACCGATTCTCAATCTGGCTTCAGGCCTGCGGAAGATGTTCTCACACGGTTTGGATATCCACACTCATCCGTCATGGTAAAACGGTGCGGTCCGCCTCATGAATGCCCGGCATATGGTTCGCCGACAATATGGGAGCCGTGCAGGTTGGCAACCCAAACAACCGTCAAGAAATCGTGTAACCTCACGCCCAACCTGGAAGTAATAAAGGGAGTCCTTCACACATCGGGTGGCAATGTCCACCTCCGGCGGCTGTAGCCATAAAACTGCTAAGGCTCGGAAATCTGGCCCAACTTCACAGATCGCATCGCTCCCGTCGTCGAGGGAAAATTGGCGGGCCAATCTCGAAGCCGATAATAAGCCAGCAACGCGAACGCCGCCGGCTCGACGCTCTGAACCGGCCAACCCAATCGGTCGCACGTTCGCAGTTGGAGGCCCGGCTCCCACCGTTGGAGCAAGCCCCGAATTCGATCCGCCAAAACCGGATTCAGCGCCCCTCCACCCGCAAGAACGACGCGTCCGGGCGCTCTCTTCAAATGAAGCCGGTAATTCAAGACCAATGACCGCGCCGTCAACTCCGTCAGCGTGGCGACGACGTCGAATCTCGAAAGCCGAAATCTTCGCGCCTCGCTCAGCGCGTTCTTGAAAAAAGACTCGCCGAATTCCTCCCGGCCCGTGCTTTTGGGCGGCCGCCTGAAAAAAAACGAATGCTCAAGATAGCGGGCGAGAAGTTTTTCTGAGACGCGACCACGCCGAGCCCAGGCTCCGTCTTCATCGAATGTCCTTCTCCCTTGAGTGAAATAACGGATGGCCAGGTCGATCAACATATTCCCGGGGCCGGTATCGAACGCCAGCAAGCGCGGTTGGCTTTGCCGCCGCCAGTCGATCGAAGTGACGTTGCTGATCCCGCCGAGATTATTGACGCAGACATGCTCTCCTTTTTGGCCAAAGACCACGCGATGAAAAAGCGTCGCCAAGGGTGCGCCTTGACCGCCCGCAGCCAAATCGGCTGCTCGAAAGTTGCTCACGACCGGAACGCGCAATCGTTCCACCAGATAAGCGGGCTCGCCCAACTGGAACGTCGCCGGCGGTTTGGCCGGATGATGGAAAATCGTTTGCCCGTGCAAGCCGGCCACATCGAGGCGTAGCCGCCCCATTCCCTGCGCGGCCTCTTCCGCGTAAAAACGGCCCAGGTCATGGTGCAGTTGGCTTGTTTCGTGGCTGGTCGCCTGGCCGTTCGCCGCGGCGTGGAGGCGGTTCCGGAGGCGGCGTGGAAATTGAGCCTGCCAAAGTTTCTCCAACCCCACTCGGGCGCCGTCGATTGAGCAGAGCGCATAATCCACACTATCGATACTGGTGCCGGACATGATCCCAAGGACGAAGAGGCGTCCCGCTGGAAGGAATCTCGCGGCGGTGTGCGGTGGCATTTCGATTCGGATTCTGCCTCCCAAAATTCTTGTTTTGAACCCAAATGTTCCGCCAGGATGCCGTGCCCATGATGAACCGATTCTTTGCGGAACCGCTCGGAATCTTCGCCGCCGCAACCACGGGCAACGCGCCCGACCCGCATCCGGCCATGATTCTGCCGGCTCAGTCCGTCGGCTTGTCCTTGCGCACCACGATGAACCAGGCGTTCTCGCCGGTGGCATTTCCCCCCTGGATCGTGATGGCGACACCGCTCGGTTGCGTGGAAGTGCTGACCCGTTTGCCGTCCTCGAAGAAATGGACCGTTCTCTTGCCCGAAACCGACAGATCAATTTCGACTTCATGCCGGCGGGAGAGCCGGATTTTGGACTTATGGCCCGGCTCGAGCGTGGCTTTGACGCGATTGACTTCCCAATACGTCTTCCAACGAAACACCGGCTGAAGTCTTTTGGCCAGCTTCGGACCAATCGCCTTTGCGCCAGTCTGCGGCGCGTCATCGCGGTCCGTTCCCCGGACAAGCTGGATGTAGAAAGCTTTGGAGGGATCCTCCTGCTCTGCCGCGGCGACCGCGCCGCAGGCGGCAAAAGCCAGAAGACAAAGATATCGTATCATCAAGGTTGACTGCCTGAGTCAATACGACTGACGAATTCTGCGCGGCGCGCATTCGGAAATTCTTCCAGGGGCCGACTCGGCGCTGGCCGGCGCATCAAGTTTTTCGCAAAATCTAGGTCCCGGCAGTTGACAGAGACGCGATCTGAGAAATGTTAGTTATGTTAGAGAGTGGGCAACCACGGACAAAACAAAACCGCAAATGAGCCATGGCCCAGCCCGACTCTAATTCCAGCGGGCTTGCCCATCCCCTTCATCGAATCCTGAACTCCGGCTTCGTGATCCTGCAAGAGCCGTTTGGAGCTGTTCACGCCGGAGGTGCACGAGGAGAAGCTGCGCTGGCTCGACATGCTGCTCTGGGCCCTGGTGGAGAATGGCCTTCATGGTTTGGGGGCTGCGCCCATGTGAATGAACTCGTCGCGGCTCAGGACGCCATCCTGGTTTGCGTCGAATCGCTCGAAGCGTTTCGGCGCTTCTGTTGGGTCGGGCTGTTTGGCGAGGAATTCCGCGCGCGTGAGCTGGCCGTCGTTGTTCGCATCTTTGCGGGCGAACAGCGCGGCGCGGTTTGTGTTTGGTCTCGCCGCCGTCGTTCTTGCCGCGGCGACCTGCGGTTTCGCCTCCGGTTGCGCGAGCAGCGGCGTGTGCAATTTCTTCACGAGCTTCGGCTCCTCGCCGGCTAAATTCTTCGTTTCGAGCGGATCTTTTTTGTAGTCGTAAAGCTCGAACTCCGCGCTTTCGGATGGCGCGCCGGGTTTCTTCCATTCCACCAGACGATACCGCTCCGTGCGAACGGCGCGCCCGAGAATTGCGCCGTCGCCGGGGCGATTGCGCGGGTAAACGTGAAAGACCGCTTCCTTGCTGGCGCGCGAAGGTTTCTTCAGCACGGGAACGAGACTTTGCCCTTCGAGCGGCTGCGGATTCTTCGGCGCAGGCAGGCCGGCGAGTTCACACAGCGTCGGATAAAGGTCCACGGTTTCGGCCAGCGCGCGCGTGCTCGTGCCGGCCCTCGTCACGCCCGGCGCTGAGATGATCAGCGGAATGCGGGTGGCCTGCTCGTAATTGGTGTGCTTGCACCACAGGCCATGATCTCCGAGATGCCAGCCGTGATCGCCCCAGAGAACGACGATCGTGTTTGAAGTGAGGCCGAGCCGATCCAGTTCGACGAGCACCCGGCCGAGTTGCGCATCCATGTAGCTCACGGCCGCGTGATAGCCGTGAAGGAGCGCGCGCACTTTTTCGTCATCGAGCGGGCCGGTTGGCGGAATGTCGCGGTACTGCCGCAATTCGCCCCAGCCGGTCGGCGCATACTTCGGCGCGCCCTGCGGCGGTGTGCGCAGCGCCGGCACATGAAACGACTCGCGGCGGTAAAGGTCCCAGTATTTCTTAGGCGCGCAGAACGGCAGGTGCGGCTTCAAGAAACCGACGGCGAGGAAAAATGGCTGCGCGGGGTTGGCCTGGGCGGCGTGCAATCGGCGGATAGCTTCCTCCGCGATCTGGCCGTCCGGATACGCATTGTCCGGAGCGTCCGCTGATTCGTAAGCGGCGCCGCGGGGAAGATTCGCGGCATTTGTCCGGTTCGCGAAGAGCGCTTCCTCGCGCGTGAGTCCTTGTGGGGCGCGATTCTCCGGGAGAAGATAGGCAATCGAGTTCGCCCGCCAATGCGGAACGCTCCAGGACGCGGCGTCTTCGTGGTTGCCGTGGCCGACGTGGAAAATTTTCCCCAACGCCTCCGTGCGGTAGCCGTGCCGCATGAAGTACTGCGAGAGTGTCACCGCGTTCGTGGCTGCGACGCGGAAATTGGTGCCAAGATCGTAAATGCCCAGCGTCGTCGGACGGACACCGGTCATCAGCGCGTTGCGCGAAGGGGCGCACACGGCCTGGTTGCAGTAAGCGCGCTCAAAGCGCAGGCCGCGACTCGCGAGTCGATCGATGCTCGGCGAGACGATTTGTTTGTCACCGTAGCAGCCAAGCAACGGCTTGAGGTCATCGACGCAGACGAGCAGCACGTTCGGTTTCTGCTTCGAAAGGCCTTGGTGTTGACCAATGATTGGGTTGGCATCGGTTCGTGAAGCCGCGGTCGCAGCGTTGGGTGTGACGAGCGATGGAAGACAAACAAGCCCGAATGAGAAAAGGAAATAGCGAAGAAGCTTCACGCGGGTCATTCTGACGAAGTGCCAGTCGTGCTGCAAGCCTGCACGGCGTGCGTGCGAGTCTTTGATCCGCAGCAGTGGAAGCTGCCGGGAACTGGACAACGGGACGGACCCCGCAACCGAGTGCGTGGAGTGGTGGAGCCAAAGGTGAAGCCGAGTGTGGAGAAACTTTTCGGTTTGCGATAATTTCGCCGATGATGAATGCACAGAGACAACCGGGCGCCACGATGACGCGAGAACAAATCCTCGCGGCTTTGAGCGCCTTGTCCGACGAACTCGGCAAACGGGGAGTCACCGGTGAAGTCTGCCGTTTTGGCGGGACCGTGATGGTTCTGGCGTTTACCGCCCGGCTCGCCACCAAAGATGTCGATGCGCTCTTTCAACCGACGCAGATCATCCGCGAACTCGCCCGTCGCATTGCCGATGAACAGCATTTGCCCGCCAACTGGTTGAACGACGGCGTCAAAGGCTTTGTATCGGCCCGCCATGAAACGACCACCGGGAACCTTCCACAGTTTCCGCACCTTCGCCTGACCATGCCGGTGCCGGAATATTTGCTCGCGATGAAATGCATGGCCGCGCGGGTTGGCGGAACAACGGACGAACCCTCCGATGTCGCCGACATCCTATTTCTGATTCGTCACCTGAAACTGAAATCGGCGAAGGATGTTCTCGATCTCGTCGGACATTACTATCCGGCTAATCAGATTTCTGTGAAGACGCAGTATCTTGTGGAAGGTCTGTTTGAGGAGGGCCAGATATGAGGCCGAACACTCTGGAGGAAGTCGCGCGACTTACAGCCGGCGGGGAATCGTTCGACCACTGCCTCGCAAACTTCCTGGAGGAATTCTATGCCGCTCCCGATTCGCTGGCCTTGTCGGCCACACCGGACCTTCTGGGCTCGCAGTTGGGCGATCTGGGCCGGGTGCAGGATGCATATCTGGCGGCGACGGCCGAGCAACTGGCTTGCGTCTATGGATTCTCTGTCCCTTCTTGGACGGCCGAAGATACGCGCAAGCTGCATCGTCCGTGGTTTGCCTCGCCGCTGGCGGCGTTGCGCGCTGTGCTTCTTTTGGAAAGTCCGCCCGCGTTTCGTGCCCGCAACATATTTGTCAGCGAAAATGCGCTCCACCGCGCCTGACTGCGCTCGGCGAAGGATTCGGAATGGCGTCGAGGAGCCACGTCCGTTGGTCCACTCAATCGCCTCTTTGAGGATTCTTGAGCGCGGCCCGACGCACCGCATCACACGTCCGCGCTGTCGTCGGCGCGGAGCAAATACTGAATTCGCTTTTTCATTTTTCCTTCAAGATGCGCTCGATGACTTCCGCGTAAGAAATCAGTGTCAGGTAATTTCGCAGCGTGTAGCCGTTGTGCTTCAAACTTTCAGAGGAAAAATCATTCGACCACTTCGAAGGATTGGACGGATGCACGCCATCGCGCGCGAGAAGCGTCGGCACTTGGTATTCGTCGCCCGGCGAAGCCTTGAATTGAGGGAGCGCGCCATCCCAGTCGTCGGGCCGGCGCTGTAGAATCTCCGCCGCATAATCCACCAGCGGCAAGCGTTCTTCGCGCGCGATCTCCCGCACGGCATCGGCAAACTGCCGGCTCTTGTCCTCCCGCCCGTGACGCGGCGGCGGAGTCGTGAGGATCGCTATTCCTTCACGAGCGAATGGGCGCGCGCCGCGGCGTCCTCCATGTTCCTCGGGCTCCCGGCAAGCGGCGCCCAGAAGGCCCTCGAGACCGTGATCGAATCGCCGAACTGCGCAAGTGTGCCTCGTTCACCGGTGAATCGCGCGCGGACCCTCTTCATGGGCGCGACCCAATGCGGCTCTTCGGCCAGCAAGGCCGCGAAGCCCTGATCGGCCGCGAATGCAGCCAAGGCGGCGGCCAACGGCAACAGAGAAAGTTTTGCTTTCATGTGACGGAGCGAGCTTGTCTGCATCAAAATGGATGCGCGGGCCGGGGTCCACCTATTTCGCGAGCCGCCGCGCGGATACCGTGCATCCCGAAGTCGTTGGCGTTGGCCGGAGCGCCGACCTCCCAGTTTGGAAGTCGGCGAAGGGGCAGGTTGGGAAACACTGCGATTGTGAGACGGCGGTCCGGAATTGCTGTCGCGACCGCAATTTTTGAGACGCGCCGAACGTGCCGCCGTGAAAATGCGCTCTTGAACAGGCCGGGCCACCGGAGGTTAATCTTGGTCTCATGAAAGCGCGTCTGATTTCCCGCCGCGGATTTCTCACCCGTTCAGGCCTCGCGTCCGGCAGTTTGCTGATTTTGAAATCGCTTCATTCTCTCCGGGCCGCTCCGGCCAGCGAGCGCTTGAATGTGGCGATCATCGGCGTCGGCGGGCGAGGGCGGTGGTTTGTGGATACCATGCCAAAGCTCGCGAATGTCGTGGCGCTGTGCGACGTCAACGAACAACGCGCGGGCAACGCGTTTGAAGTCATTCCCCAAGCGCGAAAGTTCCACGATTTTCGCCGCATGTTGGAACAGATGGACCGGGAGATTGACGGCGTGATCGTCGCCACGCCGGATCATACGCACGCCGTCGCGACGGCGCTGGCCATCAAAATGGGCAAGCACGTCTATTGCGAAAAGCCGCTGACGCGCAACCTCGCCGAAGCGCGCCATCTTCGCGAGCTCGCGGCGAGGAGCAAAAGGGCCACGCAACTCGGAAACCAGGGAACGGCCAGCGAGGCCTTTCGCCGGGCCGTTGAGCTGGTTCAGGCCGGCGCGATCGGCGATGTGCGCGAGGCGCACGCCTGGAACGATTCCGGCGGCGCGGGGGCGAGGCCGATTCCGACGCAGCGCCAGGACGTGCCGGATTCCTTGAAGTGGGACCTGTGGCTCGGTCCGGCCCCGGAAAGGCCTTTTCACAGGGATTGGCTCAACTGGCACGCCTGGCGCGATTTTGGAACGGGCCAGCTCGGGAATTGGGCCGTGCACACGATGAACTTGGCGTTCAAAGCGCTGAAGCTGGATTGGCTTTGGCAGGCAAACGGCGGCTCCGACCGGCGCGTTCGTATCCACGCCGAGGTCAGTTCGGTTCATCCGGAAACGTTCCCGAAGTGGGAAATCGTCCGCTTTGACTTTCCCGCACGCGGGGGCCTGCCGCCGGTGCGGATCAATTGGTACAACGGCAGCCGTGGACCGAATGTCCGAAAGACCATCGAAGACCTGATGGGCCGTGCGTTAGATTGGGGCGACGCGGGAGAGAAGAAATGGAACGATTTCGCCGGCGTCCTGTTGGTGGGAAGCAAAGGCAAAATCCACGCCAACGGCCACAATACCGTTTTCACCCTCGGGCCAAACCCTGAGGCGGCCGTGGGAGTGCCGCGATCCTTCCCGCGCTCCCCGGGACATGAGCGAGAGTGGTTGAACGCTTGCCAGGGAGGGCCCGCTGCGGTGTCCAACTTCAATTACGGCGGGCCGTTGACCGAATTCGTCTTGCTCGGAAACGCGGCGACGTTGCATCCCGGTGAATTGGTGTTCGATTGTTCCACGGGGCAATTTGTCGATAACGCCGAGGCGAATCGCGCGCTCAGTCGCGAGTACCGCGAGGGATGGAATCTATGAAACTCTACCTGGCGGGGTTCGGTTTTTTGTGTGTCACCCTCGCAGCGCGCGCTCTGGAGGAAATTCCTCATTTCCGGCTGGCCGATGAGATTTACGAGTACGGACCGCCGTACGACCGGGCGGCGGTCCGAGTGCTTCTATCACTCGACACGGAACGCTCCAATATGGGCGTGCCCTGGATTCATCGGAAGGACAACGATTTCGCGCTGGCGTGGGTCAAGCCATTCGGAAAAGGGCGCGTCTTTTGCGCCTCGTTTGGCCATCGCACGGAGATCTATTGGCACCCGCAGATTCTCGGGATGTACCTCGCTGCCGTCCAATTTGCCACGGGCGATCTGGACGCGCCAACGGCGCCGCGGCCGCCCGCACTCGAGAGCGGGTTCACGTCGCTCTTCAATGGCGTGGATCTCACCGGCTGGGAGGGCGACGAACGGATTTGGTCGGTGCGCGACGGCGCCATCACCGGCGAGACCACCGACACTGTCCGAGTGGCCGAGAACAATTTCCTCATTTGGAAAGGCGGACAGCCGGAGAATTTCGAGCTGCGCCTGAGGTTCAAACTGATGGGCGGCAATTCCGGGATTTACTTTCACGCGGAAAAGAGGCCGCCCGGCAAAAAGGGCGAACCCCTGGTGGGGCCGCAGGCCGATTTCTCAGCCGATCACCGCTGGACCGGCGTGCTGATGGAGTACACGAAGCGCGAGGTTCTGGCCGAGCGAGGCCAGCGCGTGTTGATTGATGAAAATGGCCAGAAGAAGGTCATTGGCTCAACAGGCAATTCCAACGAGCTCCTAAAATCCGTAAAGGATCAGGACTGGAATGAGTACGTTGTGATCGCGCGGGGCGACACGGTCGCGTTAAGGATCAACGGGGTGACGATGTGTGAAGTTGCGGACAAGGATCCCCGGCGCACGCCTCGCGGCTATCTCGCCCTGCAGGTCCACACCGGGCCGAACATGAAAGTGGAATTCCGAGACATCCGAATGAAACAGTTTTGAGTTATGAAACCCCTCAATCGCCGTGAATTTGTGAAGGCCACAACTCTCGCCGGAGCCGCGTTGCCTTACCTGGCGCGATCCGGCCAGGCTGCTCCGAGCGAGCGCGTGCGCCTTGGATTCATCGGCTGCGGCGGACGAGCGCGCCAGATGCTGCCGATGTTTCACTCGTTCCGTGACGTGGACATCGTGGCGATCAGCGATGTCATCGAGCCGCGAATGGATCAAGCCGCCGAAATCGCAAGCCAGGGAGATCGCCCGCAAAAGCCGGAGCGCTATGTTGAATACGAGCGCGTCTTGGAACGGCGCGAGGTTGATGCCGTTGTCATCGCGACCACGCAGCACTGGCATGGATTGCCTCACATCCACGCTTGCCAGGCCGGCAAACCCATTTTTGTGGAGAAGCCGCTCTCGCATACGGTGGAGGAAGGCCGCCAGATGGTCCGAGCGAGCAACAAATACGGAGTGGTGAGCCTCATGGGCACGCAGCAGCGGGCCGGACCGCACTACCAGAGAGCCGTCGAACTGATTCGGGGCGGTCGGCTCGGCAAAGTAGCGCTGGTGGAATGCTGGAACTACCACAACACCGGAACGCGGGTCGGCCACGCCAAAGATTCAGAACCGCCGGCGGGTTACCATTGGGACCGCTGGCTGGGACCGGCGCCGTTGGTGCCTTTCAACCGAGGACGGTTGAACAACTCCTGGTGGTTCGATTACGCGGGAGGGATGATGACAAACTGGGCGATTCACCACCTCGACATCATCCTCTGGGCGATGAACGATTACTCGCCGCAGTCGGCGGTTTGCTCCGGCGGAAAACTTGTCGTGAACGACATGGCGGATACGCCGGACACAATCGAGGCGACTTGGCAATTCTCGAATTGGGTCATGCACTATCAATATCGGGGCTTCAATAATTTCCATTCCGTGCAGGATCGCCCGCATCACCACGGAATCTGTTTCTATGGCGATAAAGCCACGCTGGTGCTGGATCGATTTGGGTTCCAAATCTGGAATGATGGAAATCCGAAAGAAATCGCGGAGAGAATGGGAGCCGTTCCCTATTTCGATGCCAAGAATCCAACGAAGAGCGAGCAGGACGGACGCTGGCACCGCCTGTTTATCGACTGCGTGAAGGGAATCGCCAGGCCACCGCTCCACCTGGAGGAAAGCCACAAAGGAACCGTCTGCTGCCATCTGGCGAATATTTCGTACCTTTGCGGCGGCCGCCGCATCCAATGGGACGCGCCGAAAGAGTTGATTCTGGGTGATCCGGACGCAGTTCGACTGCTCAGTCGCCCGCGCCGGAAAGGATATGAGTTGCCGAAAGTGTAGGCCATTGGGGGCGGTCATGCGCCGAAATGTGAGTCTGAAATACAGAGCCCGACTCCGCAATTTCAAGATGCTCACAACGCTTGAGGGCCATAAATCTTCATCCCCTTCCCCGCTATTCACTGCCGAACTCAGTCCGCCACGAGGCGGCAGGCGATGTCACGTTGGAACGGCGGAACCTGGAGACGGAGCATCCCCTTCGATAACGCCGCCGCCCGTCTCTCGATTATCGTGCCGCCGCGTGTGTCCCACCACTCGGCGTTCGCCGACGCAACCGGCCCGACGGAA
>JACPRI010000065.1 GCA_016190065.1 Verrucomicrobiota bacterium
CGGGAACGCGAGTTCGACGACTTCGCCCGCCAGCCGTTGCTCCCCTATCGCCTGTCCCGACTCGGCCCCGGTGTCGCGTGCGCCGACGTGGATGGCGACGGTGATGACGACTTTTACCTGGGCGGAGCCGCCGGCCAAAGCGGGATGTTGTTTCTGCACGAACCGGCCGGAAGATTCCGACTTTCGCCGCAGCCCGCCTTCGAGGCCGACGCGGCTTGCGAAGATATGGGAGTCCTGTTTTTCGATGTGGATGGCAACGGGACGCAGGACCTCTATGTCGTGTCGGGCGGCGTCGAAGGCGAGCCGGGCGAACCGCAGTTTCGCGATCGCCTTTACCTCAACGACGGCCAGGGAAAGTTCCGCAAAGCTAACGATCGTCTGCCGGATTTCCGCAGCTCAGGAAGCTGCGTCGCCGCGGCCGATTTCGATCGTGATGGCGATCTCGACTTGTTTGTGGGCAGCCGATCCGTGCCGGGCAAATACCCACTTTTGCCTGTGAATCATCTTTTGCGAAACGCTGGGAGCCATTTCACTGATGTGACGGATTCATGGGCGGCCGCGTTGAGAAAAACCGGAATGGTTACCAGCGCGCTATGGTCTGACGCAGACGGCGACGGATGGATCGATCTGCTGGTCGCCCATGATTGGGGACCGGTCAGATTATTCGTCAATCGACACGGCCGTCTGGAAGATCAGACACGCGAGGCCGGCCTCGATTCGTTAACCGGTTGGTGGAACGGCATCGCGGCCGGGGATGTCAACGGAGACGGACACATCGATTATGTGGTGACGAATCTCGGGCGGAACACACAATACCGAGCGAGCCCGCAATATCCGGCCCTGCTGCTGGCCGGTGAGTTCGCAGAGCCTGGCCAAAGGCAATTGATCGAGGCGACCTGGGAAGAGCAACGCCTCGTTCCCATCGTGGGCCGGAACTTGCTGGCGCGCACGCTGCCCTTTTTGCTGGAACGCTATCCGACTCAACAATCCTTTGGCGCAGCGATGATCCCCGACATGCTGCCGGCAGATTCACTCCGCAAGGCGGGGCGTCTAGAAGCGACCACGCTCGAGTCCGGCGTCTTAATCAACAATGGCCAGGGCCGATTCGACTTTCGTCCGCTGCCACGCCTGGCGCAGGCGGCGCCGTCGTACGGCGTGGCGCTCGCGGATGTGAACGGTGACGGCAAACTCGATCTCTATTTGGCGCAGAATTTCCTCTCGGTGCAGCCGGAGACGGGACGGATGAACGGCGGGGTGAGCCTGTTGCTTCGCGGCCACGGTGACGGAACCTTCGCGCCGGTCTGGCCAAAGGAGAGTGGCTTGATGATCCCGGATGATGCGAAGGGATTGGCCGTCACCGATCTCAACGATGATGGATGGCCGGACTTCCTTGTGGGCATCAACAATGGCGAGCCGCGCGCGTTTGTGAACCGTGGTTCACAGGTGAATCGTTTGCTCGCCGTGCGGCTTCGGGGAAAGGCCGGCAATCCAACGGCCATCGGCAGTCGGGTCACGGTCCGATTGGCAGACTCTTCGACGCGGACGGCGGAGGTTCAAGCGGGCAGCGGCTATCTTTCCCAATCGAGCGCGGCACTCGCTTTTGGTCTTGGAAGCACGAACCAAGCGACGCAAGTTCAGATCACCTGGACCGATGGGAGCAAAATCGTCAACTCGCTCGTCCCGGGTCAGACAAGTGTCGAGTTCATGCAGTCGGTTCCTCAGCCGTAACCATTCAGTTGGGACGGGAAGCGCACGCGCCTCGCGTGCACAGATCGGCGCCCTCGCCGACCTGTGGTCGAAATGGACATCATTCAGCGATTGTTCCGTGTTGGTGGGAACGCTCTGTCCGCTACGGTGACTGCTTCAAAAAAAGTTTTCAACTTAACCTCGTCCAGGTGTCCGTGCGTCCGCACCCCGCTGCACAGGTCAAGGCCGAACGGGCTCACGGCGCGCACGGCTTCGGCCACATTTCCGGCGTTCAATCCTCCGGCCAGGAACACGGACACCGGAGATTCCTCGCGGATGCGCCGGCTGAGCGACCAGTCGTGCACCCGACCCGTGCCGCCGAGTTCCTTCACCGGGAGCGAAGGATTGCCGGAGTCGAGCAACAAGGCATTCACCTGTTGCGCGAGCGCAATCGCCTCGCGGACCGAGTCCATGCCCGTGACGTGAATGACCTGCACAAGAGCAATGCCCGGCAACGCGCGACGCAGCTCCCGGTGCGCCCCCTGTGGGAGCCGATCGCAAAGTTGAATGGTGTTCGTCCGGCAACGGCGGTGTTGTTCGAGAATGGCATCGGCGTCCTGGAGAGAGGTGAGCAGGAAAGTCGCGATCGGCGGCGGAACGGCCGCGGCGATTTCAGCGATGGTTCGTTCGTCGATCACGCCCGGTCCGCTTGGCATCGCGGAGACCAGCCCGAGCGCCGAGGCCCCGGCGCGAACCGCCAGCCAGGCTTCTTCGACGCTGGCAATGCAGCAAATCTTAACGCGGGGCTGAAGGGTTGGTCCCATCGATTCTCTTGCTAAGTCAGGTCGCGGTGCACGGTCTGCGGCGAGAACGCCGGCAGACACGCCGCAATGTAGTTCGCGCCCTCGGTGCCCGGTGTGCTGTATCTCACCCATTCACCGGCGCGGGTCACAACGGCCTGGCCCGCGTTCACGTCGAGCGCACCGCCTTCGTATTCGACCCGCAACGTTCCGGCGAGGACCAGCGTGAATTCGTCAAACTCGGGAGTTTGACCCGGCTCGATCCAACCGCCCGGGCTGCGCATGTGCGCAACGCTCAGCCGGGCTTCCCCGTTATTCACCCGGCCAATGAATTCTTCGATGATTTTCGGTTTGTTGCCGGCGGCGGTGACCCGGGTTGGGCTGGCGATAAGGATTGGCATAGGCGTTTAGTTACTTGACGCTGACGGCCCTGGAGTCCGGGCCGAGCAGGCGTTCGAGCAAATCATTTACGCCAGGCGCGGTCCAATGCAAATGAAACGAAAAGAAACATTCACACCATTCACGCGTCGGCGGAGTCACGGTGTTAGCCTCGGCGCATGCATAGACAGCGCGCACGATTCTTCAATCCCGTGTTGAGGCGCTGGCGCGGTGGAGTGCGGCATTCCTGTAATTCCTGTGGCGCTTTTGGATTTCGTGATTCAAGTTTCGGTTTGATCTGTATAAGAGGTGTGACCAAAACGAAAGGCGCACTATGATTCGAGGTTTAAGAACCGTGATCTATCACGTCCCAGATTTGGCCAAAGCCAAAGCCTGGTATAATCAGGTTCTGGAGCAGGAACCTTATTTCGATCAGCCTTTTTACGTCGGCTATTCCGTGGGCGGATTTGAGTTGGGGTTGGTTCCGGACGGCACGCCTGGTCCCGGGGGCACGGTGGCGTACTGGGGCGTTTCTGACGCTGCCGCCGCGGTAAAGCGTCTGGAGACGCTGGGCGCGACGATTCGCGAGCCGTTGCAAGACGTGGGCGATGGCATCCGCGTCGCTGCGGTCGCTGATCCGTTTGGGAACACCTTTGGCGTGATTGAGAATCCGCATTTCTCCACGAACAAGGTGGAGTGAAGGAGCGGCTTCAAAAAGGCGAAAGCACGTGCAAGTCCTGCGCCAGACCAGCCAATTCTTCGCGGAGTGTGGCGTTGATCGGAATCCCTTCGGCCTTGCGCCGCTGCTCGGTCTCGTGCTCGATTTCGCCGGGGACATAAATGCGGTCGCTGCCCGGCGCGCGCGGGCACGAGTGCATCAGATCGATGATCTCCTCAACGCGGCGGCAGAACTCAGCGCGCGACAGAAAGCTGTCGATCTTGATCGCGGCAAAGGTCTGCGCGACGTCGCTCGGTGATTCGAGCTTTTGATACAGGCTCTTGACGCGCGTCGAGAATCCCCCGCCCACCAGGACGCCGGTGAGAATGTCGATAAACAGGCTCAAGCCGTAACCTTTGTATCCGCCGAACGGCTGGATCAAACCGTGATCGGCCGCCGCGTTCGGATCGTCCGTCGGAACGCCGTGCTTGTCCAAAGCCCAGGACGCGGGAATCTTTTCGTGCTTCTGTTGCGCCAAAAAAATCTTGCCCCAGGCTACGGCCCCCGTGGCCATGTCGAGCACGAGCGGCGGATATTTTCCGGCGGGAACAGCAATGCCGACGGGATTATTTCCGAGCCGTCCTTCGCGTCCTCCCGTGGGCGCCATGCTGGCGCCGGCATTGGTGGCAGCGAAACCAATCATTCCGCGCTCGACGGCTTGAATCGCATAGAACGCCGCGGCGCCGAAGTGATTGCTGTTTTTCACTCCCACGACCGCGACGCCCGTGGCTTGCGCCTTGCCGATGGCCAGCCGCATGGCTTCCACGCCGGCGACCTGCCCGAGGCCATGCCCGGCGTCGAGCAACGCACTGGACGCTTCCTCCGAAACGATGCGCGGGTGGAGGTTGGCCTTGAAGCCGCCGGCCCGCAGTCGATCGGTGTAAATCTTCAGCCGGATCACGCCGTGCGAATCGACACCGCGCAAGTTGGCAAAGATCAGATTTTCCGCGGTGATTCTTGCGTCCAGCGCAGACACGCCGAGCCTTTCGAAGCAAGCGGCGCTAAACTTCAAAAGCGAATCGGCGGGAACTATCGTCGCTGCGGAGTTCATTTATTAAATGGCGCCAGCGGCATCCAACACTGAAACGGCCTCTCCCTCTCCCAGCGGGAGAGGGCTGGGGTGAGGGAGAGCCGCTGACAACTGCGCGGGCTCCAGAATCGTCCGACGCTTTCACCCTCACCCTGACCCTCTCCCTCGAGGGAGAGGGATGCCAGTATGCTTTTTGACGAGTGAATGACTACAAA
>JACPRI010000066.1 GCA_016190065.1 Verrucomicrobiota bacterium
CGCACCCAGGTCCTTCGCTTGCGTTTGTCGGCTGCGGACGAAGCCCAGGGCAAATCGTTCGAGAAAGACTTCAATCGAGTCTTCGCGGCCCGCACACGCGAGGCCGATGAGTTCTACGCCTCGATTTGCCCGCCGCAACTGGCCCAGACCGAATTGAACGTCGTCCGGCAAGGCTACGCCGGGTTGCTCTGGAGCAAGCAGTTTTACCATCTCGTCGTGGAGGACTGGCTGTCGGGCGACCCCGCGATGCCGGCGCCTCCGGAAACGCGCAAAGCGGGCCGCAACCACGAATGGCCGCACCTTCACAGCAATGACATCCTTTCCGTTCCCGATAAATGGGAATATCCGTGGTTCGCGGCGTGGGACCTGGCCTTCCACATGATTCCGTTTGCGAAGCTCGACGGGAAGTTCGCCAAGGATCAGTTGAGTCTGATGCTGCGCGAATGGTACATGCATCCCAACGGCCAGATTCCCGCGTATGAATTTGCGTTCAGCGATGTCAACCCTCCCGTCCACGCCTGGGCTGCGTGGCGCGTCTATAAGATCGCGGCCCGCGGCGGCCCGCGCGACCGGCAGTTCCTGGAAAGCGTTTTTCAAAAACTGCTCATCAACTTCACGTGGTGGGTGAACCGGAAAGACGCCCAGGGCAAGAACCTGTTCTCGGGCGGTTTCCTCGGCCTGGACAACATCGGCATCTTCGACCGCTCCAAACCGCTGCCCACGGGCGGAAGCCTGCAACAAGCGGATGGCACGGCGTGGATGGCGTTTTATTGCTCGACCATGCTCAGCATCGCCCTGGAACTCGCTCACGACGGCAAGGAGGTCCGCGTCGCGTTCGAGGACATGGCTTCGAAGTTTTTCGAGCACTTTGTTCAAATTGCCGACGCCATGAACACCCTGGGCGGGACCGGGCTTTGGGATGAAGAGGACGGCTTTTACTACGATCAAATCCAATTCGATCACAACGCTGTCTCTCTGAAGACGCGTTCGATGGTCGGCCTGCTCCCGTTGATCGCCGTGGAAGTCCTGGAGAAAGACTTGATCGAGAGCTTGCCGGGATTCAACAAACGTTTCAACTGGTTCATGAAGAATCGGCAGGATCTCTCCCGCCACATCTCCTACGCCGAGCACGGACACAAGCATCGTCTGCTGGCCATTCCGTCGCGCGAGCGCCTGGAGCGCGTGCTGCGGTATTTGCTGGACGAAAATGAATTCCTTTCGCCCTACGGCCTCCGTTCCGTTTCCAAGGTCCATCAACAGAAGCCGTACATTTTTGAGTTCGGTGGCGAGGAACACCGAGTCGATTACGTCCCAGGCGAATCCAACACCTGGCTGTTCGGCGGCAACTCCAATTGGCGCGGGCCAATCTGGTTTCCCGTCAACTACCTCCTCGTTGAAGCGCTGGAGCGGTACCACCATTTCTATGGCGACCAGCTTAAGGTCGAATGCCCGACCGGTTCGGGCCGGATGATGAATCTGAAGCAAGTCGCCGAGGAAATTGCTTCGCGCCTGGTTCGAATCTTTTTGCCAGACGAACAAGGCCGTCGGCCTTGCTATGGCGACGACCCGCGTTTCACCGAGGACCCGCATTGGCGGGACTTGCTTCTCTTCCACGAATATTTCCACGGCGACACTGGGAAAGGACTGGGCGCAAACCATCAAACCGGCTGGACCGCACTGGTCCTCCGCCACATCGAAGGCATGGCGCGGCTGCGCGAACGGCCCTCGGCGAGTTGAGCGTGGTGGTGCGGCTATGCGCCCAACAACCGGTCAAGGGAATCGCCTAATTCGCCCGTGTAATCTCTGTAATTCATCAACGGGGAATCTTTGACTCGGACTCGCAGGTCATTTCTCAATTCAGCCAGCACCGATGGGATGGTCGCGAAGGCGATCGCCTTTTGCGCAAATTCTTCCTGGGTCGCGGCGATGCATTGCGGAAGGCCCACATTGCTCAAAATGCTCACGCCCTGGCGCGAGAGGTAAGAGTCGCCGGCCAGTGTCACCACCGGCACGCCCATCCATAGCGCGTCGCAGGTCGTCACCCCTCCGTTGTACGGGAAAGGATCGAGCATCAGGTCCACTCCATGGTGGTAGGCGAAGTAAGCAGGCAGATCCGCTCCCGGAACGAACTGAAGCTGGCCGGGAGCTGCGCCGGCGGAGGCAAATCTTGAGGCCAACCGGATCTGATGCGTCTCGTCTTGCGCGAGCAACTTAAGCCGGGCCTGCGGCAAGCGTCGGAGGATCGATCCCCAGAGTTGCACACAAGCCTTGCTGAGCTTCATGGGGTTATTCAGACAGCCAAACACACAAGACTGGTTCAAGAGAGCCGGCGAAGGCCCGGCCACTGGAAGATCGACGGGAGGGACGTACACCCACGCCGTTTGCCGGAGTCGCACCAACTCCTCCGTGTACAGATGTTCCGTCAGTCCTGGCGGGTCTGCGTACGGATCCGTGATCCGGTACTGGATCGTCTTCAGTCCGGTTGTGCTGGGGTAGGCAAAGAGAGCGATTTGCACCGGTGCCGGCTGGCGTGCGAAAACCGGGAGCCGATTCCCAATCGTGTGCCCAGCCAAATCGACCAGCACATCTGTCTGATCTTGCTCGATCCAATGCGCGGCGGCTTCGTCACTGATTTCGCGGATGTTGCGCCAGTTCGGGACGAGCGATTTGAGATGTTCATTCACGGCATCGGCACGGCTGCCGTTATCATACACGGACAGTTCAAATCGCTTTCGATCCAGGTGGGAAAACAAAAGAGCCGCAAACCGGCCGACCGGATGCTGGCAAAAATCCTTCGCCACAAATCCAAGCCGAAGCGATCTCTCTGCGGCAACCGGGCGGCGTCTGGGCGCAGTCTTCGCGTGCTGGTCCTGCAGGCAACGCAGTCCCCACGCGCGGTGCGCGGCGGCCACGACTTCGGAGCCAAGAGACGATTGATAATTCAAGGCCGAGACCATGTGGCTGAGCGCCTCCGGATTCGCACGAGCCGATTCAGGACAGCTCGCGATCAACTCATCAGGCTCGCACGCTTCCAAGCATGCTGCGGCGAGGTTCGAAAGGACCTGTGGATCGCTGGGCTTGAGTCGGGCGGCTGAGCGATAGCTCTCCATTGCGGACTCGAAGTGGCCGCGTCCGCGATGAACGGTCGCCAGTCCCAGGATCAAGTCCACGTTGTCGGGGTCGTGTTCGAGTCCTTGCCGAAATGCTCGCTCGGCCTCATCGATCTCGCCCAGCACGATCAGGACGTTTCCCAGGAGGGCGCGGAGTTCCGCATGCTTCGGCTGCAAGCGCGCGGCGTTCTCCAGGTGCTCCCGCGCCTGCGCATAGCGCTGCTTGGAGATGCAAAGGTTTCCCAGAGCCAGGTGCCTCTGAAAATTCATTCGCCTCGATATTTCCGTACCGAGATCACGGCAAGCAAGCTCGCGCTCCGAAATGAAATTAGCCTTGGCTTCAATTTCGATTGCGTGTAGGGAGAGGGCGCCTTTTTCAGCGCTGATTTGTAACCCCAGTGCGAAAGGCGTTGCGCTCTGATTATGGCCCCTTCCAATTCCTCGGCGTCGGCTGAAACAACCCCCTGGTGGCGGACGCTCAACCGCTACCAGTGGTCCGTTTTTGTCCTCGCGGCGTGCGGCTGGTTGTTCGACTGCTTCGACCAGCAAATCTTTACGATGTCGCGCTCCATTACGATGCGCGACCTCATGCCGCAGGCCGATACCCTGACCCAACTGAAATACGGCAACTGGGCCACGTCCATTTTCATTCTGGGGTGGGCCACCGGCGGGTTGATCTTCGGCACCATCGGCGACAAATGGGGCCGCGCCAAAAGCATGGGACTCACCATCCTGGTTTACGCCTTGTTTACAGGCTTGAGCGGGTTTGCCCCGAACTGGGACATGTTCGCGTTGTTTCGTTTTCTGACCGGCGCGGGTGTGGGAGGCGAGTTCGCCGTCGGCGCGGCGCTGCTGGCGGAAGCGATGCCGGACCGCGCGCGACCGCATGCGCTCGGCTCGTTGCAGGCGCTCTCGGCCATCGGCAACATCCTCGCCGCGGTGTCGCTGGGTTATGTTGTTCCCGGCGACCAGCTCGGCTGGGGCTGGCGCGGGCTTTACTACTTGGGCGCGCTGCCCGCTTTGCTGGCCGTGTTCGTTTTCCTGCGGCTGAGGGAGCCGGAGCGCTGGGTCGCAGCCAAGGCCGCCGCGGTGCAAGCGAAAGCCACCAAGCATCTCGGCCGGATCAGCGACCTCTTCACCGATCCGACCTGGCGGCGCAACACTCTCGTGGGACTCTGCCTGGCGGTGGCCGGCCAAATCGGTCTGTGGGGCGTGGGATTCTATACACCGGAGTTGATCGATGCGGCGATCCCAACCGTCGAGCCGCCAACGCGCCCGAAGATAGAGGTGATTTTGAGCGCGGCCACAGCCGAGGCGCACAGCGCCGCCGTGAACGCTTTGGCCGATCCGGAGAAACGCAAATATGCCGAATTCGTTTCTCGAGTTGAACCGCAAGCGCGGGCGCGGGAACTGGCCGTCGTGCTGACCGAGCGGCTCAGCGACGGGCAGAAAACAAAATTGCGCGGCATTCTGGAAAACGCGATCACGGAGGACAAGAAGACCGGACTGAAGATGCGGGGAGGGATTCTCCAGCAGGTGGCGGCGTTTTTTGGGATTGGCTGTTTCACTATCGTGACCGCCCGGCTGGGCCGGAGGCTTTCGTTTTTGCTGGCGCTGCTCCTGGCGTGGGGCAGTCTCGTCTTCACCTTCGCCACCTTCCAGCACGCCTGGCAAATCTGGTATCTGTGGCCGTTGCTCGGATTCTGCACGCTCGCTCCGTTTGGAGGCTACGCGATCTATTTCCCGGAACTGTTCCCGACTCGCCTCCGCACGACGGGCACGAGCTTCTGTTACAACGTGGGCCGGTACGTCACGGCGTTTGGCGTCTCCATTCTCGGTCCGCTGGCGGGGATTTTGCACGGTCTCACGCCGATGCCGGGCTTCCGGCTCGCCGCGATTGTCCTTTCCAGCTCGTACTTGCTCGGCATTGTGGCGTTGATCTGGGCGCCCGAGACCGTGAATCAGCCATTGCCGGAAGATGAAAAATCTCTGAAACACTGAGTTGCGCTGGAAAGATCACAACGCGGCTGGGCCCGCGGTGCTCTCTGCAGTTGAACTGCTATTTCAGGCTGATCGGTATGAAGGTCCAAGCGAAACTGAAACGGCGCGATGCCCTCAAAGCGGGAGGGCTGGTTGCGGGAAGCAGCGTGCTGGCGGCATGGACGGGCTGCGAGAAGGCTCCGTCTTCCTCGACCGGGGCGGCGCCCAAGGATTCCAGCGCGTCCAGGAAGGCTTATGCTCACGAAGAGTACGTCTGGCTTTCCGCCAATGCGAATCTGCCTCTCTTCACCGCACACGATCATCCCGCGCTCCGGATGGCCGCGGAAGAACTCGGCGTCAAGGTGACCATGGCTGGCCCAAACAGCGTGGATATCCCCGGCCTGATCGCCGCCATTGAGCAAACGACGGCGCGCAAACCGGCGGGAATGATGGTGGTGGGCTGGGATCCTTCGGCTCTCGTTCCCCTTATTAACAAGGCCGTCGATAGTGGGATTCCGGTCGTGTGCGTCGATGCCGACGTCCCCGCGAGCAAGCGGCTGGCTTTCATTGGCACGGACTGGTTCGACCTTGGCGTTCGGCAGGGTGAGGCGATGGTCAAAGCGTTGGCGGGGAAGAAAGGTAAGATCGCGCTGTTCGGTTTGATCGAGCAGGAAATCGATCAAAAGGCTTTCGCGGGTTTTCGCTCGGTCGCGGAAAAGGCGGGGCTGACGGTGCTCGATCCGCAGCAGGACAAAGGCAATCAAGCGGAAGCCGCGCGCGTCGCGGCTGCCGTGATTCAGGCGCAACCGGACTTGTCGGGCATGGCGGGCTTTGACTCGGAAAGCGGCCCCGGTATTGGCCAGGCGATCAAGGAAGCGGGCAAGGCTGGCCAGATCATCGCCACCTGCGTCGATGCCGAGGACCAGCATTTGAGACTGGTGAAGGAAGGTGTCCTCACCGCTGCGGTCGGGCAGAAGCGCGAGTTGTTCACCTATGTCGGCCTCAGAGCGCTGTTCGAGGCCAACCATTCTCCGCTCAAATTCACCTCCGACGACCAACGCGCGGGCATCGTTCCCATCCCGATCAATTACAATACCGGCACCTACACCGTGACGAAGGAGAATGTGGATTTGTTTTTGAAAAGTGCATGAGCCGCGAGAATCGCAGGCTAAAATTCGGCCAACTCCAAAGCTGATCTGGCGGCTGCATTCGATTGGGCGCTCGACCAACTCCAGTTCCGGCGTCAATGGGTCTTCACACCGATCAAGACTTCAGGTAAGCTTGGTCCATGAGCACGGTTCAAGAGATTAAAGCTGCGATTCCTAATCTTACACCCACGGAATTGGCAGAATTGAAGGAATGGTTGGAAGAATTCTTTGAGGATCAATGTGATCTCTCGGACCAAATTAAGGCTGACCTGGAGGAAGCCAAGCGCGACATTCGCGAAGGCCGTTATCGGATCCGACAAACGCCCTGAGCAGCCGGATGTCCAAAGCGCTTCAAATAAAGCGCCGTGAAGCGCTGACTTCTGCCGGAGCAGTCGCTCTCGGCATGACTTTCGCAGGCTGCGAAGAATCTGCTGTCAAGCCGACGCCCGTAAGCGTCCCAATTCATCGATCGAACAGCGACGACGAATACGTCTGGCTCTCCGCCAACGCGAATTTGCCCATGTTCGCCGAACAGGATCAGCCCGCGCTCCGGCAAGCGGGAGCGGAACTCGGCGTCAAAGTCACCGTCGCCGGCCCTAACAGCATCGACATTCCCAGCCTGCTCGCGGCGATTGAGCAAACCACGGCGCGGCGGCCCGCGGGCATGATGATCGTCGGCTGGGATCCGTCGGGGCTGGTGGGTCCGATCAACGCCGCGATCGAAGCAGGAATTCCCGTCGTGTGCGTCGATGCCGATGTGCCCGCCAGCAAACGGATGGCGTTCATCGGCACGGACTGGTTTGACATCGGCGTGCAACAGGCCCGGGCGATGTTGAAAGCTCTGGGCACACGCCGTGGCAAAGTCGCTTTACTGGGATTGATCGAGCAAACCATCGATCAGCAAGCGTTTGCCGGTTTTCGTTCTGTCGCCGAACCCGCCGGCCTGGTTTGTCTTCCTCCGCAACAAGACAAGGGCAACCAAGCGGAAGCCACGCGCGTCGCGGCCTCGATCATCCAGGGCACGCCAGACCTGGCCGGCATGGCCGGTTTCGATTCCGAGAGCGGACCGGGCATTGGCCAGGCGATCAAGGAAGCGGGCAAGGTCGGCCAAATCATCGGAACCACCGTGCAAGCCGAAGGCCAGATGTTGAAGTTCATCATGGACGGCGTGATGACGGCGTCCGTGATGCAGAAGCGGAAGTTGTTCACCTATTATGGCGTGAAAGCCCTTTACGACCTCAACCATTCGAAGCTGCGTTTCACCGCGGATGATCGCAAAGCGGGGATCACACCGATCCCGATCAACTACAGCACCGGAACTTTCCTTATCA
Organism: Verrucomicrobiota bacterium; assembly: GCA_016190065.1. GTDB lineage: Bacteria > Verrucomicrobiota > Verrucomicrobiia > Limisphaerales > SIBE01 > VHCZ01. Next base: position 7,570 of record JACPRI010000066.1, read on the forward strand.
CGAAGGAAAACGTGGCCATGTTCGTGACCGGTTGAGACTAATCACGCCCGGACTGCTCGAGCCTATGAAAACCTTAGAAACCAAAATCACCGTTCGCCATACGCCAATTCGTTCCTCAGCCTTCACCCTCATTGAATTGCTGGTCGTGATTGCCATCATCGCGATCCTGGCGGGCATGCTTTTGCCCGCTTTGTCCAAAGCAAAAACCAAAGCGCAGGGGATCAAATGCATGAGCAACTCGAAGCAGCTCAACCTGGCGTGGACGATGTACGCCGATGACCACAACGGTGTCCTGCCTCCAAATCATCAGTACGGAACCGATCCCGCAGGCCGGAAGGGCGCGGGCTGGGTGGATGGCTGGATGGATTTCAGCGCCAACAATACGGACAACACCAACACCGCCCTGCTCCTCAGTTCGCGGCTTGGTCCCTACACGCAAACGCCGGACATCTACAAATGTCCGGCCGATCGCAGCCTGGTGACTATCGGCGGCAAAGCCTATTCACGCGTCCGAACCGTCGCGATGAACAGTTACGTCGGCGGCGATGGCCGCTACAACAACGCGAGCTATCGGGAGTATCACAAGACGAGCGACTTTGTCGAACCGCCGCCCGCGCAGCTCTGGGTCATCATCGACGAACGCGAGGACAGCGTAAACGACGCGTTCTTCGGCCAGATGGTTGGGACGTTGACGATCTGCGACGGACCCGGCAATTACCACAACGACGCGGCGGGGCTTTCTTTCGCCGACGGCCACGCGGAGATTCACAAGTGGCTCGATCCCGATACCAAGCGCCCGGTTCAGAAGGGCCGGCTTTGGCCCTACGCCCAATATCAGGCCCGGCGTGACATGGCCTGGATGAACGAACGCACGACGGCGCGCAAATGATCCAGACGAAAGGCGGCCGTCGTGAGCGATCCTGATCTGGCTCGTGCCGTTGAGAGGCACACTGCGGAATGGTTTGAGATCCAAGGCACGGTGCCCGGCGTCGAACTCCATAGGGATCCAGACGCAGTCTGGATAGTGCAGCCCGGTTCCGCGTGGGGCAATGCCGCGGTGGAACTCCGCTTCAAAAAGGAATCTGCCGGCGCGCGCCTGGATCAGATCATCCGCCGATACCGAATGAACGGACGGGGCGCCGGGTTTTGGATCAGTCCGTTTGCAACACCGGACGATGTGGGTGAGCGTTTGCGCCAACAAGGCTTTCGTTGCCGGAAACATTTTCCAGGAATGCACTGCGATGTCACTGCGGTCAAAAGTCACGAGCAAACGCCCGCCAGCTTGGAGTTTGCCGTAATTAAGGACCATTCGATATTCAAGACCCACCCGCATCCGTACTACGGCAAGATCAGCACGCCGATCCGGCGCTTTCAGATGGCGCGCGTGGCTCACTTGACGAATCTTCGCCCTCAACGCGTGTGGGAGCTCATGGCCGCGCTCGAAGGGGGGCCGGTGGGCTCCTGCCTGCTCTTTCTCGGCCACCGAGTGGCCGGGCTTCATGACGTGGGGGTCATCGAGAGCGAACGCAGACGCGGCATCGGCACGGCGCTGGTCGCGTATGGGTGCCGCTTCGCGCATGATCGGGGGTATCGCGGCGCCGTTTTGATCGCCGCGGGCATGGGTGAAAGCGTTTATCGCCGGGTCGGTTTTCGCGAGGTGTGCCGGATGAGCTATTGGTATAGCTCGCTGGTGAAAAGAAGACTCCGCCGCTGAAGCACCAACTCTGTTTCTGACGTGAACAGTTCACGCAAACCCAAACCTTCCGCGGAGCCAGAGATCGATCCGTATCGGCGCGATCCCCATTTCTTTCTCGACGCGCCGAAGAGCTTCGGAGAAATGATTCGACACTTCGGGCCAGGCCTGATTCTGACGGCCTCCGTGGTTGGTTCGGGCGAACTGATCGCCACCACGAGCCTCGGCGCCAAGGCGGGTTTCGTGGCGCTTTGGTTGATCCTGGTCAGTTGCGTGATCAAGGTGGCCGTCCAGCTCATCATCGGCCGCTACGCCATTTTTTCCGGCGAGACGACGCTCCAATTCATGAATGAACTCCCCGGCCCCCGCGTCAGGGCCTCGTGGTTTATTTGGTGCCACTTTCTGATGCTGATGATGATCAACTTCCAGCAAGGCGCCATGCTGGGGGGCGTAGGCCAGGTTCTGAATATCGTGGTCCCGCAACTCAGCGTGGCCGTCTGGGCATTGATCGCCGCCCTCGTCACGATTCTGCTCCTGCGCAGCGGGAAGTACCGCTTGATTGAAAA